>DATEZE010000090.1:0-17008 GCA_035255845.1 Burkholderiaceae bacterium | reverse complement strand
ATGCGGGCCACTGGCCGGCCCGCATTGCGGCCGAGGTTCCCGAGTACAACGCAGGCGCGCTGACCGGCGACCGCAAGCTGCTGAAGTTCATCCGCCGCACCGACGTGTTCGGTCTGTACGCCGCGGACCGTGCGATCGAGGACAGCGCGTGGCCGGAGTGGCGTGAGACTCTGGACGCCGATGCGGCCACGCGATTCGCGGACACGACCGGAGTCTTCGTCGGCTCCGGCAGCGGAAACTTTGGCAATCAGTACGACTACCTCCCACTGATTGCCGCCGCGCATGGCGAACTCAGGGCCTTCGGCGAGGAACTGGCCGCCACGGTGAATCCAATGTGGCTGTTGCGTTCGCTGCCGAACAATGTGCTCGGCCATGTCGGCATCCGCCACGGCCTCAAAGGTTCGAACGCCTGCATTACCAACCACAGCATCAGCGGCCTGCTGGCCTTGGCCGAAGCGGCTGAGGCGCTGCGTGCCGGCGAATGCACGCGCGCAGTCGCGGCTGCGCACGACGCGCCAATCGAACCACAGACGCTGCTGTACTACGACCAGATGGGTCTGCTGACGCGCACCGCACTGCGCTCCTTCGACGCGCGCCACGACGGCAGCGCGATGGGTGAAGGCGCGGCCGCGATCGTGCTCGAGACAGAAACCGCCGCCAGCGACCGCGGCGCCAGCGTCATTGGCGAAGTCCTCGGATCGGGCGGCGGCAGCGACGGGCTCGGGTTGCTGCCGGTGCGCGACGATGGCGACGGGCTGGTCCGAGCAATCGAAGGCGCACTCGAGGCGTCGAGCCTCGCGCCGCGCGACATCGGCATGATCGTCGCGCATGGCAATGGGACCGAGAATTCCGACGTCTCGGAGGCGCGCGCGCTGCTGCAGGTCTTCGGCCGCGACATGCCGCCGGTGACTGCGTTCAAGTGGGCGTTTGGCCACCTGCTGGCAGCCGCGGGTCTGCTCGAGGCTGTCATCGGGCTTGCCGCGCTGCGTGCCGGCACCGTGCCCGGCATCGCGACGCTCGAGAACCTCGATCCGAACTGCGCCCCGCTGAACGCGTCGCGCTTTGCGCGCGAACCACGCAGCAAAGTCGCGCTACTGCTGTCACGCGGCTTCGGCGGAACCAACACCGCTTGCCTGCTGCGCGCTCCGTGAACGTGCTGCCGCCGGCAGCTCCCGACGGCACGACCCGCTGCGGCGTCGACAGTGTCGATATCGCCCGCATCGAACGACTGCTCGCCGAAACGCCGGCTGCAGACCTGCGCAAGCTGTACTCCGAGCAGGAGCTGCGCGACGCCGGCGACGGCCCTGGCCGCGCACCGTCCCTCGCCGCCCGCTTCGCCGCCAAGGAAGCCTGCGCCAAGCTGTTTCCGCGCGAAGTGGCGCTCGGCGCGCTCGGTCCCGCCGACTTTTCGGTGGCGCGCGATCCCTACGGGGCACCGGCCATCGAATTCAACGAAGCGGCCGAGATCGCGCTGGGCCGCAACCGGCTGCGTTCGATCACCCTGTCGCTGACGCACGACCGCACGCAGGCTTCCGCGGTGGCACTGGCCCAAGCGCAGGGCGCCGCCCCCTCGCGTGCCGCACGCTGGTTCTACCGGCTGGTTCCGTTTCGGCGCAAGGTGGTGCTTGAGAACCTGCGCCGCGTCTACGGTGACGTCGTGGACGCTCAGGAGATCGAGCGTCTTGCACAGGCCCACTATGGCCACCTCGGGCGGCTACTGTGGGAGTTCATCAAGTTTCCGTGGCTCCCGCGTGCGCGCAAGCTCGCGATGGCGCGCGTGGAAAACCTCGATGCGCTGCTCGCAGCCCATGCGCTCGGCAAAGGCGTTCTCATTCTGACCGGCCACTTCGGCAACTTCGAGGTCGCGACGACGGCGGGGCTCGCCCAGTATCCGGAGGCGAACGGCCGGTTCCACTTCGTGCGCCGACCGATCCGTCCGGCCTGGCTCGATCGCTGGGTTACGCGCAGGTTTCGCCGCGCCGGCTTTGGCGTGCTTCCCAAGCGCGGCGGGCTCGAGGCGATCCTCGACCGGCTTGCCGCCGGGGATCTGGTCGTGTTCCCGTTTGACCAGCACGCCAGCCGCAAGGACGGCGTAATGGTCGAATTCCTCGGCCATCCGGCGGGGACCTTCCGCAGCCTCGCCGTCATCGCGCTAAGTACTGGCGCGCCGGTGGTGCCGGCGGCCAGCTGGCGCGAGGCCGATGGACGCCACGTGCTGCGCTTCGAGGAACGATTCCTGCCTGTCGACCATCCGGATACAAACGAGGCGATCCGCCTGAACACCCGGGCCTACAACCGGGCGCTCGAGCGCTTGATCGTCCGGCGACCCGAACAATGGTGGTGGGTGCACCGCCGCTGGAAGCCGTGGCCGCGGTCGGAAAAGCGCTGAGACCCTGAAAGAGAGCGCGGGTCTCGGTAGAATCTTTTCCCCGCTGTGCGGCGCGGAGCTCAGACGTGAATCGGCAAAATGGGACATCCGGAAAGCTTGCAGGCGCTGTTCGCGGCGCGCTGTCGGCGGCCACCGCGGCGGCGCTGCTGATTCAGGCAGCGCCCGCGGCCGCACACGAATCCGAGCAATACACATTGCCGATTGGGCGCGATTTCGCGGACCTCGGCCCTTACCTGTCGCAGATCGTATTCGCGTCGATTGAAGCTGCGGTCAAAGAGACCAATGCGGCGATCCGGCAGGCGATCGAGTCCGAACAGGGTGGGCAGCGGGTCGCCGAGCTGCAGTCGCCGGACACCATCGCGAACAACGTCTGGGGACAGCTGTTCCTCGCGATACCAACCAACGAACTGCTCGACGTCACATTGCTGTCGCAGAACATCAAGGCGCAGTACCCGGGACTGGTAACGATGCACAGGCCCACCGTGTCGATCTATGACGATCCGCTCCTCGTCATCGATCTGACCAAAGCCGTGCGGACGTTCTTCCGTGCGGGCACCATCAACGTCGACGGGACGCTGATCGGCACCGACAAGCTGATCCACTTCATCAATGTCGGCAAGATCTACCACGGGAAGTACCAGTCACGCGTGGACCAGGGCAAGCCGGAAGGCGAGGCGGCGCAGGCCGCGATCCGTTCGGCTGCGCGCAATCCGCTGACCTCCGAAGACGGCATGCTCGGCATGTTCACGACCGGCATCCATTCCAATGGCGACCTCGCGGCTGACTTTGCCGGTCTGAAGTTCTATCGCAACCTGACCGAACCTGTCCGGATCGGAACACATGAGCTGCCACCGATGCTCGTGCGCGACGGCGCCTACTGGCGAGTCCAGGCGCAGCCCGACTCCAACTTTTTCACGGTATTCGTCACGCCCCACTGGAACGAGGTGCTGAACCCGAATCGTTACGCCCGCTACTTCAGCGCACGCCTGCGCACGCTGATCTCCCAGCGCTGCCCGGACGCGCTGGACTACTACCGCGACGAGCACGGCGGGCTGCGCAGCGCGGCACAGTTCGAGGCGATCGCGCGCGAGTTGAGCACGTATTTCGGCGAGCCCTACGGCTACGCGACCAACTCGACACCGATCAGCATCCGCACCGCGTGTTTCGCAACCGCGGCTGCACCCGGCGGTGACGAGGCGGTCGCTCCGGCCGCTGCAAGCGCGAATCCCAACGGTGGGGGGCCGGCGGTCGATGCCTTTCGCCGCACCGCGCTGTGGTGGGCTGCGCGCGACGGCGATGCGGTCGAGGTCACGCGTCTCGCAGCGAACACCGACGTCAATGCGGCTGATATCGACGGCGAGACGCCGCTGCACGCCGCTATCCGCGGCGGTAGCGCGCCGGCGGTGCGTGCGCTGCTCGCCGCCGGCGCCAAGCCGGACGCTGTCGCGCTCTACGGAGTGACACCATTGATGCTGACCGTAGTGCAAAGCCGGCCCGATATCACGGCGCTGCTGCTGCAGACAGGCGCCAATCCGAACGCTCGCGACCTGTTCGGCCAGACGGCGCTGTTGAGCGCCGTCGCACGCGGCCGTAGCCGCGTCGCGCTGCTCCTGCTCGAGCAACACGCCGATCCGCAGGCGTCGGATGACGCGGGCAATACGCCGCTGCACCTGGCCGCACGGCGCGGTGATGCCGCCGTGGTCGCGGCTCTGCTGGCACGCGGGGCCGATCCGCGCGTGCGCAACGCGACAGCCGCCACGCCCAGCGATGAGGCGGCACGTGCGGGACATGCGACGACCGCCGCCGTGATCGCTGCGGCAGCCAGCATGAACCGGCGCGTCGCGATGTCGACCGGCGTCGAAGCGACGCGGGACACGAACACCGAAACGCCGCCCGGAGCTACTGCGGATCGTGCCGCCAACCCCTTGCCGCAGTAAGCATCGATGATCGAGGCCGGGTCCGCTCCGTCGCGGTCAGTCGCAATGTGCGCTCGATCCAGTGCGGTGCGGGCGTTGCGCGTTGCGCTTATGGCGCTTTGCGCCACCGTGTTCGGCTGCGCGCTGCATTCGCCGCGCCAGCCGGGACAGCAGGCGCGCACACCGCCGGCGCCCGAGACCGCAGCGCGCACTGTCGTCGATGAATGGCAACGACGGGTCGGTCAGCATGTCGTCGCGCAGGGCACGGGCGACCCGGCGGTGTTGGCTCGGCTGCCCGCGCTGCGGTCCAGTGCGGTACAGCGTCCGGGGCAGATCGTCTTCGGTGCCAACGACATCGAATCGTCGCAGCCCGAACGTGACGGCTACGACACTTTCGGCCTTCTGCTCGGCCGGCGTAACAGTACTGGCGGACCCTGGTATGTCTTCGTCGTCGGATCGCTCGAGCGACGGGACTACCGACCGGTGTCCGTGGCCGATATCCGCGTCGTCGCGATGTCGGTGAAAGACGGCGCAACGCTATGGGAAACCGGCTTCGGCGACACCGCAGCGTTAGCGAAATATCGACAGGGCCTCGACCCCGGAACGGCGCTGCGATTTCCTGCCGATCGCGACCAATTCCGGCTGATCGACTGCACGCCGGGGGTTTGTGTCGAGGAGTCGGTATCCGGCGCGCGATGGGCGTTGTACTTCAGCCCTGCAGTCGCCCAGACCCTCGACCAGTCCGCCGCCCGCTAAGCGGCGTACCACCTGGACCGGACTACGCGAGCTTGCCGAGCATGCCGCTCACCTCGTCGCGCGAGAACGCCCGCAACGTCTGTGTATGCACGTTGCCGAGCGATGCGATGCTGAGGCTCAGCGCGGTCATTGCGGCATCGTCGGGTGCGTCGAAGATCGAGACGACGTCATAGCGACCCATGGTCCAATAAAATTCGCGCGCGGTCGCGCCGAATTTCTTCGCCATTTCGCGCACTGCGTCGGCCCGCTTGGTCGTGTCCTTGACGCTGCGGATCCCCTGCTCGGTGAAGTTCGCGAGAACGATGTAGGTCGCCATGTGGCCTCCTGTGCGCAAGCGAGGCCTGCCGGGACCCGGTGACGATCGGAGGCCTCGACGGTCGCCACCGCCGGCGGCGCGGCACCGCCGGTTGGAGACTGGTCAAGATACTCCGACGGTACCGGTTGCGGTTGCGCTTTGCCGCATCCAGTCGCACCGTCTAGTCGCGCCGGTGGGCCAGGACCTCGATCGGCACTATTCGGCCGTCGGCAAGCGCCCGGGCCACATTGGCCATCGCCACGGCGGCGGTTTCAGCGTGAATCAACATGACGGCACGATGCGGCGGCTTCTCCCCACGCTCGACCAGCGCCCTTGAGCGTGCGCCATAGTCCAGCGCTTCGTCGCGCGTGCTGCGCAGGCTCGCAACCTCAAAGCCTGCATCCTCGAGGCTGCGCTGCGTCTGCTCCGGCGTGGCCAGAAAACTGGCCTGCGCACTCGCTGCCCACGGCGTCGGATATTCGATCGGTCCGCCAGCGCCGCGTGCGACTTCGGAGAGAGCAAGTCGTGCCCCCGGCTTCAGCACTCTGCAGATCTCCTGGAAGAACGCCTTCTTGTCCTCGATGTTCATCGAAACGTTCATCGAGCAGGCCGCGTCGAAGCTGCCATCGGTGTAGGGCATGTCGAGCGCACTACCGACGTCGAAGTCCACGCGATCGTGCAGGCGCAGCACGCGTGCGAGATGGCGCGCGATTTCGCAGAACTCCGGAGTCAGGTCAATGCCCGTGACGCGGCAACCGAAGCGTTGAGCGAAGTAACGGGCGGGACCGCCGATTCCGCTGCCGATGTCGAGCAGGTGGTCGCCGGTACCCAGGGGCAGCAGACTGGCGATCTCCAACGTCGCCTCCATGCCGCGGCCATGGAACTGGTCGTAGGGTGCCAGCGCGCCAATGGTTGGATGCTCCGGATCGACTCCGTCGGACCGCAGCGCGGCCTTCAGACGCGCGAGCAGGTCGCCGCGACTGTAATGCCGGGTGATATCGGTTTCCATCGTCGGCGTATCAGCGCTCCGGAACGACTTCAAGGGCCACGAGGAACCGCGCCACCATGTTGTAGGTGGCGGTGACGGCGACGAGTTCGACCAGTTCGGTTGGCCCGAGCCAGCGCTTCAGCGCAGCGAAAATTTCTTCGGGGATCGCCACAGTACGGGTGCTCGCACTGGCGTAGCGGATGACGGCCCGCTGCAATTCATCGAAGTCGGAACCGGCGGCGGCGGCATCGGGGTCGTCGAGTGCCGCCAGCTGCGCAGGACTGGCGCCGGCCTGCGCCAACTCGGGCGCGTGATGGTGATATTCGTAAAGTGCGCCGGTGAGGCGCGCGACGACGCAGATTGCCAGCTCGCGCAGAAATGGCGACAGCGACAGTTCAGTGCGCACCGCACGCAGGAACCCGTTCCAGCCGCGCGCGAGCGGTTCGGACCAGAGCAGCATGCGGTCCAGATTCAGCAGCGATCCGCCGCGGCGGGTTTCGATCGCCGCCACGAGTTCGCGACTGCGGGGAGCGAGAGCCTCGGACCAGGGCGGTACGCGCATCACCGTACTCCGAAGAGTCTCTTCAGGAACGTCGACAGCGTCGCGAAGAATCCTGGCCTGCGAACCGCGGCGCCGTCTCCAGACGGATAGCGGTTCGCAAGGTCCGCAGCGAAGGTGCCGAAGAAGCGGTCGGCCATGGCGCCGGATGCGGCGTCAACCAGTCGCGATCCGACCTGCGCCAGCTTGCCGCCGATCGATGCATTCACCAGATACTCCATGCGTGTCGAATTGGCCTCGATCGCTTCGAGCCGCACGCGCGCATCGCCGCGTGCAAAGCCGGCAGGCCCACCCTGCATGTCGAAACGAATGATGTAGGACTCGGGGACCTGGACGTCGGCCAGCTCAAGCTTGCCTTTGAATCGGGCCTTGACCGGGCCGATGGCGGAATTCACGACGACGTCGTAGCCGTTGTCGCCGGCTGCGACCAGGCTCTCGCAGCCCGGTACCGCCGCCTTGAGCGCATCCACGTCGTTGAGCGCCTTCCACGCGACCTCGCGGCTGACCGGCAGCACACGCTCTCCCTTCAGCTCCACTTGAACGTCTCCTGAAGTTCCATCGATCGGGGCGCCATCGACGCAGTAAGCCGGACCGCCAGCGACTCGAGAGAGGCGAGATTGTGCACCGGAAGAAAGGCGTCAACATGCGGCAGCAGTGCGCGAACGCCGCCGGCGCGCGGTTCGAAGTTCTCGTAGCGCAGCAACGGATTGAGCCAAATGAGTCGCCGGCATGACTTGGCCAGCCGCTCGGCCTCGCGCTCGAGCGCTTCGGTGTCACCATGCTCGAGTCCATCAGTGACCAGCAGCACGGTTGGATTGCCGTACAGCACGCGGCGCGCCCACCTGAAGTTGAACTCGTGCAGCGCCTGCGTGATGCGCGTGCCTCCGGACCAGTCGTCAACCGCCTGGACCACCGCACGCACCGCGACATCGGGGTCGCGCGCGGCGAGCTGGCGCGTGACATGCGTCAGCCGGGTCCCGAACAGGAACGAGTGCACGCGGTGATTGGCGGAATCGCGCCCAGTCGTGATCGCGTGCAGGAAGTGCAGGAACATGCGCGAGTACCGGCTCATCGAACCGGAAATGTCGACCAGTACGACCAGCGGCTCGGGACGCGTGCGGCGACGTCGGTACTTGAGGACTGCGATCTCGCCGCCACGCCGCGCCGAGTGGCGCAGCGCGTCGCGCAGATCGACGCGGCGGCCGCGGGCGGAAACGATTTCGCGCCGCATCTGCAGGCGGGCGAAGAACAGGTCGATGCGCTCGAGCAGCTTGCGCGCCGCAGTCCACTCGGCTGCGCTCATCGTGTCGAAGTCAGCCTTGCGCAATTGCTCGCGGTCGGTCCACGACAGCGCAGCATCGATCTCGATGCGCCGCGGCTCGGTCGGCTCGGGTCGATGCACCGTGCCCTTGAACATCGCGTCGGCCAAGCGCCGGTTCTCCGGCGGTAGCGCTGATTGCGCCTTCTGCTTCATCTGCGGCATCAGCAGTTGCATGATCTTGCCGAGCAGATCCGGGTCCTTCCAGAAGATGTGGAACGCCTGGTCGAAGAGCGTCCGGTGCTCCCCTCGGCTGACGAAGCAGGCCGACAGCACCGCATAGAAATCGGCGCGAGCGCCGATGCCGCTTATGCTTAGGGCGTCGTACGCAAGCAGGATCCGGTCGGTACCCACAGGAAGGCCCGCATCGCGCAACACGCGTGCAAAGTGCATCACGTTTTCGGCGAGCCGGCCGGGCAGCGCGGATCGAGGCGCAGCAGCCGATTCCGTCATCGCTGGGGGCGGGCAGCCGTTGTCGCCAGCCGCGCGCGCAAAGGACGGTCAGCCCAGTACCCGGCAGCGATGAGCAGCCACTGCGCCTGGCCGATCCAGGCGATCGCATTGACCGATGGCGGCGGCGGGCCGATCGCGTTGGCGATCTGAATGACCAGCAGCAGCGCCGCCAGCACCCAGGGCTTGTAGCCCGCCAACCGCGTCGCAGGCGCGGTGAGATACATTGCAAAACATGCGGCGAAAAGTCCGAGTTCGAGCAGTAGCTCGACTAAAGGCGCATTCCACAGCCCGAGCCCGACTTTCGGTCCGCCGGCCATGAGCAGCGGCAGATCCGGGCGATGCACGAGGAAGTCGAGCAACCAATGGCTCGCGACGAGCAGCGCGATCACACAGGCGCCGCGCCGGTTGCGCGTTAGCAGCAGGTAGATACCTCCCAGCAGAGCGGCCCAGCAGAGCACGCCGAGCAGGCTGTGAGACACCGGGTAGTGCTCGAAGCGGAGCGGTGCGCCCGGCAAGGCAGGATCGATTGACACGCGCTCGATCCCCAGCAGCAGCAGTGTCGGCCACAGCAGGTCGATGAACTGCGCCGCCAGAAAGAGCGTCCCCAGGGACACCTGGGGGGCGACGCGCTTCGCGGCGAAGCCGACGGCAAAATGACCGATGAACATGCGGCGGCTCAGCCGCCCGGTGCGACGGCTCGGGCCTCGCCGCGGATTTGCTCGACCAGCCGGGCGGCTTCGGTACCCTGCATGCGCGCAATGTCATCCTGGTATTTCAGCAGCACACCGAGCGTGTTGTTGACCGTCTCAGGCTCGAGCACCACCGAATCGAGCGCGAGCAGCGCCCGCGTCCACTCAATGGTTTCCGCCACGCCGGGCAGCTTGTACAGCTCTATGCCGCGCAGCGACTGAACGAAGGCGACGGCCTGCTGCGACAGGGCTGCGCTGGCCTCGGGAACCTTGCGCCGGATGATTTCGAGCTCGCGCGCAGCCGACGGATAGCCGACCCAGTGGTACAGGCAGCGCCGCTTGACCGCATCATGGATCTCGCGGGTACGGTTGGACGTGATGACGACGACCGGCGGCGTCAGCGCGCGGACCGTGCGCCACTCCGGAATCGTGATCTGGAAATCGGAGAGCACTTCGAGCAGGTACGCCTCGAACGGCTCGTCGGTGCGATCCAGTTCGTCGATCAGCAGCACCGGCGGCCGCGCATGCGGTAAAAGGGCCCGCAGCAACGCGCGCTCGATGAGGAAGCGCTCGTCGTACAACTCGCTCGACAGGGTCTCGCGCGAAATGCCGGCGGCCTCGCCCATGCGGATTTCGATCAGTTGCCGCGCGACGTTCCACTCGTACGCCGCGGCGTTGATATCCAGCCCCTCGTAGCACTGCAACCGGATCAGTTCGGCGTCGAGTGCAGCCGCGAGAACCTTGGCGATCTCGGTTTTGCCAGTTCCGGGTTCGCCCTCGACGAACAGCGGGCGCTGCAGCTTCAGCGCGAGAAAAACTGCGGTAGCGAGTTGCCGATCGGCGATGTAGTCGCGCGAGCCGAGCAGTTCAACGGTCGCATCGATCGATTCCGGAATACCCATCCCGCCACCTTAGCCGATGGCCGCGGGCGTCGCTAGCGCGCCCGCGGGCCGAGCTCGCGTCGAAGCCTCGGGCGCTCCAGGTTGCACTGGAACCGGCGGTGCCGATCACGCCGACCGGCGGCGGGTCAACCTGCGCGGAGGCCACGGCCAAGCACTCGATCGATGCGTTGCACACTGATCGGGCGGCCTTCGCCGTAGCTGGACGCCAGCTAATAGCATTAAGACTTGGCTGACGCGAGGCGTGGTTGCCCGGGGCCTGATGACATCCAGATTTCCACCACCCCGCGTCGGCGAACGGCTAGGATTGTGACAGCATGCTGAAATCCGGCAGGCGACCGGGCTTAGCCCGGCGACCGCAACGACAGGAGTGGAGGAGACCATGCACGAGAACGAACTGCGCGAACTGATCGAGGAAGTCCGATCCGGGACGCTGCCGCGGCGCAGCTTCATCCAGCAGCTGGTCGCGCTGGGGCTTTCGGCACCGATGGCCTCGATGCTGTTGATGCACGCGGGCGTCGCGAGCGCACAGCCTGCAACGACGTACAAACCGACCAAGCGCGGTGGCGGCGGAGCCCTCAAGGTGCTGTGGTGGCAGGGCGCGACGCTGCTGCAACCGCACTTTGCCAATGGCACGAAGGACCAGGAAGGCTCGCGCATATTCTACGAGTCGCTGGCCGTCTGGGACGGTGACGGCAACCTGATCCCGATTCTGGCGGCCGAGATCCCGACGCGCGAGAACGGTGGCCTGTCGGCCGACGGGCGCAGCGTGACCTGGAAGCTCAAGAAGGATGTCACCTGGCACGACGGTCAGCCGTTCACTGCGGACGACTGTGTCTTTACGTGGGAATATGCGAAGGATCCGGCCACCGCTGCGGTGACCACCGGCGTGTACAAGGACGCGACGGTGACGAAGGTCGATCCGCTAACGATCCGGGTCACGTTCCAGAAGCCGACGCCGTTTTGGGCGACGCTCTTTGTCGCAGCGGAGGGCATGATCATCCCGAAGCATGTGTTCGCACCGTACATCGGCGCGAAGTCGCGCGATGCGCCGGCCAACCTGAAGCCGGTCGGCACTGGGCCGTACAAGTTCGTCGACTTCAAGCCGGGCGACATGGTGCGCGGCGAGATCAACACCAACTACCACATGCCGAACCGCCCATTTTTCGACTCGATCGAGATGAAGGGTGGCGGCGATGCGACCTCGGCCGCGCGCGCCGTGCTGCAGACCGGCGAGTTCGACTACGCCTGGAACCTGCAGGTCGAAGACGAGGTGCTCAAACGCCTCGAAGCCGGCGGCAAGGGGCGTGCGCTGATCGTGCAGAGCGGCGACATCGAGTTCATCCAGCTCAACACCAAGGACCCGTGGAACGAAGTCGACGGCGAGCGCGCGAACGTCAAGTCCAAGCACTTCGCGTTCAGCGACCCAGCGGTTCGCGAGGCGATGTCGCTGCTGGCGGACCGCAAGGGCATCCAGGAGTTCATCTACGGACGCACCGGCGTCGCGACCAGCAACTTCCTCAATAACCCGGCGCGCTTCCGCTCACCGAACACGAAGTACGAATTCAACGTCGACAAGGCCAACCAGGTGCTCGACGCTGCCGGATGGAAGAAGGGTGCCGATGGTGTCCGCGAGAAGGACGGCAAGAAGCTGAAGTTGGTCTACCAGACTTCAGTCAATTCGCTGCGCCAGAAGGAGCAGGCGGTCGTCAAGCAGGCCTGCCAGAAGGCCGGCATCGACCTCGAATTGAAGTCGGTCACCGCCAGCGTGTTCTTCTCGTCCGACGTCGCCAACCCGGACACCTACGGCAAGTTCTGGTGCGACATACAGATGTACACGACCACGATGACGCAGCCGGATCCCGAGCGCTTCATGGACCAGTACCTATCGCGCGAGGTCTCGTCGAAGGCGAACAAGTGGCAAGGTCGCAACATCACCCGCTGGGTCAGCGACGATTACGACAAGACGTATCAGGCCGCTGAGGGCGAACTCGATCCGGTCAAGCGCGCCGCGCTGTTCATACGCCTCAACGATCTTCCGGTGAAGGACAACGTCATCATTCCGCTGATCAGCCGGCCCCGGGTGCGAGGATCAAACCTCAAGCTCGTAACGCCGCTGACCGGTTGGGACCTCGACTTCTCGCAGCTGCAGAACTGGTATCGAGAGACCGGCGCCGGCTGACTTGAGCGCGCGCCGGGAGGGCTGGTCGCCGCATGACCGACGAAGACGAGCTTCGACGCTGGATCGCGTGTGTACGGGCCGGTTCGCTGGCCCGACGCGATTTCCTCGCGCGCATGGCGGCGTTGGGTATTGCTGCCCCGATGGCCAGCCTGCTGCTGGCGGATGCCGGCATCGCGCAGCCGACCTCCAGCTACAAGCCGACGCGGCGCGGCGGCGGCGGCACGCTGCGACTGCTGTTCTGGCAGGGTCCGACACTGCTGAACCCGCACTTCGCCAACAGCACCAAAGATCAGTCGGGTTCGCGGCCGTTCTACGAGTCGTTAGCTCGGTTCGATACGGACGGTCGGCTGATGCCGATCCTTGCGGCCGAGATCCCGAGCAGCGACAACGGCGGCATCGCCGCGGACGGCCGCTCGACCACATGGAAGCTGAAGCGGGGCGTAACCTGGCATGACGGCAAGCCGTTCACCGCGGACGACGTCATTTTCAACTGGCGCTATGCGACCGACCCGGCCACGGCGGCGTTCACCGGCGGCGTCTACGAAAACGTCAAGGCGATCGAGAAGATTGACCTGCACGCGGTGCGCATCGTCTTCGAGAAGCCGTCGCCGGTCTGGACTCGCACTTCCAACCAGCAGCTGATCCCACAGCATCTGTTCGCACCCTACCTCGGCGCGAAATCGCGCGAGGCGCCGCAGAACCTGAAGCCGGTCGGCACCGGCCCGTATCGATTTGTCGATTTCAAGCCGGGCGATCTCGTCAAAGGCGAGCTGAACCCGAACTACCACGATCCCGTCCGGCCGCATTTCGATGCAATCGAGATCAAAGGCGGCGGTGACGCGGTTTCGGCAGCGCGCGCGGTGCTGCAGACCGGCGAATTCGATTACGCGTGGAATCTGCAGATCGAAGACGAAGTGCTGAAGCGCATGG
Organism: Burkholderiaceae bacterium; assembly: GCA_035255845.1. GTDB lineage: Bacteria > Pseudomonadota > Gammaproteobacteria > Burkholderiales > Burkholderiaceae_F > JALORV01. Next base: position 3,634 of record DATEZE010000090.1, on the reverse strand, counting down.
AGGCCAGCGGCAAAGGCCGCGTCTCGTTTAGCCCGGGCGGCGATACCGAGATGATCTGGCTGAACATGACCGATCCATGGACTGAAGTGGACGGCGAGCGCGCCAGCCTCAAATCGCGCCACCCGATCCTGTCGGACCCCGCAGTGCGCGAGGCGCTGGCGCTGCTGCTGGACCGCAAGTCCGCTCAGGAGTTTGTTTACGGCCGCACCGGAGTAGCCACGTCGAACGTACTGAACAATCCGAAGCAGTTCAACAGCCCGAACACGAAGAGCGAAACCAACCTCGAGAAAGCCAACGCGCTTCTCGATGGCGCCGGATGGAAACGCGGCGCCAATGGCATTCGCGAGAAGAACGGACGGAAGTTCAGTCTGCTGTTCCAGAGCTCGACCAACTCGGTGCGCCAGAAGGTGCAGACCATCTTCAAGCAGGCCTGTGGCAAGGCCGGTATCGAGATCGAACTGAAGACCGTGGTACCGGCCGTGTATTTTTCGTCCGACATCGGGAATCCAGACACGGCGGGGAAGTTCTGGGCGGACCTACAGATGCATACGTTCACGCGGACGCCGGATCCGGATCGCTTCATGCAGCTGTGGGTCTCATGGGAGGCCTCGACGAAGGCTCACAAGTGGCTGGGACTGAACACCGGACGCTGGATAAACGCCGAATACGATGGCTTGTTCAAGGCGCAGCAGATCGAACTCGATCCGGTGAAGCGCGCCGCGCTGCTGATTCGGATGAATGACCTCGTCTGCAACGACCGGGCGATGATTCCAGTGGTTTACCGACCGTTGGTTGACGGAGTCATCCGCAACCTGGTGGCGCCGCTGTCGGCCTGGGACATCCCGCTCGCCGGGCTGCACGACTGGCACCGCGAGAGCTGATTCTTTCGATGCCCCCACGCTCATTGCATTCGCTGCCCCCCGAGGGGACGCAGACCTCCCTTGGGGCGGCCCGGCGGAAGGCCTGATGGGCCCATACCTGCTGCGCCGCCTGCTGATCGCGGTGCCCAGCCTGCTGGGCATCAGCGTGGTTCTGTTCACCGTGCTGGCGCTGGCGCCGGGTGACCCGTTTGCGGAGATGGTGCAGAACCCGAACGTGCCCCCCGAGGTAGTCGCCAACTTGCGCGCCAAGTTCGGCCTCGACGACCCGGTCTGGCAGCGCTACTTCCACTGGTTTGCGGCGATGCTTCAAGGTGACTGGGGCTTTTCGTTCATCAGCCGCGTCGACGTCGACACGCTGATCATGCAGCGGGTCCCAATCACGCTCGCGGTGATCGGTGCGTCGCAACTGCTGGCGCTGGCCATCGCACTGCCGGTCGGCATCCTGTCGGCGATGCGGCCCTACTCGTGGTTCGACCGCATCGCCAGCGCGCTGGCCTTCGTCGGCTTCTCGCTGCCCACGTTCTTCACCGGCATCCTGCTGATCCTGATCTTCTCGATCAAGCTCGACTGGCTGCCGTTCGTGTTCCGCGCCGACCTCAGCACCACCGGCTGGGCATGGTGGGTCGAGATGTTCCGCCAGTCGATCATGCCGATCGTCGTGCTGGGGCTCTTCCAGGGCGCCAGTTGGATGCGCTACGTACGCTCGGCGATGCTTGACGTGATCCGGCTCGACTACGTGACGACCGCACGTGCCAAGGGACTGGCAGAGCGCAAGGTGATCATGAAGCACGTCGTGCGCAACGCTCTGATCCCGGTCGTGACGCTGGTGGCGCTGCAGATGCCGGCCATTTTCGGCGGAGCCATCATCACCGAGCAGATCTTCCGCATTCCGGGCATCGGCTCGCTGCTGATCGATGCGATCCTGCGCAACGACACGCCGGTGATCATGGCGGTGACCTTCGTGTTCTCCTGCCTTGTGATCATCTTCAACCTGATCGCCGACCTGGTGTATGGCTGGCTCGACCCTCGCATCTCCTACCGCTAGCGCGCCGAGGCCCGCATCGGGGGCCTCGCCCTGGCGCGAGGCGTGGCGACGCTTCAGGCGCCATCGAATGGCGTACGCGAGCCTGTTCGTGCTGGCGACGCTGGTCGCGCTGGTCGTCTTCGGTCCGTTGGTGTGGACTCTTCCAATCAACGAGATCGATTTCAGCGCGCAGCTCCAGGGACCGTCGTGGAAGCATCCGCTTGGAACCGACGACCTCGGCCAGGACCTGCTCGCGCGCATGCTCTACGGGGGCCGCATCTCGCTCGCCGTGGGTCTGGCGGCGATGACGATGGCGATCGTCGTCGGCGTGCTGGTCGGCGCGATTGCCGGCAGCGCGCGCGGCAGTATCGACACCGCGCTGATGTGGCTCACCGACCTGTTTCTCTCGCTGCCGCAGCTGCCGCTGCTGCTGCTGATCATCTATCTGTTCCGCGACAGCCTGAAGAGCGTGCTCGGTCCCGAGGGCGGCGTGTTCGTGCTGATCGTCGCGGTGATCGGTGGCTTCCGCTGGATGCCGACGGCGCGGCTGGTGCGCGCCCAGTTCTTTTCGCTGCGCGAAAAGGAATTCGTCGAGGCGGCGCGCGCGCTCGGCGCCTCGCACACGCGCACGGTCGTCCGCCACATCCTGCCGAATGCGCTCGGGCCGGTGATCGTCGCGGGCACCATCGACGTCGCCGCGGCGATCATCGCCGAGTCGACGCTCTCGTTCCTCGGTCTCGGCTTTCCACCGGACATTCCAACCTGGGGACGGATCCTCTTTGACAGCAAGGATCACCTCGACATCGCGGCGCACTGGGCGCTGTTTCCCGGCGCCGCGATCTTCCTCACCGTACTGTCGATCAACTTCGTCGGCGACGGCCTGCGCGACGCGCTCGATCCGCGCAAGGTCCTCTGATGGCCGCGCCGCCGGGTTTCGAACCGCGCCTGCTCGACATCCGCGGGCTGAAAACTCACTTCCACACGGACGAGGGCTGGCTGCACGCGGTCGACGGCGTGGACATCAGTGTCGACCGCGGCGAGACGGTGTGCGTGGTCGGCGAATCGGGCTGCGGCAAGACGGTCGCCGCGATGAGCGTACTGAAGCTGGTGCCAATGCCACCCGGAAAAATCGTCGCCGGCCAGATCCTCTGGCAGGGGCGCGACCTGGTGCCGCTTGACGCCGACGCGATGCGCGAGATCCGGGCTAAGGAGATCGCGATCGTGTTCCAGGAGCCAATGACCTCGCTCAATCCGGTTTACACCGTCGGCGAACAGATCGCCGAGGTGCTCCGGCTGCACGAGAAGCTGCCGCGCCGGGCGGCACTCGAACGCGCGGTGGAGATGCTTAAGCTCGTGCACATCTCCACGCCGCAGCGGCGCGTGCACGACTATCCGCACCAGTTTTCCGGCGGGATGCGACAGCGGGTGATGATCGCGATGGCGCTCTCGTGCAATCCGAAGCTACTGATCGCGGACGAACCGACGACCGCGCTCGACGTCACGATCCAGGCGCAGATCCTCGACCTGCTCGGCGAGCTGAAGTCCCGGCTCGGCATGGCGGTCATGCTGATCACGCATGCGATGGGCGTCGTGGCCGAGACCGCGCAGCGCGTCGTCGTGATGTACGCCGGCAAAGTGATCGAGGAGGCGTCGGTACAGCAACTCTTCGACCGCCCGCGCCATCCGTACACGCAGGGGTTGATCCGTTCGATTCCACGCATCGACACGG
>DATEZE010000089.1:0-6950 GCA_035255845.1 Burkholderiaceae bacterium | reverse complement strand
ATTCTTACACTACCCGGCCGCCGTATCGGCGCGACAAATCTGCGCAATGCTCTGCCCTGATACTGGACCATGAATAGGCGCGATCGCGCCGACCTACCCGCTGCGTCACTCCGAGGGGTTCACCGTGCGGCGCGCAAATCGGGCCACGAGCACTCGGCAGCAGCCGACAACGAGCGGGACCTGCTCGATCGCTGCACGAACGAATCGCTGCGGCTGTTGTACGACAATCTGACGCCGCGCGGCATCCTTGCCGCGCGGCGCTGCGCTGCAGCCGAGGCCCGCGCCTACACCCGTATCTTCGGCCGCGACTCAGCCATCTGCACGCTTGCGATGGTTGGCAGCGGCGTCGCGACGCTCGAACTCGGCGCGATCACGAGCCTCGACTCGCTCGCCGCCGGGCAAGCGCCGAACGGACAGATTCCCAAGTATGTCGAGGCCGATGGCACCGGGGCCGACTTCTGGTACGTCGGTTGCATCGACGCAACCCTGTGGTGGTTGATCGCGGTCGATCACGTACGCCGGTCGAGCGTGGACAGTTCGGTTCGCAATCGCTGGCAGCCAAACGTCGAACGGGCGATCCAATGGCTGACGGCGCAGGAGCACCAGCGATTTTTCCTGCTCCAGCAGAACGAGGCCAGCGACTGGGCCGACATCATGCCGCGCTCGGGTTTCGTGCTGTACAGCAACGCGCTGTGGTATCGCGTGAAGTGCCTGTACGAACTGCCGCAGCGGGACGAAACCCATCATCACTTCAACGCGCTGTTCCACCCGTTTGGTCGCGACTTGCCCGACTATCGGCGCACCCGTCTGCTCCGGCACTACACGATCCGTCAGCAACGCAACCGCGGCCTGTATCTGAGCTTCGTCAACTTGTCGAGCGCGGGCGACGAGGGCGACGTCTTCGGCAACCTGTTGGCGATCCTCTATGGGCTTGCCGGCGACTCGCGCGCGCACGAAATCCTGCAGGCCCTGCTGACCGCGGCCGTCTCCGATCCATACCCGATCCGGGCCGTGACACGTCCGATCGGTCGCGGTCATTCGCTATGGCGCGCCTACATGCAACGCCACGACCAGAATCACCCGCACCAATATCACAACGGCGGCATCTGGCCGCTCATCGGTGCCTTCTGGGTCCTGACGCTGATGAACGTCGGCAAACCGCAGCTGGCGCGCGCCGAACTGCTGCAACTGGCTCGGCTCAATGGGCTCGACGATTGGCGATTCACCGAATGGTTCCACGGAACGTCGCTGGAGCCGAAAGGCATGGCTGGCCAAAGCTGGAACGCGGCCACCTTCCTGCTCGCCCGACTGGCCGTCGAGCGCGGCGCGCAGAACCGCGATCCATCGGAGATTCTGAGATAGGTTCTAGTGTCCCGAGCGGAAGTGAAGCACGGCGCCAGGAAAGCTGCTCAACAATCGAGCCAACCGCAAGGGCCGCTCTGCGGACACCGTGGCTCCGGTCAGGGCATTTGTCAGCTCCGACGTGTTGTCCACACCTGCCGTATCGACGGTTGTGTCGCCCCAAGCATCGACGCCGACAGGCAGTGTTCCGATCGGCCGACCGAGCTGAGTAAACAGGCGCCCGGCGACCACCAGCAGTCCCTGGCGATCGAATCGCCTCATATACGCGACGACGTTGCCGGCGTGCGCGCCCGAGACCTTCAGCGGCCGATAGTCCCCCTGCTGGTAGAGCGCGCGATGTCGCCTCCGTGAATCCAGCAGACAGCGCACGACCCACAGCTTCGCTCGGCCGTCGGCCGCGGCGAACATCGAGGGCAGCGCTTCTTCGATCTGTTGCGATGGCCGCTTGGCCAGTGCCTCGAGGTCTGCGAGCAAGCGACGACGCAGCGGATAGTCGATCGGACGACGGTTGTCCGGGTCCACCAGGCTGAAGTCGAGCAGTTCGTTGCCCTGATAGAAATCGGGAACTCCAGGCGACGTCAGTTTGACGATCGCCAGCGTCACGCTGTTCAATAGTCCGAACCAGTGGAAGTAGTTCTGCTGCTGGCGCAGGTCTTCGATAAAGAGATTTTCGCCGTCGGCCAGGATGTCATCGACGAACGAGGTCACGGCATGCTCGTACGGATCGTTGACCGCGACCCAGCTGGTGTGAACCTTGGCCTCGCGCACCGCCTTGATCATGTATTGCCGAACGCGGTCCCGGTAGGCGGCGAGATCGTGCCCTGATTCGGGCCAGGTGCCGATCAGAGTCTGGTACAGCAAGCACTCGTCGTTGCGCGACGGCGCCGCGACTTCGTCGACCTGCCGTTTGCGGCTCCGATTGAACCGAGCCCAGCGGCGCAGCGTCAGTCGCCATGCGGCCGGCACTTCCGACAGTACGTCGATGCGGGCGCGTGCATCCTCGGAGCGCTTGTTGTCGTGCGTCGATGTCGCCAGCAATGTGGACGGCCATCGTGCTGCGCGGTCGCCGCTGGCGCCGTGGAACGCCCTTACCGTCATGCCGAACTGATCCGGATCGGCGCCGACGTCGGCCAGCGAGATCAACCGGTTGAAGCGATAGAACGCGGTGTCCTCGATGCCCTTGGCGGCAACCGGGGCAGTGAACTGCTGAAAGCGCATGGCGAAATACAGGCATTGTTCGATCGGGATGCCTGATTCGCGCGGCTCGGCCAGCAGCAGTTCGCGCAGAAAGGCGAACACGCTGGCGTCAGTGACGCGGCTGCGGCGGCTCGCGCGCGCGACCGCCCAGTCGATGTAGCGACGGTCCTGCGGCCCGACGCCGTCGCGCGATACGTAGGTGCGGTACACCGGGAAGCACGCAGCAATCTCTGCCAGTCCCTGGCGCAGGCTGGCCAGGGTGTGGTCGCGGCTGTGCCGGTCGCTGCGCGCCAGTCCAAGCGCCTGATTGGCGAGCACGGTGAGTCCGGCAGCGAGCGGGCCGCGCAGCATCGCGCGCCTGGCTTCGTACGCAATCGTTTCGAAGTCGTCGGCCTCGTCGCCGACAAACGCGCGCCAGATGCGGTCGATGGGTGACCGTGCGCCGCTGTCGACCAGCAGACCGTTGACGGCGTTGGCGTAGCGATAACCAGTCGTCCCGTGTACGTGCCACGCCTCGGACAGGTGTTCGTGAGGCGCGATGATCTTCTCCGCCACCACATACAGCGGCCGCGCCGTGGCGTCGACCGCCAGGCCGGCGCGTTGCGCATACTCCTTCTGCAATTGTGCGAAGTAAGCCGCCGGATCGTACAGGCCGTCGGGGTGGTCGACGCGCAGCCCGTCGATCATCGCCGACGCCGCCAGCTCGAGCACGAAGTCGTGCGTCATCTCGAACGCAGGCTGATGCTCCATCCGCAGCGCTGCGAGCTCGTTGATGTCGAAGAAGCGGCGATAGTTGATTTCGTCGAATGCCACCCGCCAGTTGGCGAGCCGATAGGCCTGTGCTTCGAGGATTTCGTGCAGACGGTCGACGTTGCGATTGAGCCGCTCGACAACGCGGCCGATCGAGTTCACGAGTTGGGGATCGCTCGCGGCGAGCGATGCCAGCTCGCGGTGGCCACGTTCGCACGCCCGCCGGCGCTTGTCGAGCCGTGCTGGCGCGACATCGCGCGCTGGGATCGAACGCAGCGCATCGGTCAACCGCGCCAGCCCCTCGATCGACTCGGGAGCCGCGCCTTCGCCGACCACCTCGTAGAGGATCATCGAATACGTCTGCGGGTCCAGCGGAAAACGGTGAGCCTGGTACCAGGCCACGATAGCTCCGCGTTCCGGCTCAAAGCGAAGCTCGATTTCGCCACTTTCCAGCGCCGAGCCGTAGGGAACTCCAAGCACCGGCAGCAGGACCCGTCCGGCCAGGTCGCGGTCGTTCGGGCACCAGTCGATATCAAAAAAATGCGCATAGCGCGACGCCGGCCCGTTTTCGAGCACGTCCATCCACCAGGCGTTGTCGGCGCCCATGACACCCATGTGGTTCGGCACCATGTCGGCGATGTGCCCCATGCCGTGCTGCCTCAGCGCCGCAACGAAACGGTTGAAGTCCTGCAGCGAACCGATCTCCGGGTTCAGCGCGCCGTGGTCGACGATGTCGTAGCCGTGTCGGCTGCCGGCACGCGCCCGTAGGTAGGGCGAGCAGTAGATGTGACTGATGCCGAGCGTGTCGAGATACGGGATCAATCGGGTGGCATCGGCCAACGTGAATTCGCTGTGCAGTTGCAGTCGATAGGTCGCCCGCGGAATCGATGCCTCGGTGTGTCTGAGGTCTGCGCGAGCCGCATTCAGCGCGCTGGCCAGATCGCGAAAACGGCGATCGGCTGCCCACTCTTCCAGCGGAACCGGCAGCTTTCGTTGCCAGTTCGGATGTTCATCGATGGTTCCCGGCAAATTCGCCTGCTCGCACACGCCGAACACGTCTTCGGGCTGTACGACCATGAGCGCCGCCGGCGTGCGTGCGAGAAAGCGCTGCACAGCGAGCACCGGCAACCCCTTTGAGCCGTCGTCCACCGTGTCATCGACCATGTGCAACGCCTGCGACAGGCTGGCGCGGTCGGACGTCCGCTCCTCTTTCTGGCGCGCGTACTGGGCTTCGGACGCCAACAGTCCGCAACTTTGCCGGACGTCGATGTCGTGTCCGTCCCACCAGCCGGCGAGCGTCGGCAGATCATGCGTGCTGGCCGTCGCCAGCGCGCGCTCCGGATAGGCGGCCGGATCCAGGAAAGCCCCGGTCGAATCGCGTTCGAACAACAACACGCGGTATGACAGCACGTCGTTCGCAGCGAGCGCGGTGCGCACTTCGTCGGGCACGGTTCCGAGATCCTCGCCGATCACCAGGCACTCGTTGCGGCGGCTTTCCAGCGCGAGCAGGCCCAGCAGGTCCTCAAACGGATAACGCACGTAGGTGCCCAGCTCCGCGGAGTAGCCGGCCGGGATCCAGAACTGACGCAGCAGTGCCATCACGTGATCGATACGCAGCGCGCCGGCGTGCCGCATGTTGGCGCGCAGCGTGTCGATGAACGGTGCATAGCCCGCCTGCTGCAGCCGGGCCGGAATCATCGGCGGCAGCCCCCAGTCCTGCCCGTGCGGGTTGAACGCATCCGGCGGCGCACCGATGCTGGCATCGATCGCGTACAAGTCCTGGTTGGCCCAGACCTCCGCGCCGCCGCGGTCCACCGAGACCGAAAGGTCCGAGTACAGGCCAATCGACGAGCGCGCGGCACGTGCGAACTCGGCCGCGGCAAACAATTGCAAATTGGCCTGCCACTGCAGGTAGACGTAGAAGTCGATGTCAACCCGATGGGATTCGGCGAAGCGGGCAACGGCCGGCGACTGCGGGTCACGGTATTCAGGTGGCCAGACCGGCCAACCCCAGATCGATGGATCGCTCGCATGCAGATGCTGCTGCAGCGCCTCGAAAGTCGCCTGCCGATGAAGGGGTCGCCCGCCGGCTTCGACGAAACGCTCGAATGCGCGTGCGCGCTCGGTCCGCTGCCGAAAATGATGCTCGTCGAAATGGCGATGCAGCGTTCGCAGCACATCGAACTTGACTTGCGCCACTGTCGCGTAATCGACCCGCTCGCTGGCGCGCAACGACTGCAGCCGCTGCTGGAACGCAGCCGACTCAACCTGCTGCTGCACTTCACGACATTCGCCGTAATCCATCACGGCGGTCACGTCGATGTACAGGACGTTCAGAAACATCCGGCTCGATGGGCCATACGGACTGCTGTGCCGCGGGTTGTGCGGAAACAGAGCGTGCAGCGGATTGACGCCGATGACGCCGGCGCCGTTGCGACCGCAGGTCCGGACGACAGCGGCCAGATCGCCGAAGTCGCCGATCCCCCAGTTGCTGGCCGAGCGCAAACCGTAGAGCTGGAGCGCCAGACCCCAGGTGCGGTGACCATCGCGCACCGATTCCGGCCGATAGCAGGTGGCGGGCGCCACCGCGAGCCCGCCGCGCGCGATGCCGCGGCCGTCGGCCAGGATTTCGATGCGGTGATAGCCGAGCGGCGGCATTTCGCTGAACTGCAGACGCAACTCGTTGAAGCGGTCTCCATCGAATTCGACCGAGGCCAGCGATGTCACCGTGTCTGGCGTCAGCGCCAGCTGCGCGCCGTGCTCGGTGGCGACACGAAGTTCCAAGCTTCGGCTTTCCTTCGCAGCCATACGCACCGTCAGCTGCAGAAGACCGCGGTCGCGCACGACCGTCAGCGGAGGCAAGGGCCGTAGCCAGCGGTCGCGGTCGAGCGCAACAAGTGCATTGTGTATTGCCGCGTCGGTGTCGGCGGCGATGCCCATTGCGCCGAGCAAGGAACGGCGCGCTGGATCGCCGGTCTCGTGGCGCCTCCCCCATATGTCCTCGTAGGCGGCAGCGATTCCCAGCATATCCGCCAGTCGCCGCAGATCAGCGCTCATGCTGAACTCAGGCTGACGCGAGGACGACCGCCAGGCCGTGCGCTTCGAAGTGGACGTGCTGACCAGAATCGCCCAACACAGCCCGCTGCAGATGGATCGGCCTCCCCGCAGGCAGCAGCACCGATGCAGTCTCCCCGAAATTGCCGATCAGATGCAGCGAACTTCCTCCCGCCAACAGCCAATCGACTCGAAGCACATGCCCTTCGACTTCCCACGAGCCGCCGGCTGCGGTGCCATCGAGCAGCGGCGTGATGTGCGCCGCACGTTTGCGCAACAAGCTCGCATAGAAAGCGCACCACTCCGCGTGCGGTGCGCGAACTAGCTCTGACCAGTCGAGGCGGCTGGCACGAAACGTCTCCAAATCATTTGGATCCGGGATCGCCGCCTGCAACACGGGATCGCGGTAGCGCTCGAAGCGGCTGAATTCGTTGCGCCGACCGTGCGTGACGGCGGCGGCCAGCTCAGGTCCGAAGTCGCAGAAGAAAAGGAACGGGCTCGACGCGGCGAATTCCTCGCCCATGAACAGCATCGGCACGGACGGCGACAGCAGTACTGTGGCCACGGCCTGCCGCAGCGCGTCGGCA
>DATEZE010000088.1:0-9201 GCA_035255845.1 Burkholderiaceae bacterium | reverse complement strand
CCGTGCGCGCGATCTACGACGCGAAGGATGAGACCACGATCACGCGTCAGATGTACTTCCACTACGACTACCTGAACGAGAGCATCAAGAAAGTATTCCCGCGACGCGCTGATCAGGCCGGTGTCTTCGTCGTCGGCATCGCCGACGGGCAGGCGGCCGCGAACATTGCGCGCGACATCGACGGCGAATTCAAGAACTCGCTTGCCGAAACGCTGACTGAAACCGAAAAGGCCTTCACCCTCGGGTTTGTCGCCATGGTGGAGACCATCGTCGTGGCGATCCAGGGGGTCAGCTACGTAGTGATCCTGATCATCATGGCGGTGGCCGCGAACACGATGGCGATGACGGCGCGCGAACGGCTGCCCGAGTACGCGACGCTGAAGGCACTCGGCTTCAGGCCCGGGACGGTCGCGGCGCTGATCATGGGCGAGGCACTCGCGCTGGCGTTGATCGGCGGCCTGATCGGACTGGCGATGACAACGCCCGTCGTCAGGGTGTTCCACCAGGCCACCGTCGGCGTTTTCGCAAAGATGCCGCTAGTGCCGCAGACGTTCTACCTGCAGGCTGCTTGCGCCTTGGCGGTCGGCGTCGTCGCTGGCATCGTTCCCGCGATCCGCGCTGCGCGCGTAAAGATCGTCGACGGACTGCGGCATGTGGCCTAGGCGAGGGAGGTTTGCTGCTTGCGCGGCCAGTCATCCGCTCCGGGGGGCAAAGGCGCGCATGCCGCGAATGAGCCGATGAAAGTTCCGTTTTCTTACGTCGCGCGCAACCTCTGGGTGCGCAAGCTGACCACGGCGTTGACGGCTGGCGGCATGGCTCTGGTGGTGTTCGTGTTCGCCGCGGTGCTGATGCTCGACGCCGGCCTTAGAAGCACCCTGGTCTCGACGGGCTCAGCCGACAACGTTGTCGTTATCCGGCAGGGCAGCCAAACCGAAGTGCAGAGCGGCGTGTTCCGCGATCAGGCCTCACTGATCGAGACGTCGCCTGAAGTCGCGCGCGGCGCCGACGGTCAGGCGCTCGTGTCGAAGGAAGTGGTGGTCCTGAACTCGCTGCCGAAGCGGGACGAGCCGGACAAGCGCAGCAACGTGGTCGTGCGCGGCGTGCCGGAAATGGGCAAGCAGCTGCGGCCGCAGGTGCGCGTCGTCGAAGGCCGGATGTTCCGCGCGGGCTCGTCGGAAATCGTCGTTGGGGCGTCCGTGTCTCGGCAGTTTGCCGGCGTCGAGCTCGGGCAGCACCTGTCCTTCGCCGGGCGCCAGTGGACGGTGGTCGGTGTTTTCGACGCAGGTAAAACGGCGTTCGACTCGGAAATCTGGGGCGATGTCGAGCAGATGATGCAGGCGTTCCGGCGCCTCGCCTACTCGTCGGTCATCGCCAAGCTGGCGAACCCCGAATCATTCGATTCGCTGAAACAGAGGCTCGACGATGATCCGCGGCTGAAGGTCGACATCAAGCGTGAACGGCAGTTCTACGAGGATCAGTCGTCGACCCTGTCGAACTTCATCACGCTGCTCGGGTTGTCGCTTTCTGTCATCTTTTCGCTCGGCGCGATGATCGGTGCCACGATCACGATGTACTCGGCGGTGGCCACCCGCACCGGCGAGATCGGCACGCTGCGCGCGCTCGGGTTCCAGCGGCGGTCGATACTCGTCGCCTTCCTCTCCGAGTCGCTGCTGCTGGCGTTGCTGGGCGGCGTGGCGGGACTGGTGGCGGCGAGCTTTTTGACCGCGATCACGGTATCGACGACGAATTTCCAGTCATTCTCGGAACTCGCGTTTTCCTTCACGCTGACGGCACCAATCGTGCTGCAGGCACTTGCGTTTTCGCTGGCGATGGGATTCATTGGCGGCTTTCTCCCGGCCATCCGGGCCAGCCGCATGAAGATCGTCGACGCACTGCGAGCCGACTAGCTGCGCCGGCCAGATGACGACGGCCGCTCGGCTTCGGTATGCTGCCGCCGTACTGTGGCTCGAGTCGATGCCACCGGGTGCTCAGGGCCGCAAGACCCGCCGGACAAGCCGTTAAGGAGACCGCATGAACCGTCGTGAATTCCAGCGCGCCGCGATCGCCGCGGCCGTCGCTGCTCAATGGCCGTGGATCGCTTCCGCGCAGGCGATTACGAACGTCAAGATGATGATCCCCGCCAACCCGGGCGGCGGCTGGGACCAGACCGGGCGCGCGCTCGGCGCGGCGATGCAGTCGGCCAAGGCGGTGCAGTCAATTCAGTTCGACAACAAGGGTGGAGCCGCGGGCACGATCGGCCTGACGCAGTTCGTCAACAGCGCTAAGGGCGATCCGAACGCGATGATGGTCGGCGGGATGGTCATGGTCGGCGGCATCGTGCTGAACAAGTCGCCGGTGGATCTCAACATGGTGACCCCGCTGGCGCGCCTGACCAGCGAGTATGAAGTCGTGGTCGTGCCGGCCAGTTCACCGTACAAGTCGATGGCCGATCTGGTGAAGGCGTTCAAGGCCGACCCGGGCAAGATTTCCTGGAACGGCGGATCGGCCGGCGGCAGCGATCACATCCTGGCAGGACTGATTGCTCGCGCCGTGGGAGTCGACCCGACGAAGGTCAACTACGTGGCCTCGAAGGGCGGCGGCGACCAGATCGCCAACATCGTCGGCGGCCATGTCAGCGCCGGCGTTGCCGGCCTGGGCGAGTTCGCCGAGCACATCAAGAGCGGCCGCATGCGCGGTCTGGCTGTCTCGGGTCCGACGGCGAGCGAAGGCATTCCCTCGCTGAAGGAACAGGGGATCGACGTCGTGCTGGGCAATTGGCGCGGCGTCTTCGGCGCACCCGCCATCACACCGGCACAGCGCGATGCGCTGATCTCTGCAGTCAAGGCCGGGGTCGACTCTCCCGCGTGGAAGGAGTCGCTCACCAGATTGGGCTGGGAGTCGGTCTACCTCAGCGGCGATGCGTTCAAGTCCTTCCTCGATGAGGACACGAAGCGCATTCGCGGCATCCTCGAATCGCTCGGCCTCGCCAAGTAGGCGCCATGCTTCCGACGTCCCGAGGCGGGCGCGTCGACCTGATCCTCTCGCTCGCCGTCGTGGCGCTTGGCGTCTTCGCCACGGCCGTTGCCTACCAGCTGCCCGAGGTCGGTGGCTACTCCCGCATCGGCCCCAACTTCATGCCGAAGTTCGTATCGGCTTGCCTCGTCTTCCTGGGCCTGTGGCTGCTCGCCGAAGTCTTCACCGGCGGCTGGCGCGAACGCGTACCCGATGACCCGGTCGAGCGGGGCGAGCATGCGTTCCACGCCGGTGCCTTCGCGTGGGTCAGCGCCGGGCTGTTCGCGCAGATGGCGCTGATCCACAGTGGCGGCTTCATCATCGCCGCAATGGTGCTCTATGCCTTGGTGGCCCGCGGCTTCGGCAGCACGCGCTGGCTGCGCGATGCGGCGATCGGACTCGTGCTCGGTGTGATCGTTTATCTGTTCTTCGTGCGCTTCCTGAACGTCAACCTGCCGGCGGGCTGGCTGCAGCCGCTGCTCGGAACGGCCGGACTATGAGCGAGACGCTGTCCGCATTGCTGAGCGGCTTCGGCGTCGCACTCGCGCCGATGAACCTGCTTTGGGGCTTTATCGGCGTGACGCTGGGCACCGCGATCGGTGTGCTGCCCGGTGTTGGCCCCGCGCTGACGGTGGCGATGCTGCTGCCGTTGACGGCGAAGCTCGACCCGACCGGTGCACTGATCATGTTCGCCGGCATTTACTACGGCGCGATGTACGGCGGTTCGACGACCACCATTCTCTTGAACACGCCGGGCGAGTCGGCCTCGATCGCTACCGCGCTCGAGGGCAACAAGATGGCCAAGCGCGGACGCGCCGGGCCCGCGCTTGCGACGTCGGCCATCGGTTCGTTCGTCGCGGGAACGATCGCAACCATCCTGTTGACATTGCTCGCGCCGCTGGTCGTCGAGGTCGCGCTGCGTTTCGGTCCGGCCGAATACTTTGCGCTGATGGTGTTCGCGTTCGTCACGGTTGCCGCCGTACTCGGATCGTCGACGGTGCGTGGACTGACGATGCTGTTTCTCGGCCTGCTGTTTGGTCTGGTCGGCATCGACGACCAGACCGGGCAGATGCGTTTCGCGTTCGGCGTGCCGGAGCTGATGGACGGGATCGACGTGGTCGTGCTCGCCGTTGGGCTATTCGCGGTCGGCGAAGCACTGTACGTCGCGGCCTACCAGAGTCGACAGGTCGAGCAGCTCGAGCATATGTCTGGATCGATCTGGATGTCGCGCGAGGACTGGAAGCGCTCCTGGCCGGCGTGGCTGCGCGCGACCTTCATCGGCTTCCCGTTCGGAACGATTCCCGCTGGTGGCGCAGAGATCCCGACGTTTCTTTCGTATGCGCTGGAAAAGAAGCTGACGAAGTATCCGGAAGAGTTTGGCAACGGGGCGATCGAGGGGGTCGCGGGGCCTGAGGCCGCCAACAATGCATCGTCGGCCGGGGTGCTCGTCCCGCTGCTCACGCTCGGGATCCCGACCTCCGCGACGGCAGCCATTTTGCTCGCGGCGTTCCAGAACTACGGCATCCAGCCAGGTCCGCTGCTGTTCCAGACGCAGGCTGCGCTAGTGTGGGGACTGATTGCCAGCATGTACATCGGCAACATCCTGCTGCTGATCCTCAACCTGCCGCTGATCGGCCTCTGGGTCAAGGTGCTGATGATCCCGCGGCCGCTGCTTTATGCCGGCATACTGGTGTTTGCCACGTTGGGCGCCTACAGCCTGCATCAGTCGGTTGTGGATCTCGCCACCCTCTATGTCTTTGGACTTCTGGGTTTCATGATGCGCCGCTGGGGCTTCCCGGTGGCGCCGGCGGTGATCGGCCTCATTCTCGGGCCGCTGGCCGAGTCCCAGTTCCGGCGCGCGCTGGCAATTAGCCAGGGCGATCCGTCGGTGTTCCTCACACACCCTATATCGGCCTCACTGCTCGCGCTGACTGCCGCACTAGTGGTGGTGCCGTGGTTGATACGGGTTGTCCGTGAAAGGCGCGGCCGCGGACCGGCGTGAAGGATGCGCGGCCTGCGGCCGAGTCCGAAGCCGCGCTACAGACGTCTGCGTTTCGTCCATCAGCGTTGCGGATGCTGTTTGCAGTCGTCGTGGCGCTGACGGGTGCCGGCATCTGCGTCTGGATCCGCACGCCGCTTCCCTGGCTGATCGGGCCGCTGGTTGCCGTGGCTCTGGTCAGCATGACATATCAGCAGGTCGAGCCGCCTCCGGCTGCGCGTCAGGCTGGACAATGGGCGATCGGCGTCGCGCTGGGCTTGTACTTCTCTCCCGAAGTCGTGCGCGAAGTGATCCATCTTGCGCCGTGGCTGCTCGCGGCAGTCGCCTTCGCCATCGCGCTCGGCGCGCTGGGCGCTTGGATGCTGTGTCGTATGGCCAGAGTCGACACGACAACCTCATTCTTTGCGACGGCGATCGGCGGCGCCAGTGAAATGGCCGCGCAGGCGCAGCGCCACGGCGGACGCGTCGACCGCGTTGCGGCCGCCCACAGCCTGCGCATCATGCTGGTCGTGCTGACCGTGCCACTGGTGCTGAATGCGTTCGGCGTCCATGGCGTAGATCCGTACACGCCGCTGGCGCGCAGCTTCGACCCGGTTGGATTCGCCGTACTCTGTGCGGTGACTCTCGGTGCCGCCGTGGCGATGGGACGCCTCGGGTCGCCGAACAGCTGGATGATCGGACCATTGCTTGCCGCAGCAGCAATCACTGCTACCGGACACACGTTTTCGTCGCTGCCGAGTCCGGTGATCAACGGTGGTCAACTGTTGATCGGCATGTCACTCGGCGCGCATTTCACGCGCGAATTTTTCCGCGCGGCACCACGCTACTTTCTCGTCGTGACGCTCATCACGCTCGTGTACCTGCTTTGCAGCGCGGCTTTCGGCTTCGCACTCGGCCGGGCAGCCGATCTTCCATGGCCGACGGCCGTCGTGGCGACCACGCCCGGCGGCATCGGCGAAATGGCGCTCACCGCGAAGGCCCTGCAGCTCGGTGTGCCGATCGTGACGGCATTCCATGCGATCCGGATGGTCGTTGTCGTAATCGCGGTGGGCAGCCTGTTCCGCGTCTGGCAATGGTGGTGGCGGCAACGATGATCGAGTTGCGGCCGCTTACGCGGGCCAGCGCACCGCCCCCTGAGCGTTTCCTGGCCGCAGTCGAGGAGTCATCAGTCGCGCTCGCCCGCTGGATGCCGTGGTACCACATGGGCTATGGCCCGAGCGACGTTGAACGCTGGTACGACGAAGCCGACCGCATGTGGAGCGAGCGCAAGGCATTCCCGATGCTGGTTGTCGACAACGTCGACGATGCCCTGCTCGGTGGGATCGCCCTGCACGACATCCTGCTTTACGGCAAGCGCGAAGGCGAGATGGGCTATTGGGTACGCCGCTCCGCATGCGGTCGCGGCGTCGCCGCCACGGCGATGCGGACGATGGCCGCGTTCGGTTTCAATGAGCTCGGGCTGATCCGCGTTTCGATGCGGATCCGGCTCGACAATCGTTCGAGCCGGCGCGCCGCCGAGCGCGCAGGTGCGCGCTTCGAAGGCGTGGCCCGTCACGGACTGCAGGCCGGCGACGCCCGCTTTGATGCGGCGATGTATTCGCTGCTGCCGGCGGACCTCGCGCGGCCGTGGACGCCGTGACCCTTCGTGCCAACGTTGATCACGGGTTTCGGCGTCTGGATTTTTGGAAATCGCTGGTGTAGCGTCGACTCGCAGCCGATTCTTCGCTGTGGATTTGGAAAGTGGATTCGAAGCGTGAATTTCAAGCTTGAGTTCAGTGCCAGCGGCCTCCGGGCCACTCCGGTCGCATTACCTCCTCCCGGTAATCCCAACAGCACCGTCGCTTGCGCGTCGCGGGCGCGTCCCGTGTGAAATGGAGTGAATCGAATGCCGACAGGCACCGTAAAGTGGTTCAACGAAACCAAGGGTTTCGGTTTCATCAAGCCGGATGACGGCGGCGCCGATTTGTTCGCGCACTACAGTGGCATCAAGTCCAAAGGATTCCGCACGCTAAAGGAGAACCAGAAAGTCGAGTACCAGGTTCAGCAGGGGCAGAAAGGCCCGCAAGCGGTCGAAATCAACGTGCTCGGCGCCTGACGGTCGCCAGACACCACTGCGGGCCCGCGTCGCGGGCCTTTTTTTGTGCTTGGAGACCAAACGCGCGATGCCGCGTAGATGCACTGCAGCGAAGGCCCGGGATTTGCACCATCGTCCTGTCGCGAAGCAGCCGCTAAAATGAAAAACTTTCCCGTTGCCGGCGCAATGCACGGCCATTTGCCGAACCGGCGGTCACTCGCCGGCACGACTCGCGACGCGGATAGAACAATGAACGACGCAGCCCGACGGCGAGCGGTGTCGTGACAGGAGAAAGATTGATGAGCGCAGTGCTTGCGAGGCAGCCGGGCGACGCCCCGGCGTATGTCCGAAACCGGAAGCTGATCGCCTGGGTCGCGGAGATCGCCGCGCTGACGAAGCCTGATCGAGTTGTTTGGTGCGATGGCTCGGGGGAGGAATACGACCACCTGTGCACGCAAATGGTCGCCGCCGGAACGCTGAAGCGCCTGAATCCCGCTAAGCGGCCGAACAGCTACCTGGCGCTCTCCGATCCCAGCGACGTTGCGCGTGTCGAAGACCGCACATTTATCTGCAGTCAAGCAGAAGTCGACGCGGGTCCCACGAATAACTGGGTTGCCCCGGCCGAGATGCGCAGCACGCTCAAAGGCCTTTTTGCGGGCTGCATGCGCGGACGAACGATGTACGTGATCCCATTTTCGATGGGGCCGCTTGGATCGCACATCAGCCAGATCGGCGTCGAGATCTCGGACAGCCCGTACGTCGTCGTCAATATGCGCATCATGACGCGTATGGGACGCGCGGTCGCCGAACTGCTGGGCACTGATGGCGCCTTCGTGCCCTGCGTGCACTCGGTCGGCAAGCCGCTGGCATCGGGCGAAAAGGATGTGGCCTGGCCCTGCAGCCCGACGAAGTACATCGTTCATTTTCCGGAGACGCGCGAGATCTGGTCGTACGGTTCCGGTTACGGCGGTAACGCGCTGCTCGGCAAGAAGTGCCTCGCTCTGCGCATCGCTTCGACGATGGGCCGTGACGAAGGCTGGCTGGCGGAGCACATGCTGATTCTCGCCGCCACATCACCCGAAGGCCGTAAGTATCACGTGGCGGCGGCGTTTCCTTCAGCCTGCGGCAAGACGAATTTCGCGATGTTGATCCCGCCGGCGGCATTCAAGGGCTGGAAGGTCACAACGATCGGCGAAGACATCGCCTGGATCAAGCCGGGCAGCGATGGCCGGCTGTACGCGATCAACCCTGAAGCGGGTTGCTTCGGCGTTGCCCCCGGCACGTCGGAGAAGACCAATTTGAACGCGATGGCGATGATGCGCGAAAACGTGATCTTCACGAACGTCGCGCAGACCGATGACGGCGACGTCTGGTGGGAAGGCATGAGTCCGGCGCCGGCACACCTGACCGACTGGCAGGGCAAGGACTGGACACCGGAAGACGGCAAGGCAGGCCGCAAGGCCGCACATCCGAATGCGCGCTTCACGGTCGCCGCGGCGCAGTGCCCGGTCATCGATGCCGACTGGGAAAACCCTAATGGCGTGGCGATCGACGCATTCCTGTTCGGTGGGCGCCGTTCGACGACAGTGCCGCTGGTGACCGAAGCGCGCAATTGGGTCGAAGGCGTCTACATGGCCGCGACGATGGGTTCCGAGACCACGGCCGCGCAGGCGGGCGCGCAGGGCGTACTGCGGCGCGACCCGTTCGCGATGCTGCCGTTTTGCGGCTACAACATGGGCGATTACTTCAACCACTGGATAAGCCTGGGACGCGCGCTCCAGGAGGCCGGAGCGGTTCTCCCGAAGATCTTTACGGTCAACTGGTTTCGCACCGATGCAGAAGGCAAGTTCGTCTGGCCGGGGTTCGGCGAGAACATGCGTGTGCTGAAGTGGATCGTCGATCGAATCGACGGTCGGGTCGTCGGTGGCGTCGAGCACCTGTTCGGCATCACGCCGCGATATGACGATATGCAGTGGACGGGCCTCGACTTCTCGCGCGAGCAGTACGAGCAGATCACGTCGATCCGCGCCGATGACTGGCGAAAAGAGCTGGCGTCCCATGGCCAGCTGTTCGAAAAGCTGCGCTCGCGGCTGCCGGGTGAGCTCGAGAGCACGCG
>DATEZE010000087.1:0-2064 GCA_035255845.1 Burkholderiaceae bacterium | reverse complement strand
CGCGACGCGATGCTCGATATCATGCATCCCGAAGCAGGACACATCCAACATCTGGCTCACCGAACTGCCGTAAGCCTTGTCGCCATTCGGCGAGAAACCCCCGTGGGCCGCGGTGATAGCGCTCGCAGGTGCGAAGCGCGTGCAGGTAGGTGCGAATCGTGGTCGCGGCATAGTTGCGCCGGACCAGTTCGTCGTACATCCGCTGGAGCAGTGTCGTCACAGGTCATACCTCCTGTGACGCACGCTACGCCCTTCGTCCTACGAATCACCCGGCTGCCCGTCGGCCGCCGCGCCAGCGGCTTCGTTCTAGTCGCCTAGTGGCGACCTATCCGTAGCCACCCTTTGGCTCGTCGTCTGGTTGCCGCGCGGTAATCCCTTTCTTGAATGCGCGCGCGGGCGCCGCCCTGCGGGGCCATAATGACCGAAAGGAGAGACCATGGGAGACAAGGGCGGCAAGAAAGACAAGGAAAAGAGCAAGCAGCAGCAGTCGAAGAAACAGGATCAGCAGGCTAGGGAGAAGCAGGCCAAGGCCCGGCCACAGACCAGCAGCAAGTAACGGATCAGCGCCGTTGGGTTTCCGAGCCGGAAATGTGGGTCCCCGACGCCAAGGGGTTCGTGCTGACCCGGGCCCTGCTCGAGATGAAACACGAGTGCGACGCGTGAACGCGCAGCGTTGCAACGACCTGCGCCTGACCGGTTCCGGCGGCGCGAACCGGGTCATGGAGGCCGAGCTCAAGCGCCTCGTGATGCGCTCGCCGTTTGACGTGCGCCTCGACAAGCCGAAGCGCGAGGGGGAAGAGACCCTGCTCTACGCCTTCGACGCGCGCGTTGGGTGGGTCGCGGCGTGCCATCACCGCACGTCGTCGCGAATCTCCTGGGATCTGTGCTCCAGTCCGGCCGTGCGCCTCGAGCCGCTCTTCGCCGACCTGCTGCCCGCGCTCTCGTCGGACGACAGGCTCCCGGACGGCAAGCACCTCCGCTTCTCGGTCGAGGTCGGTTCATCGTCCGACTTCGAAGCGTCGCCGCTCCAGCTTCGTGGCGTCGTCAAGAATGCGCTCGTCGAGGCGCTGGCGTCGCGAGGCGTCGCATCCGACGTCGACGGCGACGCGCCGGACGTCGTGTTCGTCGCGCGCCGCGCGGGGACGCCTGACGCGCGGCGTACAGTGGTGGGCATCGACGTGGCGCGCGCGTGGCCGCCGGACTCGCGCCGCTGCGCGAGATGCTCGCGGCGCAGTTGATCATGCTGTCGCGCTGGGACGCGCGAACCGAGCTCGTCGATCCGATGGCTGGAAGCGCCACGATTCCGATCGAGGCGGCCGGCCTTGCGGTGGGCGCTGCCATTCGTCACCCGGCGGATCTCCCGCTGCGCCATCTCGCCGCGTTCAGGGGTCTGCCGAACGAAACGCCCGACCTGTTCCCAGGGACCGTGGCAACAATCGTCGCGCTCGACGCCGACGCTGAGTGCATTCCCGCGATGGTGGGCAACCTGCGCGCCGCGGCTCTGACCGGTGCCGCGTACGACCACTCCATCGTCATCGCGCAACAGGACGTTCGAGGGCTGACGCCGGACGACATCGAGCGCCTGCTGCCTGCGGTGCGCAACATGCAGCCGGGTGTCTTCTGCTTCAACCCGCCCTATGGCGTGCGCATCGGCGGGGAGCACGGCGAGGAGGAGCTGCTCGCGCTCTACGCCGACATGGGCCGCGCCCTCGGGCGCTTCAGTGGTTGGCGCGCGGCGTGTTTCGTCGCGAACCCGAAGTTCGTGTACGCCTTTGGTCACCGTGCAACCATGACGAAGCCCGCGAGCAACGCCAACCTCCGCGGTACCTTCCTGGTGTTTCAGCTGTAATCCGGCGTGGCCGCGACGGCCACGGCTGTTAATATCCGAACGGCCGCATGAAAACGTACGATGGTGGTGAGTGATCCGGTCGGCTCAGGGCCAGAAACTGGATTTCAGCGGCCAAGAGGCAACATCGGTCGCCACTACGGCGTCACACAGGAGTAATCGCGTCCGCACTCGGGTCTTGCCTTTATACTCACGTCACCTTTGGCCCTTGCTCTCGG
>DATEZE010000086.1:0-10500 GCA_035255845.1 Burkholderiaceae bacterium | reverse complement strand
CGTCGTGATCAACACGGTGCTCTCGGTCTCGCTCGCCTTGCCGGCCGCCTACGCCTTCTCGCGCTACAGCTTCCTGGGCGACAAGCACCTGTTCTTCTGGTTACTGACCAATCGGATGGCGCCGCCCGCCGTTTTCGCGCTGCCATTTTTCCAGTTGTATTCGGCGATCGGCCTGTTCGACACGCGCCTGGCGGTCGCGCTGGCGCACTGCCTGTTCAACATTCCGCTAGCGGTCTGGATCCTCGAGGGCTTCATGTCGAGCGTGCCGAAGGAGCTCGACGAAACCGCGTTCGTCGACGGCTATCCGTTCTGGCGTTTTTTCATACGCATTTTCATTCCGACGATCGCGGCCGGAATCGGCGTGGCGGCGTTCTTCTGTTTCATGTTCTCGTGGGTGGAATTGTTGCTGGCGAAGACGCTGACTGCAGTCGAGGCTAAGCCGATCGCAGCGACGATGACGCGCACCGCGAGCACCTCGGGCTACGAACTGGGGCTGCTCGCGGCGGCGGGTGCGCTGACGATCGTGCCAGGCGCGTTCGTCATTTATTTCGTTCGCAACTACATCGCCAAGGGCTTTGCCCTCGGGCGAGTTTGAGATCAGGCCATGACGCCGGCGCCTGTTGTTGGAATCGGACTCGGATGGATGGCGTGGACGTGGCAGACGGCTGCGTTCTTCATCGTCATCGGGCTGTTGTTGCTCGGCATGGCGGTTTGGGAATGGCGCGCACCCGGCGGAGCGCCGCGGCGCGGTGTGCTGGGCATCGTCACGACGCGCGGGGACCGGTTGTTCATCTCGTTGCTGTCAGCCGCCTACGTCCACCTGATATGGCTCGCGCTGATTCCGGCGCCGCTGTGGGGCGCGACGCTGCTGTCGGCGGCGCTTGCCGTCGTGGTGTTCCGCAAGGTCTGAGGCCAGCTGTAACCGGTCTACCCATTCGCGTGCTGTTGCAGCCCAGCGATCAGCCGGTCCATGTCGCGGTGGAAGTCCGGGTCCGGCCGCACGCTGATGCCGTTGCGGTAGGTGATGGCCCCCAGGCTCGGCGGCAACTCGCTGTCCGGGGGCAGCGATGCTCCTCCGATCAGCACCGGAATCACCGGAATGTTGCGCGCGAGCGCGGCTTCGATCTCGACGCGCACGAAGTCGGCCTTGTCGTCGAGCCGGCGGCCATTGGGGCCGGTGGCCGAGGTCCACTGTGGGCCGATCACCGCGATCAGCGTGTTGCAGCGACCGACGACATTGCCCAGGTGCTCGCGGAAGTCCACGCCAAGCGGGATCGAGTCGACATCCTTGAAGACCTGCTCGCGACCGAAGTGCTGCACCAGGCGGTCGTAGATACGGCCGGTCGCGTCGGCACTGTCGTGACGGCGATACGAAAGGAAGATCGCATCGTTGGTCCGTGGAGCCGGTTTCTCGGGCTTCTGTTCGGGTCGCGGCGCCAGCGCTGGTGACGGCGCGGGAGCGGGCGACGGCGGTGCCGATGAGGGTTGCATACCCGCGGCACGCCATTGCGCGTCTCGGGCTGCGGTCCATTCACGCACGTATCGCTCGCGCGCTTCCGCGTCGGCGATGGCCTTGCCGGCTGCATCCGGTGCGCTGAGGAGCGTTGTTTTTCTTTTGAGCACCCACCAGGCGATGGCGAGCAGCAGCGCGACGACCGCCCAAAATATCAAGGTGTAGAGGACGGGCGAGGAGCCACCGAAATACACGCGCCAACCAGCCACTGCGGCAATCCAGGTTGCTACGAGCGGCAGCACCAACAGTGACGCGCCGACCACCCAGCGCTCATACGCCGGCCAGCGCGAAAAGGCCTTGAACAGCACGCCATAGATGACTACTACAACCAGCAGCGGCCCGAGCGGAATCGACGAGCCTGTGTCGGTTGTCGTCACGCCGCCCGCCATCGCGAGCGACGAAACGACCGCACCAGTAACGAACACCGAGAGTCGCAACCGCATCTCCATGCTCCCGCTTTGGAGTGGTTGGTGGCGCAATTGAACACCTTTGGGAGCGACCGCGCCAGCCTCGCGCAGCGCTCGGGAGCACGTGTCGTCGCGTGAATATGCAGCTTGTTTTGCTGCGCGCGCGGTGCATGCTATGCGCCTGCGGTGGGGGAGGACGATGCGCAGCGCGCCCCGTGCCTTGCGAGCGATTTTTGCCGGTTTGGCGATGATTGTCTGCGCCGCCGCGCTGACCGGTTGCCCGCCGCGGCCCGCGACAACCGTCGATGTTCTGGAGCGCGGCCCATTTTTCGCTCGCTGCGGCGCGCTCGGCGAAGCGTGCTGCAAGGGTCCGACGGTTCCAGCCGACCTCGGCCCCCTGGTGGCCTGCAACGTCGGACTCGGCTGCGACATCAAGACCAACACTTGCGTGCAGCCGTGCGGCGGCACGGGGCAGGCGTGCTGTGACGGCCCTGAAACGCGCGCGCCGAAGTGGACCGCCGACGGCAAGGTCTACAGCCCGAACACCTGGGACATGCAGGAGATGTGCAAGGTGGGCGCCTGCGAACGGCAGACGCATCGCTGCTTCGCGTGCGGTACGGTCGACGGCCAGCCGTGCTGCCCGCCGGATGCTGCGCAGGCCACCGCGCGCTGCATCGGCGAACGCTTGAGCTGCGAGTTCGACCCGACCACATTTGCTACACGCGGGACCTGCATCAAGTGCGGCATTCAGGGCCGGCCGCCGTGCGACTGGGGCTGCGACCCGGGTCTCGACATGCTGAAAGGCTTCTGCCAAATCTGCGGCGGCGATGGCCAAGTCCCGTGCGACAAGGGTTGTAAGCCGGGGTTGGGAATGAAGGCCGGGCTGTGCCGTGCGTGCGGCGGCAACAACCAGACACCATGCGACAACGGCTGCGCTCCCGGGCTCGGCATCAAGCAGGGGCTGTGCGCCGCATGCGGCGGCTCCGGGCAAGCGCCGTGCGACAAGGGCTGCAACCCCGGCACGCGACTGATCAATGGCGTGTGCACGCTGTGCGGCGGGCTGAACCAGCCGCCGTGCACCAACGGCTGCAATTACCCGTATCGCGTTTCGGGTGGGGTGTGCAAACCGTGCGGAGGAGTGGGGCAGGTCCCCTGCGATGTCGGTTGCGACGGCGGACTTGTCATCGTCAACAATCTGTGTACGAAACCCTCGACGCCGGAGCCAACGACGTGCGCCCAACCGGGCGAAGGGTGCGTCGCGGATTTCGTCGCCGGCAAGCACTGCTGCAAGCCGCCGGATACCAGCAGTCCACTTTTGTGCGTCTACGGCAGCTGCAAGACCTGCATACCACGGGGCCAGCAATGCTCGAAGAATCAGACATGCTGCACGTACGGTGACGTGTGCCGGCTGGATGTCGAAACGCAGAAGGAGACTTGCGGGTTAGGGGGCTAGCGCTCCAGTGGCATGCCGGTCTGCGTCAGAGGCACGACCAGGACCCCGCCACGAAGTACGTGCCGAAAAGGAAGTAACTCAGCGACACGACGAGGCGCGCGTCCGCTAGGCTTGGTCCATGTTGACTGCGCTCCGTTCGCTGCTCGCTGCGTTCGCGCTGTGGGTTGTCGCTGGCGGGGCTGCGCACGCGGCCGACTGCGACGGTCGCCAGGCGGCGGGCTATCGCGTGCTCGCGCTCGAGAACGGCCGCAAGGTCGCGGTGTGGTATCCGGCCGCGACCGAAGAGAAGCCGTTTGCGTATGCGCGCACGGCCAACGACTTCATGGGCAGCGTCGCTTTCAATGCCCCGCCCGCGGCGTGCCCGCACGTGCCGCTGGTGCTGTTCTCGCACGGCCTCGGCGGTTGCGGGCTGCAGACGCTCTTCCTGACCGAAGAGCTGGCGCGTCACGGCTACGTGGTCGCGGCGCCTGACCACGCGGACTCCGCGACTTGCGGCATCGGCCGAGAAGATCTCAGGTTGCGCAACATGCGCACCGAGCAGTCATTCCTCGATCCGAAGGCGTGGAACGACAAGAGCGAACGCGGCCGGCTGCAGGATCTGCGCGAGGCGATTCGGCGCGTGGCGGAGGACGCGCAGCTGGCGCAGATCGCCGATGTGACGCGGATCGGGGCTATCGGCCATTCGCTCGGCGGCTACACCGTGATCGGCATGGCCGGCGGGTGGCCGTCGTGGAAGGCGCCGGAGGTCAAGGCTGTGCTCGCACTCTCGCCGTATGTCCTGCCGTTCGTCACGCACGGCACGATTGGCAAGCTGTCCGCGCCGGTGATGTATCAAGGCGCGGAGTTCGACTGGGGCATTACGCCGAGCCTCGAAGGGCCGAAGGGCGCATACGCACTGTCGGCCGCGCCGAAGTTCTTCGTCAAATTGGCGGGCGGAACGCACTTCGAGTGGACCAACCTGGTCTGCGTCGGCCAAGCCAACGTGGTCGCGTGCCTGAAGACCAATCGCAGTGCGTATCTGATCGACCTCTACGGCATCGAGTTTCTCGACCGCTATCTGAAGGACAAGCCGGCGCCAGTGCTTGCTTCCGGCGGTCGCGGACTCGAGAAGTACGCGTTCGACCTGCATTAGCGGCGCCATCCCGTGCGCAGGGGCTGACCGCGGATTCGCGGCCGAGGCACACTCGGGCGATGGAGAAAATTGAACTGCCCGATCTCGAAGCCGCCACAGACGTCGAGATCGTCAAGGAGAACCTGCGCATCGCCGGTGTGCTTTATTACAGCTACCAGCTCGAAGAGATGCAACTCTTCCGGGTGGTCGACCGCATCGCCGAATTGTTCGCGCAGGGACTGCTGCCACTGGGGCATGGGCCGGCAGCGGATACGCTGAGCCAGCTCGCGCGGTCTGGCCGGCCGGATTCCCGGAGCGTGCGCCGCAACGCCTACCGGCGGATGTTCGGAGCGGATCGCGGTGATGCCGCCGGCGATTCAGGCGGCGACGCGGCGCCTGGCGAACCGAACACCGACTTCCTGTCGCTGTGGATGCGCTTCATCGCCGCGGTGTCGGGCTATGTCCGGGAGCAAAGCGTCGCGGGGTTGGTCGAGCCGCCGACCGCAGCGAATGCGCCGGTGCGGAAGGCGGCGCGCGAACTCGCGGTCAATCTGTCACGGCACGGTTGGGGCGAGGCGCGGATGATGGCGCGGCGGCTCGCGGCTGGTATTGACCAGGCGGTCGACATCCTCGGCGACCGCGATTTGCAACGAACGTTCGGTGTGCGCGATATGTGGCAGGTGATCGACCGCGTGAACACGGAGCAGCTCGGCGGCGCCCGCAACGTCGTGCGCCATCGCACGCAGGCCGAAGCCGGGCGGCGGATCATCGACTGGCTCGCGGATTGCAATCAGGCATCAACGCCGCGCGATGTGCAACTGATCATAGCGGTCGAGCAGTGGATCGCGGTCAGCGGGACGCCGGACGCCGTCGTGGAGCAGTACGGCGAGCCGCAGGAAACGCCCGCGGCGCCGGACCGACCGATCTCCCTGCCGCTGATTGCGCACGACGTGCTCGATGCGTTGGGGCTGGCGGCGGCGCAGAGTAGTGCGGCGGCGCACGGACTGATCGCACATTTCCATGGCCCGCCGCGCAGCGGCAAGACGCTGGCTGCACACATGGTCGGCAGCGCTTTGTCGCAGGACGTGTTCCGCATCGATCTGGGCAAAGTGGTGAGCAAGACCATCGGCGAGACCGAGAAGAACATCGACGCCGTCTTCGACGCCGCTGAACGCGCCGGCGGCGTGCTGCTGATCGACGAGGCTGATGCGCTGTTCGGCAAGCGCGTCGAAGTGCAAGACGCGCAGGACCGCTACGCCAACATCGACGTCGCATATCTGCTGCAGCGGATCGAGCGCCATCCCGGCCTCGTGATCCTGACGAGCAACATGCGCGAGCACATCGATCCGCCGTTCACGGGCGCCGACGCGCTGCGTCGCTGCCGCGCGCTGCGTTTTCCTCGCTAGTTCGCTTTCTCGCGGATCAGCAGCCCGGTCGTCGAGACTCGCACCTCGAGCTCTGCCGGCCGCGTGACCGGCACGAATGACGCTGAGCCGTATTCGGCGTCGACGAGCGGCGCGAGCATCACATAGCGGCCGCGCAGCGAAAAGAGATCGATCGGCTTGGGGGCACCCAGCGCGTGGACGGTGCGCGGCAGCGCTTGTTCGTCCTTCAGCGCGTGGTAACGGCCGGCGATGCGATCGAGCTCGTAGGCGGTGTGCAGGCCGACCATGTTGGCGATCGGCTGCCACTTCAGGATGTGCGCATCGATGTAGATCTCATCGCCCGCGAGCGTAAACGTCTGCGTGCGGCCGTCGACAAAACGCACCGTGGCGTTGAAGCGCTGTGGCCCGGCGGGCTCGACGCGGACCGTCGCCGCGGTCTGTTCGCGCGTCAGCGCCTGGTAGCCGGCGGTGCCAACGGCAACCATCGCGGCGACGACACCGAGCGCGAGCAGCACCGCGCCGAAAACGATGCGCAACAGGAACGAGAGCGGGTGCAGCCGCAACAGCGCGACCAAGCTCGCGAGCAGCAGCAGCACGCCGACGGCGAGGAGCGCGACTGCCGCGAAGAGCCAGGTCCGATCGAACGGCGCGCTTGAAAGGAAGTCGATCCAGGTGTCCATGCTGTGTTCGGTGCAAGCGGCATTCCGGCGTCGATCGGCGTTGCGAATGACTCGCGCTAGCCGAGTGCAACGCACATCGTTGAGTACTCGCGCTCGATCGCGCCGCCGCTGGCGCTCGCTGCACTTTCCGCGCTGCTCCGACCGCTGGCGGCTAAGCCGCGCGCAGCCTCAACGCATTCGCGACCTGACGGCAGATCTTGACCCATGCGGCATTGCGCTCGGCCTGAACCAGCTGGTCGAGCGGTACGCGCGGATCGTGCAGGGCCTGAAAGCCCGCGATCTCGGTCTCGTCGTAAGCAGAGGCCGAAACCGGCAACCAGAAGATGCGCAGGCCGCGCTTGCGTGCAGCCTCGAACAACGGCGGCAGTTCGTGCCGGTCGATGAACTCCGACGAGAGAAACGTCGGGCTCACCAGCAGGACTGCCGCACCAGCGCGCGATAACGCGGCCTCGATCTGGCCGCGCCAGCGATCGCCGGCGGCCATCCGCGTGTCATCCCACAGCTCGAAGTCCTCGCGTTTCAGAAACGGACGCATGTGCGTGTGAAACTCGTCGAGGAATGACGCGTCGGCGTGCGAGTAGCTGACGAAAACCTGTTGTGACGAACGCGCCATCATCAGCGGCGCCGCTGGCAGCGCGGCGGGGGCTTGTCCCTCGCCGGCCCGCAAGCGCAGGACGTGGTGCACTTCGTAGTTGGGCCCATCCGCCCCCAGACTCTTGATCTGCAGCTTCGACACCTGCTTCGATTCTTCGATCACGGCTGCCGCATTGCGCACCGTCTGGCGGTCGACCAGCAGACGCTCGCCATCGCGTGCCCGGTCCACCAGCGCGGAAGCGAGGTTCACGGCGCGGCCGACTGCAGTGAACTCGCGCACTTCATCGCTGCCGACCGTGCCGAGCGTGACGGAATCGGTGGCGATGCCAACACCGATGTCGATGATCTCGAGCGGCTCGTTGACATCGTCATCCCAGCGATCGCGCATCGGTGCGAAGCGCTCGATCATGTTGCTCGCGCTGCGCACCGCGCGAATTTCGTGTTCCGGCCCGCGAAACAGCGCCATCAGCCCGTCACCGAGGAATTTGTTGACGACGCCGCCCTGTTCGCGGACCGCGTTAGCCAGCATCGCGAGGAATTCGTTCAGCTTTGCCTGCAGCTGGACCGGATCCTGCAACGCGCGATCGAGGCGCGAGTAGCCGCGCATGTCGGCAAATAGGATCGATAACCGCTCGGCCTGTGCCGGCGCGTTAAGCAGGCTTCGCAGCGTCGCCGCGTCGACCGAATCGCGCGGCAGACCGTAGGCGCCGATGCGCGCCGCCATGTCGCCGAACAGACGCGCATTGCGCACCGCTACCGCGGCCAGGTGAGCAAACCGGGCGAGAAGCGCAACTGAATAGTCGGTGTAGGGTCCGTCGGTACGGTCGAGCAGTTGCACCACGCCGATTCGTTCGCCGCCCACGACCAGGGGGACAGCGATCATCGAGGTTGTCGGCTGCGCGGTGGCCCTGTCCACCGCCTTGTAGTGCTCCGGATCGCGCTCGATTTCCTCGTTGACGACTATTGGCGTTCCGCTCGCGAACACGCCGCCCGCCTTGCTGCCGACGATCGGGATGCCCTCGCCTGCGGCGCCGAACTTGTCGAGCACGACTTGCGCGCTCGGGCCGACGGCGTGCGCCACGTAAAGCTTGCGCCGCTGCTCGTCATATAGATAGACGCTGCCGCCGGTGGACGCCGTGAGCGCGGCTGCCTTCTCGAGCAGGCGGCCGAGCAGCGACGTCAGCGACGTGTCTTCGGCCAGCTCGGGCGCAAGTTCCACCAGCGCGGCGAGATCCTTTTGCGACAGGGCGGCGTCCGGTGTTGTCATGGCGGCCTGATCTTCGTCGGTCGCGGCTAGCTTAGCTCGGGGTGCTGTCGCGCTCTACCCCGCTGCCGACCGCAAGCTTTGCCAGGGCATGCCGGTCTTCCTCTTC
Source organism: Burkholderiaceae bacterium (assembly GCA_035255845.1). GTDB lineage: Bacteria > Pseudomonadota > Gammaproteobacteria > Burkholderiales > Burkholderiaceae_F > JALORV01. The sequence goes on along the minus strand of DATEZE010000086.1, from coordinate 1,984 downwards.
CAGGCGGTCGACGATCAAGCCCGAGGCCGCCGTAGCCGTGCGCCGCTTCGACCACCGCATCGGGCGCGCGCAGGCTGGTGATCATGATTGGCACCTCGTGTTTCACGCAAATATCCAGGTCCTGCTGCAGCCGCTGATTGCTCGAGTGCCCGATCTGCTTGACTGCAAACGGCGCGGGCCGCGCGTCCGGATGCCGCGCCTTAATTTCTGACAACTCTTTGCTTATGCGCGTGAGCCATATGTCGAGCATCTCATAAGGGCGCGCGTTCAGCGCCGGAAAACTGCCGACGATTCCGGCCATGCATTGTGCGAGCACAAGCTCGGGTCCGCTGACGATAAACATTGGTGCGCCGATCACCGGCAGACGCAGTCGATCGCGCAGTGGCGGTGGCAATGACACGCGCGCTGTCTCCACCGTTGTTGGCTGCGGCCGCTTACATGCGTGCAACTTGGTGCTCGGTATCGGCCGCGAGGATACCGGTCCCGCTGCGTACGGACGTTTCGCACGCGCAATGTTGCAAGCGTGAAAGAGCATCGTTACGATGCGTGGCGTTTAAGCGTCTGGTAAGCGGACGGATGCTGCGTTGCCGCGCCGGATCGGCGGCACTCGCAGTGCACATCGTGCGGCAAAGTTTAGCTGCGCATATTGGGGATGCGCGATCCGGGCGCGGGTCGTTACTGTCCGACCTCGTAGTCATCAAGTAGACGTACTTCTGGCCCACACTCCTGCAGCGCCGCGACGGGCAGCGGCACCAGATCAGGACGAGGCAGCATGACTTCCGAGCTTCATTTTTTTCATGCAGAGATGATCGCGCGAGATGACGATGCGCTGTGGAACTGGCCGCGCCGTTCTGCTGCGGTCAGAGCGGAAGAACTGTCGAGCATGTGCGAGCAGCTCGCAGCGCTACTGCGCGACCAGTGCAAGACCGAAGAAGCAGCCGAACTGGTTGAGCGCGCGAAGCTCAACTACATGTACGGCAGCACGCTGCTGACGCTGGCCGAGCGGCACAAACCGTCGTTGCTGCCGCATGCGGTCGAGCGGCTCGGCGACGCATTGTCGATCGCGCGCCGGCACGTGCCCGAGCGCGTGGTGACGATCAAGTCGCAGCTGTATCGCGCCGAGCATTCGCTCGCGATGCTGAATACCTCGACAGCGCCAGAAGAACACGCCAGCTGAGGCAGCACCGCGAACCGCGCAAAGTGGTTCGCGGCTTCAACGAGTTGAACTAGGGGCCCGCGGGCACGCAGCCGGTGGCAGGGTTCAGTCGAACGGCTCGATCGGCAGGAACGCGCCGAGGCCGGTGAGATTGACGCGTGACTCGATCTGCTCGAGGCACTGGCTGGCATCGCCGGTGGCCACGCCGCGCTGGAACAGCACGGACCAGGCCTTGCGCTGCGCTCGCGCGGTCACGACGTAGCGCGGCGGACGGGGATCGGCCGGCTGCTGCCGACCGGAGATCGTCATCTGCTCCACCGTGGGCAACGCCGCGAAGGTCTCGCCGATCAGGCGCAGCATCAGGCCGAGTGCGTGGCGATTGTGCAGCTTGGTGTGGATGACTTCCGACATGCGGCGCACGATCACGCGATTGCCGTAGTCGATCGCCGCTTCGCGGTCAGGCAGCGTCGGCAGCAGTGGCAGCTGCACGTCCATCCGAACCTGCGTCACGTCGTCAAACTGGAAGCTCACGGTCGCTGGCAGCGGCCACAGAATGTCCTTCAGGCAGGTGAGCAGGTGGTCGTGCATCGCCTGCGCATCGCCCTGTGCGGCGCGCTGGCTGTGCTCCTGCATGCCCTTCTGACCGCTTTCCCACGCGAACTTGCGCTTGGTCCAGCGCGCTCGATCGTCGAGATAGTCGATCATCGCCTGCTGGTCGTAGACGTTCTTGCCCTCCTTTGTTCCAAGCGGCTTCGGCTTTTCAGGCGTCGCCTCGGCAAACGGTCGCACCGAGATCGGCACCAGCAGCATGTCGGGCGTTGGCGTCCA
>DATEZE010000085.1:0-2541 GCA_035255845.1 Burkholderiaceae bacterium | reverse complement strand
ATCGTCGAGCAGAAGTTGGAGCCTAAAGTCGAGCCGCCGAAGAAGGTCGAGCCGCCACCCGAGCCGCCGAAGAAGATCGAACCACCGAAGAAAGTCGAGCCGCCGAAGAAGGTCGAGCCTGACCCACGGCAGGAACAGTTGAAGCGCGACGCCGAGACGAAAGCGGCGCAGGCGGCGGCCGAGAAGCAGCGCCAGGCTGCGATTGAACGCGCGATGGCCGCGGCCGGTAATTCGTCCGCCGGAGTTCCTGGCGGCAGTCCCGCCGCCGGACCGGGAGGCATCGCGCGCGGCTACGAGGCGCAGGTCGTGGGCTGCATTCGCCCGCACATCGTCTTTAACGTGCCCGAGAGTTTGCAGGCGCGACAGCACGTCGCCGAATTCGAAGTGACGCTGCTGCCGACCGGCGAACAGGTCGGGGCACCGCGCTTGATGCGACCGAGCGGCATCGCAGCCTATGACCAGGCTGTCGAGCGCGCGATCAGGCGGTGCGATCCATTTCCGCGGCCGCGCGAGGGTGCGATGCCGCGCTCGCTGCGCCTTGCATTCGACCCGGTGGAAACCCGATAGCCGTGCATCATCACCATTCGTCCTCGCGCGTTTCAGTTAACGGCACCCACATACCGATGTCTATACTCGGCGCCAGCCTCATCGAATGAAGAACAGTCGCAACAACGTCATCCTCGCCCGCCGCAGCGTCTGCGGTGCGCTTGTCCTCCTTCCCGCTGCAGCTCGCGCGCAGTTGCGCGTCGAGATCACCGGGGTCGGGGCCCAGCAGTTTCCAATTGCTGTGGCGCCGTTTGCGCAGGAAGGCAGCGGCGCGCAGGAGATCGACGGCATCATTCGGGCGGACCTGGCGCGCAGTGGCCTGTTCCGCATCGTCGACGCCGGCAGCCAGCCGACTGCCGAGACTGCCAACGTCAATCTCGCTGACTGGAAGTCGCGCGGCGCAGATGCGCTGGTCATCGGCAGTTCGCGCCGCCTGGCCGACGGTCGCTTCGACATCCGCTTTCGGCTGCTCGATACCGTCAAGCAGACTCAGCTCGATGGCCTGGCGTACACGGTGCCGGCCTCGGACCTGAGGCTGACCGCGCATCGGATCGCCGATCGTATCTACGAAAAGCTCACCGGCGAGCGCGGCGTGTTCGCCACGCGCATCGCATATGTCGTGCAGACCGGGCGTAATTCGTGGGAACTGCATGTGGCCGACGCCGATGGCGCCAATTCCCAGGCGGCGCTGCGATCGCGTGAGCCGATCATCTCGCCGGCCTGGGCGCCGGACGGCATACGGCTTGCCTATGTCAGCTTCGAAACCGGCAAGCCCGTGGTCTACGTGCACACCGTGACCACCGGAGAGCGCAAGGCCGTGGCCAACTTCCGGGGCTCGAACAGCGCGCCGGCTTGGTCGCCGGACGGCCGTTCCCTCGCGGTGACGCTGACGCGCGAAGGCAACTCGCAAATCTTTCTGATGAACGCCGACGGTTCCAATGTGAGGCGGCTCACGCAGTCGAGCGGAATCGATACCGAGCCGGTGTTTAGTCCGGATGGCCAGTCGATCTACTTCACATCTGACCGCGGGGGCGGCCCGCAGGTCTACAAAATGGCCGCCAATGGCGGCAGCGTTCAACGGGTCACGTTCAACGGCGACTACAACATCAGTCCGCGTCTGTCTCCGGACGGCAAGCTGCTCGCATACGTCACCCGCCGCGACGGACGATTCCAGGTTATGGTGCTCGACCTTGCGAGCGGCAACGCGACGCCGGTGACCGACACTGCGCGCGACGAGTCGCCGAGCTTTGCGCCGAATGGGCGCCTGCTGCTTTACGCCACCGAGGTGAACGGCCGCGGCATTCTCGCGTCGGCTTCGGTGGATGGCCGTGTGCGCACGCGCCTTTCCGGCCCAGGCGGTGACATCCGCGAACCGACCTGGGGTCCGTACATCAAGTGACAGGAGTGAAAATGCATCTCGCCCAACATCTGCGCAGTGCCATCGTGGTCGCTGCGTTGTCCGTTCTCGTGGCCGGCTGTTCATCGGTCAAGCTCGACGATGAGCAGAAACCGGCGCCGATCGTCGATGCCAGCAAGGGCGCCGGCGATGGAGCCGACGCGCGCGCGGTCGTCCCGGTCGCGGCCGACTCGACCCGTGGCATCGATCCGTTCACCGATCCCAACAACCCACTGTCCAAGAAGAGTGTCTACTTCGATTTCGACAGCTTCAATGTGAAGAGCGAATACCAGCCGCTGGTCGAAGCGCACGGAAAGTACCTCGCGGCCAACGCCGGGCGTCAGATCAAGATCGAAGGCAACACCGACGAACGCGGCGGGCGCGAATACAACCTGGCGCTGGGCCAGAAGCGTGCCGAGGCGGTCAAGCAGCGACTGCTGCTGATGGGTGCGCGCGACGGGCAGATCGAGACCGTGAGTTTCGGCAAGGAAAAGCCGCGCGCCACAGGCAGCACCGAGGAAGCGTGGGCACAGAACCGGCGCGCGGATATCGTGTACAAGTAACGCTGCTCGTGTACGCGACGCGCAAGGCGCGTCGCA
>DATEZE010000084.1:0-20178 GCA_035255845.1 Burkholderiaceae bacterium | reverse complement strand
CACGGCGGCGCAAATCCTCGAGCCGCCGGACTATGGCAGCGACCTTCTCGAAATCCCGATTCTTCATGATCGGGAAAAAGCCGGTGTAATGGCCCGGCGTCGTGATCGAACCCGAAACGATCGTCATCGGCCCGATCACGCTGCCGTCGGCGATCGACAGGTGGCCGGCAATGCCCGCCGCGCCCCCGATCATGCAATTGCGGCCGACATGCGCGCTGCCGGCAATCCCGACGCACCCGGCGATTACGGTGTTGGCGCCGATGAAGCAGTTGTGCCCGACCTGCACCTGGTTGTCGAGTTTGGCCCCCGATTCGACCACGGTATCGCCCATTGTGCCGCGGTCGATCGTCGTGTTGGCACCGATTTCGACGTCATCGCCAACGATGACGCGACCGATTTGCGGAATCTTGATCCAGGCGCCATCGAGCGGCGCAAATCCGAAACCATCGGCACCGATCACTGCGCCACTGTGGACGATGGAGCGGCGACCGACCTCACAACGGTCAAGTACGACGGCCCGCGGATGCAACTCGGCACCCGCATGCAGCACGGCCTCGTTGCCGAGCACCGCGCCGGCACCGACTACCGCTCCGGCGCCGACGCGCGCCCGCGCACCGACCACCGCGCCGGCGCCGACCGTGGCAGTCGTGTCGACTTGTGCGCTTGCGTCGATGCTGGCGGTCGGGTGCACGCCCGGAGCACGCGCTGCTACCGGATGGAGCAGTTGCGCGGCAAGCGCAAACCACGCATAGGGCGGATCGACGATGACAAGGCTCGTAGCGTTGGCTGCGCGCACCGCGGTTGCCTCGGAGGCACTCAGCACAACGGCGCCGGCACGCGTGTGGGCCGCGTCACGCCGATAGCGCGGATTGGCCAGGAAGCTGAGGTCGGTGCTCTGCGCGTCATTCAGCGCAGCGACCGACGTGAGGCGGCGCCCGGAGTCGCCATCGATATGGGCCTGCAGCCGACCCGCCGTGCGCTCAGCGATGGCGGCTGTCAGCGCAGACAGCGACAGTCCGCCGGATTTCATCGCAACTACTTTGTGTTGTTGAGCGCGCGCAACACGCGTTCGGTCATATCGATGCGCGGATTGAAGTAGACGGCCTCCTGCACGATCAGGTCGAACTTCTCCTGCTCCGCGATCTGTCGAATGATGCGGTTGGTCCGCTCGAGCAGCCCCTGCAGTTCCTCGTTGCGGCGCTGATTGAAGTCCTCGCGAAACTCACGCTGCTTGCGCTGGAACTCCCGGTCCGCCTCCGCCAACTCGCGCTGCCTGCGGACGCGATCGCTCTCGGACATGATCGGGCCGTCCTTCTCGAAACGCTCGGCGTTCGCCTTCAGACGCGCGCCCATCTCCTGCATATCCTTGTCTCGCTTCGAGAACTCCGCCTCGAGCTTTTGCATCGCGGCCCGCGCGGGCTGCGAATCGCGCAGGATGCGGTCGGAATTGACAACACCGACCTTCAGGTCCTCCGCACGAACCGCCGGCGCCGCGGTCAGCAGCGCAACGGCAAGCGCGGCAATGACCGATGCCGACAGCCTCTGGGTCATAGGTCTTCCTGCGGGAAAGAAGCAAGGAATTCTGCCATATCAGAAGCCCGCACCGATCTGGAACTGGAAGCGCTGGATGCGATCCCACGGCTCGGCATTCAGTGGATAGGCGTACGAAAGGCGCAGCGGACCCATCGGCGAGACCCAAGCGATGCCGACCCCGACCGAATAGCGGATCAGGCTGAGATCGATTTTTGAGTAGTTACTGGAGTAATACCCGTTGCAGAAGGCGCCCGGGTTCGCATTGACGTCCGCCAGGGGAGTTCCGAACGGGATGGTGTAGATGCCGTTGCAGCCAGGTCCCCACACTTGTCCCATGTCGAGGAACAGCGATCCGCGCAGGGTCTTGTCCGCACCAGGGAACGGAACCAGCGCTTCGAAGTTGGCGTTGAAGCGCCGCGTGCCGCCGAGCGGATCGCCGTAGACGTCGCGCGGCCCGAGTGTCGCCGCCTGGAAACCGCGCACGCTGCCGATACCGCCGACGTAGAAGTTCTTGAAGAACGGGTACGGCTTGCCGCCATAGCCGTTGCCGAAGCCGAGCTCCGTGTTGAAGGCCAGCGTAAAGAAACGCGTAAACGAGAAGAACTGCTGGAACTGGTACGTGAGCCGGTAGTACTCAAGATCGAGGACCGGAATAGCTACCTCGGCGAACGCTCGCTGGTAGCGGCCGCGCGTCGGCACGATGAGGCTGTCGCGGCTGTCGCGCGACCATCCGCCGGTGACCGCCAGCGCATCCGAGTTATCGCCGAACTGCTGGACGTACTCGATGTAGCGCGGCGGCGATTGTGCCGTAAGGTCGATCTGCGTGCCCTCGTACCTGAGCCCGAGGAAGACCCGGTCGTACTCGGTGAACGGAATGCCGTAGACCAATCCGGCACCACGCGTGTTGTAGCCGACGCTCGCCAGCCCCAACTCGGCAAGGTCCGAGTTACGGTAGTAGAGCTCGACCGTGCGACTGATGCCCTCGGGGGTGATGTACGGATCGGTGTGCGTGATCGAGAACACCGTATTCGACTTGCTGGTATTGACCTCGAGCGCGAGTGCGTTGCCGGTGCCGAACAGATTGCTCTGCGACAGCCCGGCGGTCAGCACCAAGCCTTCGGAGCTCGAGTAACCGGCGCCGAGTTGGACGTTGCCGGTCGCTCGCTCCTTGACAGTGACGTTGACATCGACCTGGTCGGGTGCGGTCGGCACCGCGGGCGTGTCGACCGTTACGGTCTCGAAGTAGCCGAGCCGGTCGAGCCGTTCCTTCGAGAGTCGAACGCGGTCCGCGTCGAACCAGCCGGCCTCGTACTGCCGGACCTCGCGCCGGATTACCTCGTCCTTCGTGCGCGTGTTGCCACCGATGTTGACGCGGCGAACGTAGACCCGCCGACCGGGGTCGACGATGATCGTGAAGGCGACCTCACGGGTGTCGCGATTGGCTTCCGGCACGGCATTGGCGGACGCAAAGGCATAGCCGAGCGTGCTCATACGGTCGGTCACGGCCTTGCCGATGCCGTTGATGCGCTCGGCGTTGTAGACATCGCCGGGCTTCACGGTGATCAGCGGTTGCAGTTCGTCGTCGAGGCCGAGAAGTTCGCCGCCGAGCTTTACGCTCGACACCGTATAGCGCTCGCCCTCGAAGACGTTGATCGTGACGTAGATGTCCTTTTTGTCGGGCGAGATCGAGACGTTGACCGAATCGATGCGGAAGTCGAGGTAGCCGCGGTTCAGGTAGTACGAGCGCAGCGACTCGAGGTCGGCGCCGAGCTTCTGCCGCGAATACTGGTCGCGCTTCGTGTACCACGAGAGCCAGTTCGGGGTCGATAGCTCCATGTTGGAACGGAGCGTGCGGTCGCTGAAGAGCTGATTGCCGGTGAACTCGATCGAACGGATCTTGGCGATGTCGCCTTCTTCGACCTGGATCGAGATGTTGACCCGGTTGCGCTCGATCGGCGTGACCGTGGTCTTTATCTGCACACCATAAAGGCCGCGCGACAGATACTGCCTGCGCAGCTCTTGCTCCGCCCGCTCGAGCAGCGATCGGTCGTAGATGCGGCCGTCGGCCAGCCCGACATCGCGCAGCGACTTGAGGATCTGGTCTTTTTCAAACTCCTTTACACCGGCGAGTTCGATCGTCGCGATGGCCGGGCGCTCGTCAACGATGACGACCAGCACGTCACCGTCGACTTCGAGACGCACGTCCTTGAACAGGCCACTCGCATAAAGAGCCCGGATCGCCTGCGTGCCACGCTCGGGGTCGAAGCGGTCGCCGACTCGGATCGGCAGGTAGGTGAAGACCGTGCCGGCTTCGGTTCGCTGGATGCCTTCGACGCGGATGTCGCGTACGACAAATTCCTGAGCGCTTGCGTTCAGGCAATAGGCGGCAAGCACCGCGGCTGCAACACGACGCAGCGTCAGGTGGACGCTGCGCCTGGATGAAACGCGGCGCTCCAACTCAGAGTTCCATTGTTGCAGTCAGGAGAGCAGCCGCATGAGATCGTTATATAAGGCCAGCATGGTCAGCAGGCCCAGCAGCGCAACTCCGGCGCGCTGACCCCACTCGATGATCCATTCGGCCGGCGGGCTGCCCTTGAGAAACTCGATCAGATAATACAGTAAGTGTCCTCCATCGAGCATCGGAATCGGCAGCAGGTTGAGCACCGCGAGGCTGATCGACACCAGTGCGAGGAAGTTCAGGAACGGCGCGAGTCCGATGCGCGCGGTCTGGCCCGCATAGTCGGCGATCGTCACCGGGCCGGATAAATTTTTCCAGGATGCTTCGCCGACGATCATCTTGCCGAGCATCTTCAGCGAGAACACCGCCGTGTCCCACGTCTTGACGGTGGCGAGTGCCACGCTCTCGACCGGCCCGTACTGCACCTTGATCACCGGCGGACGGTCGGTGAGTTCAGCACCGATGCGGCCGATCGCATGCCCCTGTTCGTCGGTCGCACGCGCAGGCGTCACTTGCAGATGGATAAAGTCGCGACCGCGTTCGATGCCGAACTCCATCGGTTTGTCCGCCGACGCGCGTATGCGCTCAATCAGGTCGCGGGCCGAACCAATCCGCGTGCCGTCGGCCTCTACGATGGTGTCGCCGACGCGCAGTCCGGCCCGCGTCGCCGCGCTGTCGTCAGTGAGGCGGTTAATACGCGGCGGACCGCTGTACGGCACGATGCCAAGGCGCGCGACAACGTCCGACTCGAGGTCCGCGGCGCTCAGATTCGTCGGCTCGAGCGTCAGAGTGCGACGGTTTCCGTTGGAGTCCTCGACCTCGATCGCTATTGGCGCTCCGGACACGGCTTTTTGCAGCAGCAGCCAGCGTAATTCGTTCCAGGAACGGACCGCGGTGCCGTCGACATCGGTCACGGTGTCGCCGGCGGCAACTCCGGAACGCGCAGCGACGGTGGCGGCGGGCGGCGAGCCGAGCGTTGCACGCGGCTCGAACACGCCGATCACGTTGAGCAGCCAGTAGACAAATATCGCCAGCAGCAGATTGGCAATGGGCCCGGCGATGACGATCGCGAAGCGCTTGCCGACGGACTGGCGGTTGAACGCGCGTGGCAACTCGGCATCTTTGACGGGCCCGGCCTCGGGGTCGCGTTCATCCAGCATGCGCACATAGCCACCGAGAGGCAGCACCGAGACCACCCACTCGGTCCGGTCGGGCCCCCGGACCCAGCGCGCGATCGGCCGGCCGAATCCGATCGAGAAGCGCAGGACCTTCACCCCGCTCCAGCGCGCGACCCAGTAGTGGCCGAGTTCGTGGATCACGATCAGCACTCCGAGCGTCAGCAGGAATGCGGCCACGGTGGTAATCAGGTTCATTTCACTCCTTGGACGCGGTCAGGCGGCGACGGCCAGAGCCGCCACTGCCCGTGCACGCGCGACGCGGTCGATCTCGAGGATGTCCTCGACATTGCCGGGTGCGGCCGGGTGGTAGCCGGCCAGCACGTTTTCTATCGTCGGCGCGATCCGCGTGAACGGCAAGCCGCGCCGCAGAAAGGCTTCTACTGCGACCTCGTTCGCCGCGTTCAGCACCGCAGGGGCGGCGCCGCCCATGCGCAGAGCGCTGTAGGCATATTCGAGGCAGCGAAAGCGCGTCCAATCGGGCGCCTCGAAAGTCAGCGCGCCCAGTCGCGCAAAGTCGAGGCGCCGGGCACCGCTTTCGATGCGCTCGGGCCATGCGAGTGCGTACGCAAGCGGCGTGCGCATATCAGGCGAACCGAGCTGCGCCAGCACCGAGCCGTCCGGGTACTCGACCATCGAATGGATCACGCTCTGCGGATGAATGACGACTTCGATTCGATCCGCCGCGATGCCGAACAGCCAGCTCGCCTCGATGACTTCGAGTCCCTTGTTCATCAGCGTGGCAGAGTCCACCGAGATCTTGCGGCCCATGACCCAGTTCGGATGCGCGCACGCTTCGTCGGGCGTGACCGCGTCGAGATCGGAGCGCTTCAGGAAAGGGCCGCCAGACGCCGTCAGCACCAGACGCGCGCGCGCACGCTGTTCGGCGCTGGCGCCCGCAAGGCACTGGTGGATCGCATTGTGTTCGCTGTCCACCGGCAGCAACTCCCCGCCTGCGGCCTTGATGGCCGCCGTCAGCAGGCTGCCGGCGCAGACGATCGCCTCCTTGTTCGCCAGCAGCAGGCGCTTACCGGCGCGTGCTGCGGCGAGCGTGGGCACCAGGCCCGCAGCACCGACGATCGCCGCCAGCACCGTATCGGACTCCGGCGCCTGCGCGACCTCTGCAAGTGCCGCAGCGCCGGCGCGCGCGACGGTGGTAGCGCCGCGTGCGCGCAGCGCGTCTCGCAAGTCGCGCTCGAGCGCAAGATCGCCGATCACGGCGACGGCAGCGGCGTGGCGCGCCGCAAGGTCGGCCAGCGCGTCAACGCTCGACTGTGCCGTCAGCGCATGCACGCGGTACCGGTCAGGATGGCGCGTGATCACGTCCAGCGCGCTGCTGCCGATCGATCCGGTCGCACCGAGCAAGGTGATCGTCCGCATCACTGCACCCAGCGCCAAAGCAACGCCGCCGGCGGAAGCAGCGCCAGCATCGCGTCGAGACGGTCGTAGAAGCCCCCGTGGCCGGGCAGCAGATGACCGCTGTCCTTGGCGCCGGCCTGTCGTTTCAGCAGGCTCTCGAAGAGATCGCCGATCACAGACAGCGCAACCAGCGTCGCCAAAAGCGCGAGCGCGAAGACAACGCCGGCACGGTCGATCAGCCGGCTGGAGAAGATCACCGCTTCAGGCGCGACGGCCCGCGCCGCTGCTGCGATCAGGATGACCGCGATCATCGCCCCCCAGAGTCCGGCCCAGGTCTTGCCGGGGCTGATTTGCGGCGCGAGCTTGCGCTTACCGAAGGCCCGGCCGGCGAAGTATGCGGCGGTGTCGGCAAGCCAGACGATGAAGAACACCGACAGCAGAACCACGACTCCGCTGCGCAGCAGAAGCACTACCGCGCACCATGCCGCGAGCGGCAGCAAGAAGGCCAGCAACACTGACAGCGTCGGATGGAAACGGGGCGGCTGCGGCCCCGATAGCAGCAACTGCGCGCCGATCAGGATCCAGGCAAGCGTCGCGACGACGAGCGTCGGCACGGCCAGCGTGTAGAACCATTCGGGCCGATACAGCAGGACACCGAGGAGCAGCGCGCCGACGCTCAAGGTCGTCGCCAGCGCGACACTGAACTTCCAACCGGCCAGCTGCAGCCATTCAGCCTGCGCAATCGCAATCGCCAGTGTCATCAGCGTGGCGAACGCAAACGGCGACCAGACCAGCGCCGCCACGAGCGCGACGAAAAGCACTAGTGCGGTGATGACGCGTTGCTTCAGCACGCGCCAGCCCTCAGGCCGCGTTCGGGATCGTAGGCTCGGCCTCGACCTGCTCGCCGGTCATGCCGAAGCGGCGCTGGCGGCTCGAGTACCAAAGCAAGGCGGCGTCGAGTTCGGCGGCGTCGAAGTCCGGCCATAGCACGTCACTGAAATACAGCTCGGCATACGCGAGTTGCCACAGCAGGAAGTTGCTGACGCGCCGTTCGCCGCCAGTGCGGATCAACAAGTCCGGATCCGGCGCGAAGGCAAGCGCGAGGCGCTGCCCGATGGCCTTCTCGTCGATGCGCACCTCGGCTGCACCCGCGGCCAGTTGCTCGCGCGCAGCGAGTTGCGCCGCCTGCGCGATGTCCCAGCGGCCGCCGTAATTGGCGCAGACCGTCAGGTGCAGGCGACGGTTGTGCTCGGTGCGTCGCTCCGATTCGGCGATCAGGCGGCGCAATTCGGGACTGAACGCAAACGTCTCGCCGACGACGCGCATGCGGACCCCGAGTTCGACCAACTTGTCGATCTCGCGCTGTAGCGCGAGCATGAACAGTCGCATCAGCCTCGAGACCTCGTCGGCGGGTCGCCGCCAGTTTTCCGAGCTGAACGCGAACAGCGTCAGGTATTCGATCCCCCGTTCGCCGCAAGCCGCGAGCGTCGCGCGCACAGCCTCCACGCCGCGGTTGTGACCAGCCACGCGCGGCATCCCGCGAGAGACGGCCCAGCGGCCGTTGCCATCCATGATGATGGCGACGTGACGCGGCCGCGGCGAGACAGCGGTACCCTTGGGCGCTTGCTCGGTGCTCAAGTCGTCAGCTGACCGCCGCTAGACGGTCAGCACCTCCTTTTCCTTCTCCGCGACCAGCTTGTCGATCTCGCTGACATACCGGTCCGTGAGCTTCTGAACCGCGTCCTCGGCGCGCCGATCGTCATCCTCGGAGATCGTCTTCGCCTTCAGAAGTTCTTTGACATGGTGGTTCGCGTCACGGCGCAGGTTGCGGATTGCCACCTTTGCGTTCTCGCCCTCATGCTTGACGACCTTGACCAGCTCCTTGCGGCGCTGTTCGGTCAGCAGCGGCATCGGCACGCGGACGATGTCACCGCTGGTGGCGGGATTCAGGCCGAGGTCGGAATCGCGGATCGCCTTCTCGACGACCGGGACCATTTTCTTTTCCCACGGCTGCACAGTGATGGTTCGCGCGTCGCCGAGTCCGACCTGCGCCACCTGGGCAAGCGGCACCATCGCGCCGTAGTAGTCGACCTGGATATGGTCGAGCAGGCCGGTGTGCGCGCGTCCGGTGCGGACCTTGGCGAAGTCGGCCTTGAGCGTCTCGAGCGATTTCTGCATCTTGTGCTCGGTCGTTTTCTGGATCTCAGCCACGTTCATTCGGCTCTCCTCGATTTGCTTCAGACGTGGACCAGCGTGCCCTCGTCTTCTCCCAGCACCACCCGCTTCAGCGCACCCGGCTTGGTGATGCTGAACACCTTGATCGGCAGTCGCTGGTCGCGGCACAGGGCAAAGGCCGTCGCGTCCATGATCTGCAGATTGCGGCCGAGCGCCTCGTCGAACGTGATCGTCGAGTAGCGCGTCGCGTTGCGATCCTTCTTCGGATCGGCCGAATAGACACCGTCAACCTTGGTCGCCTTCAGCACGATCTGCGCCCCGACTTCTGAGCCACGCAGCGCAGCGGCCGTGTCGGTCGTGAAGAACGGATTGCCGGTTCCGGCCGCGAAGATGACGACCTTGCCCTCCTCCAGATAACGCAGCGCCTTCGGTCGAATGTAAGGCTCGACCACCTGCTCGATGTTGAGCGCCGACTGCACGCGCGCCTCGATGCCGGCGCGGCGCATCGCGTCCTGCAGCGCCATCGCATTCATGATGGTCGCCATCATGCCCATGTAGTCGGCGGTTGCGCGGTCCATTCCCTCGGCGCCGAGAGCGACACCGCGGAAGATGTTGCCGCCGCCAATCACGATCGCCACTTCGACGCCGAGCTTCACGACCTCACCGATGTCGGCGACCATCGCCTCAACCGTCGTGGGATTGATGCCGAAGGCGTCGTCACCCATCAGCGCCTCGCCAGACAGTTTGAGCAGGACGCGGCGGAAGGCGGGCGGGGTCGAGCTCATCGTCTTGTCCTTCTCGGTCAGGCCCGGGCTGCCGCCGCCTGCGCCGCCACCTCGGCGGCGAAATCGCTCTGCTTTTTCTCGATGCCCTCGCCAACGACGTACAGCACGAAGCGGTTGACCTTCGCGCCCCGGGACGTCAGCAGCTGCTCGATCGTCTGTTTGCCGTCCTCGGCCTTGACGAACACCTGGCCCAGCAGCGTCACTTCCTTCAGGAACTTCTGCACGGTTCCTTCCGCGATCTTTTCCAGCATTGCTTCCGGCTTGCCGGCCTCGCGCGCCTTCTCGAGGGCGATGCGGCGCTCGGCATCGAGCAGCTCGCTCGCAACGCCGCTGGCATCCAGAGACTTCGGCTTGCTCGCGGCGATGTGCATCGCCACGTCCTTGGATAGTTCGCCGTCGGCGCCGCTGATGTCGAGCAGTACGCCGATCTTGCTGCCGCCGTGCACATAGCTCGCCAGCTGGCCCTGCGCCTGGACGCGGGCGAAGCGGCGAATCGCCATGTTCTCGCCGATCTTGCCAACCAGAGCAGTCCGGACAGTTTCGACCGTGCCGCCGGCGAGCGGGAGCGCAGACAGCGCGGCAACGTCGCCCGGATCGTTCTTCGCGACGAGTGCCGCGACATCCCTGGCGAACTTCAGGAAATCGTCGTTCTTGGCAACGAAGTCGGTTTCCGAGTTGACCTCGACGATCGCGCCGACCCGCCCATCGATATGAACCGCGACTACGCCCTCAGCCGCGATGCGCGCCGCCGCCTTGCTCGCCTTGTTGCCGAGCTTGACACGCAGGATCTCCTCGGCTTTTAGAAGGTCCCCGCCGGCCTCGGCCAGTGCCTTCTTGCACTCCATCATCGGCGCGTCGGTCTTCTCGCGTAGTTCTTTCACCATTGAAGCGGTGATTTCCGCCATGCAAAGCTCCTGCAATCCGTTGAACTTACCTGCTGCAAAAAAGGGGCTTGCGCCCCTCTTCTGCCAACCCTCTGTGCAGCGCCGGTTATTCCTGACCTTCGTTGACTTCGACGAACTCCCCGTCGCCGCCGGTGACGGCTTGCACAACGCCCTGCAGCGCGGCAGCCTTGCCTTCCAGCACCGCATCGGCGATGCCGCGCGCGTACAGCCGCACGGCGCGGCTCGAATCGTCGTTGCCCGGAATGACGTAGGTCACGCCGTCCGGCGAGTGGTTCGTGTCGACAATGGCGACCACCGGGATGCCTAGTTTGGTCGCTTCCTGCACAGCGATCTTGTGATAGCCCACATCGATCACGAACAGCGCGTCGGGCAGCGCATTCATGTCCTTGATGCCGCCGATCGATTTATTGAGCTTCTCGACCTCACGTGCGAAGTCGAGCGCTTCTTTCTTCGTCATGCGCTCAGTGCCGTTGTCGGCGATGATCTGTTCCATCTCCTTGAGGCGCTTGATCGAGACCTTGACCGTCTTGAAGTTGGTCAGCATTCCGCCGAGCCAGCGCTGGTCGACAAAGGGCATGCTGGCACGCTGCGCCTCTTCGACGATGATCTCGCGCGCCTGCCGCTTAGTGCCGACGAACAGCAACGTGCCGCGGTTGGCAGCCAGCTGGCGCACGAAGCGCGTGGCATCGTTGAACTGCTCGAGCGTGCGCTCGAGGTTGATAATGTGGATCTTGTTGCGGTGTCCGAAGATGAACGGTGCCATCTTCGGGTTCCAAAAGCGGGTCTGATGGCCGAAATGAACGCCGGCCTCCAGCATCTGACGCATGGTCACTGACATCTTGTGCCTTCTCCAAGGTTGGGTCCAACGCAGTCGCCGACGCAGCCCTGAGACCTGTGGAATCCGGGTTGCACCTTGGTGGCGGTGCGCGCGATTTATGCCTATCCGTTTCTGAGGCACCCGGTCCAGCGGCTGCTGGTGCCGGTAAGCCGCAAAACCTGGCTCGGCAAGCTGCCTAAGCTTTTGATTTTCAAAGCGCGAGGCAGCCCGATATTATAGCCACCTGAAGCCGCTTAGCTCAAGCCGCCCGGAACCGCGACCTATGTCCATCGTGATCAAGACGCCCGCCGATATTGCCGGAATGCGCACGGCCGGCCGGCTGGCGGCGGAAGTGCTCGACTACATCGGACCTTTCGTCAAGCCCGGAGTCACCACAGGCGAGCTCGACAGGCTGTGCCACGCCTACATGACCGATGTCCAAAGCACGGTGCCGGCCCCACTGAACTATGCGCCGCCGGGATACCGGCCCTTCCCCAAGGCGATCTGCACTTCGGTCAACCACCAGGTCTGCCACGGCATCCCGGGCGACCGCGTGCTGAAAGCCGGCGACATCGTCAATATCGACGTCACTGTGATCAAGGACGGCTACCACGGCGACACTAGTCGCATGTACTACGTCGGCGAGCCGTCGATCGCCGCACGGCGACTGTGCGAAGTCACCTACGATTGCATGTGGCTCGGCATCGAGCAGGTCCGTCCGGGCGCGACAATAGGCGACATCGGTCACGCGATCCAGACCCATGCCGAGAAGCACGGCTACAGCGTCGTGCGCGAGTTCTGCGGTCACGGCATCGGCCTCAAGTTCCACGAGGAGCCGCAGATCCTGCACTACGGCAAGCCGGGAACGCTCGAGAAGCTGGCGACCGGTATGACCTTTACGGTCGAGCCGATGATCAACGCCGGCCGGCGCGAAATCAAGGAACTGGCCGACGGATGGACCATAGTCACCAAGGACCACAGCCTGTCGGCACAGTGGGAGCACACGGTGCTCGTGACCGAGACCGGCTATGAGGTCCTCACTCGTTCCGCCGCGACACCGGCGCCGCCGCGTTTCGTGACCGGCGGAGCCAGCGGCGAGCCTGCCGCCGAGCCTGCCACCGCGTGACATGAACGATGTCGGCTTCCAGCTGCGGGACCGCCTGCGACTGGAGCGCGGCGAGCTGATCGCGCGGTTCCAGGCGGGCGGCCCGGTCGAAGCGCTGCTGAAAGGTCTCGCGCGCTGCACCGACGCGCTGCTGCGCCAGCTCGCCACCAACGCCCGCCTCCAGCAGCGGGGGGCGCTCGTCGCCGTCGGAGGCTTCGGCCGCGGCGAGCTCTTTCCCCACTCGGACGTCGACGTGCTGATCCTGCTCGAGCGCGCCCCGGACGATGCCGAGCGGGCGACGATCGAACGGCTGATTGGCCTGCTCTGGGATTTCGGCTTCGCACTCGGCCACAGTGTGCGAACCGTCGAGGAGTGCCAATCCGAGGCAGCCAAGGACATCACGGTGGTGACCTCGCTGATGGAAGCGCGCCTGATCACCGGTTCGCGAGGCCTGTTTACCCGGTTCCAGCGCGAGATCGGGGAGACGATCGATCGCGAGGCCTATTTCCGCGCCAAGGTCCTCGAACAGCGGCAGCGCTACATCAAGTACAACGAGTCGCCATATAACCTCGAGCCCAACGTCAAGGAAAGCCCGGGCGGACTGCGCGACCTGCACGTGCTGCTATGGATTGCACGTGCACTTGGCTACGGCAAAACCTGGGCGCAACTTGCGCGGAGTGGACTGATCACCGCCGAGGAAGCCGGCCTAATTCGCCGCAGCGAGCGCCGTCTTAAGGAGATTCGCGCCTGGTTGCATCTCGTCACCGACCGGCGCGAGGATCGCCTCGTATTCGATGTGCAGCACGCCGTCGCGCAGCGCGCCGGCTTCCATCCGACCGCGGCACGCCGCGCGAGCGAAGTGATGATGCAGCGCTACTACTGGGCGGCCAAGGCGGTCACCCAGATGAACACGATCGTGCTGCAAAACGTCGAGCTGCGCCTGTTTCACCGGGACGGTCCGACAGCGCAGCCGCTCGATCAGACCTTCGTCGTTCGCAGCGAGCTGCTCGATCTGAGCGCACCGGACGCGCTCGACGCAGATCCGAACGGAATCCTTCGTGCCTTTCTGCTGATGGCGCAGCATCGCGAACTGCGCGGCATGTCCGCGCCGCTGATGCGTGCGCTGTGGCACGCGCGTGTACGCATCGATGCGCGCTATCGACGCGACCCGCGCAATCGCGCGACCTTCCTCGAGATACTGCAGCAACCGAAGGGCGTGCTGCACGAACTGCGACGGATGAACCAGCTGTCGGTCCTGGGGCGCTACCTGCCGGTGTTCCGACGCATCGTCGGGCAGATGCAGCACGACTTGTTCCATGTCTACACCGTGGATCAGCACATCCTGCAGGTGCTGCGCAACCTGAGGCGCTTCGCACTCGCAGAACATGCACACGAGTATCCCCTCTGCAGCCAGCTGATCACGGACTTCGAACGCCCATGGCTGCTCTACATCGCTGCGCTGTTCCATGACATCGCAAAGGGCCGCGGCGGTGATCACAGCACGCTCGGCGCACGGGACGCGCGCCGTTTCTGTCGCCAGCATGAATTGTCGGCAGAGGACACCGGTCTCGTCGTGTTCCTGGTCGAACATCACCTGTTGATGTCGCAGGTCGCCCAAAAGCAAGATCTGGCCGACGAGAGGGTGATCGCGCGCTTCGCGGCGATGGTGCAGACCGATCGGCGCCTGACCGCGCTCTACCTCCTGACCGTGGCCGACATTCGCGGCACAAGCCCAAGAGTCTGGAACGCCTGGAAGGGCAAGCTGCTGGAGGACCTGTTCCTCTCGACACGCCGGCTGCTGGGCGGGGACAGCGTTTCACCGACCGCCGTGCTCGAAGGACGCAAGGAGGAGGCGCTGCGCATCCTGCGCCTGTACGGCCTTACGGACAGCGCGCGCGAGGCGCTGTGGGAACAGCTCGATGTCGTCTACTTCCTGCGGCACAGTGCGCAGGACATAGCTTGGCACAGTCGATCGCTGTACGCGCGCGTCAATACGGAGCAGCCGATCGTCCGGGCGCGGCTGGCGCGAATCGGCGAGGGCGCCGAAGTCCTGATGTACGTGCGCGACCAGAAAGATCTGTTTGCGCGCGTCTGCGGCTACTTTGACAGCCGCAACCTCAGCATCCTCGACGCGCGCATTCACACGACGCGTCACGGTTATGCGCTCGACACCTTCCTCGTCACGGACCACGGACGGTCCCCGCACTATCGCGAACTGCTGGCGCAGATCGAGCACGAGCTGGCGGAATGGATCGCACAACGACATGAGCTGCCGGCGCCGGTGAAGGGGCGGATGTCGCGCCAGTCGCGGCACTTTCCGGTCACTCCGGAGGTGCACCTGCAGCCGGACGAGCGCGGGTCGCGCTACCTCGTCGCCATCACCGCCACCGACCGGCTCGGATTGCTCTACTCGATCGCGCGCGTGTTGACGCAGCACAGCCTGAACGTGCACACCGCGAAGGTGCTCACGCTTGGTGAACGAGCCGAGGACGTGTTTCTCGTCTCAGGTGCCGAACTCGACCAGCCGCGCAGCCAGCTCGAGATCGAAAAGGACCTTTTGCAGGCGCTCGAGCCCTAGCGCAAGCGTGCAGTCATTCCTCGGGCTGGCCCGCGAGTTCAGGAAACAACACATCGACATAACCGAAGCGGGTGAAATCGCGCACCCGCATCGGATACAGCACGCCATCGAGGTGGTCGACCTCGTGCTGCACGACGCGGGCGTGAAAGCCCTCGGCCACGCGCTCGATCGGCCTGCCGTCGAGGTCACAGCCGCGGTACCGCAGGCGTGTATAGCGCTCGACCACGCCGCGCAGGCCCGGCACCGACAGGCATCCCTCCCAGCCTTCTTCCGTCTCGGGCGACAGCGGCTCGAGCACCGGATTCAGCAGGATCGTCTGCGGAACGGCGTCCGCGTCCGGGTAGCGCGGATTGCGCAGCGACGGATCGGAATAGCCGAAGACGACGACGCGCAGCGGCACGGCGATCTGCGGCGCCGCCAGTCCGGCGCCGTGGGCCGCCTGCATCGTGTCGAACATGTCGGACACGAGCTCACGCAGCTCAGTCGTGCCGAACTCGGTTACCGGATTCGCCACCGTCAGCAGGCGCGGATCGCCCATCCGCAGGATTTCGCGGATCATGAACCGCCCTCAAAAAAAGCCGTCAGTATGCGGACTGCGCGCGTCATCGTGGCGTGCATCACCTCTTCGAGTTCCTCCAGCTTTATCTCGTGCTTGCTGTCGCCACGACCGGCGGCATGGTTGACGACGACCGCCAGCGTCGCATAGGCGAGCTCCGCCTCGCGCGCCAGCGCGGTTTCCGGCATCCCGGTCATGCCGACCAGGTCCCCACCATCGCGTGCGATGCGTTCGATCTCCGCCGCCGTCTCGAGCCGTGGCCCCTGCGTGCACGCATACGTGCCGCCGTCGATCACCGATTCGCCGCAGCGGCCGGCGGCGGCAAGCAGCCGTGCACGTAACGCCGGCGTGTACGGTTCGGTGAAGTCGACATGGATCACCGGCATTTCCGAACCTTCGAAGAAGGTGCCCTTGCGGCTGTGGGTGTAGTCGATGATCTGGTCGGGGATGACCAGCGAGCCCGGCAGCATGTCGGCGCGGATACCACCCACCGTCGCGACTGAGATCACGCCGTCGACCTTCAGTTCACGCAGCGCCCACAGATTGGCCCGGTAGTTGATCTCGTGCGGAGACAGCGTGTGACCGTAGCCGTGACGGGCCAGGAACACCACGTCGACGCCGGCGAGCCGGCCGAACGTCAGTGCTCCAGAGGGTTCGCCGTACGGCGTGCGCATCACCTTTCGGTGCGCGTCCTCCAGCGCCGAAAACCGGGCCAGTCCGCTACCGCCGATGATCGCGTACATCAATGCTCCAGCAATGTCTTCAATTGGTCTTCGTCGAGGATCGCAACGCCGAGTTCGCGGGCCCGGTCCAGCTTGCTGCCGGCCTCGGCACCGGCAACGACGTAGTCGGTCTTGCGCGACACCGACCCCGCGACCTTACCGCCAGCGGACTCGATGCGCTCGCGCGCCTGCTCGCGTGTCCAGTGTGGCAGCGTACCCGTCAGCACGAAGGTCCTGCCGGCCAGCGCGCCCGCCGCGAGCTTTGCCGGCCGCCCTTCGGTCCAGCGCACACCGGCGGCGCGCAGTGCCTCCACGACCTCGCGGTTGTGCGGCTCCGCGAAGAAATGTTGGATCGAGGCGGCCACGACCGGCCCAACGTCATTCACCTGTAGCAGTTCGTCCTCGCTTGCGTTCATCACAGCATCGATGCCGCCGAAGTGGCGCGCCAGGTCGCGCGCCGTCGATTCGCCGACGTGGCGGATCCCGAGCGCATAGATAAAGCGTTCAAGCGTCGTGTTGCGCGCCCTCTCGATCGCCGCGAGGACGTTGGTTGCCGACTTGTCGGCCATGCGGTCGAGCGCCGCAAGCGAGTCGAGCCCGAGCTTGAAGAGGTCAGCCGGCGTGTGCACGATGCCGGCCTCGACCAGTTGCTCGACCAGCCGGTCGCCGAGGCCCTCGATGTCGAGGGCGCGTCGTCCGGCAAAGTGCAACAGCGCCTGCTTACGCTGGGCCGAACAGTAGAGGCCGCCGGTGCAGCGCAAGTCTTTTTCGCCCTCCTCGCGTGCGACGCTGGAGCCGCAGACGGGGCAGCGCGTCGGCATGGAAAATGGCTTCGCCCTCGCCGGGCGCCGCTCCGGCAGCACCGCGACGATCTGTGGAATCACATCGCCGGCGCGACGCACGATCACCGTGTCGCCGATCATGAGGCCGAGCGTGCGGATGTAGTCCTCGTTGTGCAAGGTTGCATTGCTGACCGTGACGCCGCCGACAAACACCGGCGCGAGTCGCGCGACCGGAGTGATCTTCCCGGTACGTCCCACTTGGATATCGATGCCGGTCACCTGCGTGAGCTCCTCCTGCGGCGGGTACTTGTGCGCAACCGCCCAGCGCGGCTCGCGCGAGACGAAGCCCAGTTCCCGCTGCAGATCGAGTCGATCGACCTTGTAGACCACGCCATCGATGTCGAACGGCAGGGAATCGCGATGCGTAGCAATCGCGCGGTGATACTCGACAAGCTCCTCGGCGCCGGCCGCGCGTCGGCGCTCGGTCGAGACGGGGACGCCGAGCGCGGCCAGCGCGTCGAGCACTCCGCTGTGGGTCTGCGGGACCGCCCAGCCGACGACTTCGCCGAGGCCGTACGCATAGAAGGAAAGCGGCCGCGTGGCCGTCGCGTGCGTGTCGAGTTGCCGCAGAAAGCCCGCGGCAGCGTTGCGCGGATTGACGAAGACTTTATCGCCCTGTTCGCGCTGGCGCTCGTTGATGCGGTCGAAATCGGCCCGCCGCAGGAAAACCTCGCCGCGGACCTCGATCACTGCGGCCGCACTGCCCAGCAGCCGCAGCGGGATCGAACGGATCGTTCGGGCATTGGGCGTGACATCTTCGCCCACGTCGCCGTCGCCACGCGTGGCCGCGCGTACCAGCAGACCGCGCTCGTAGCGCAGGTTGATTGCAAGTCCGTCGAATTTCAGCTCCGCCGAATACTCCACCGGGGGATCGGCAGCGCCGAGGCCGAGCTCGCGACGGATGCGAGCGTCGAAAGCCCGCGCGCCGTTTTCACCGGCATCGGTCTCGGTGCGGATCGACAGCATCGGAATCGCATGCCGCACCTTCGGCAAGTCGGAACGTATCCCGCCACTGACCCGCTGGCTCGGCGAATCGGCGGTTTGCAGCGCCGGATATTGCTGCTCCAGTGCTTGAAGCTCCCGGAACAGCCGGTCATATTCGGCGTCAGGAATGCTGGGGGCATCGAGCACGTAATAGTCGTGGTCCGCGCGGGCGATCTCGCCGCGCAGTTCGCGCGCTCGCTCGGCAGCGCTGCGTGAAACGCCCACCTCAGTCAATCCGAATGGGCAGTCCCGGCCGCGTCACGGTCGACGTGGCCGCTTCAGCCGGCATAGAGCCGCTGCGCCCGCTCGGAGCCCGCGGCGAGTCCTGCCGCCTGCATGTCCTCATAGAGCGTGGCGAGCTGCGCCGCGACCGCAAAATGCGCTTCGCGCTGGACCGGTCGGCCGTTGTCGTCGATGACGCGCGCATCGAGCCGCGCCGCCAGCTGGTCCGCCACCGCAAACTGACGCGCCAACGGAGACGTTTCCGGCCGCACCAGCGGCACGTCGATCGACAGGGCCAGATGGTCGGCCGGCTGCGCCGGCGCCGTCAGCACGAGCACCAAGTGCTCGCCCTCGCGCAATTCCCAACGACCGGCAGCGGTCGGCGAAAAACCGAGCGCCGCGGCCGCAGCCTGGATCGTATCGGCGCTCCAGGGTGCACCGTTCGCCTGCACTGTCAGTGTGATCAGCACGTCAAAACGCGCACACAGCTTGTCCAGCTCCGCGGCCTGTGAAACCAGCCGACGGGCCTCGGGCGCGTCGAAGTCGGCATCGACCGCGAGCGCGATTTGCTGCGCGGCGGACACGAAGCGGGCAGCGTCGATCTCTCCCAACGCGCCACCCCGATGCGCGAGCTGGACTGCCAGCAGGATCTCCGAATAGAAGCCGAACCGGTCAGGCGCGGTCCACTGTTGCGTCTTCGCGTCCCACACCGCCAGCCGTGCCGCCAGGGGCAGCTGCAGGCGGTCGAGCTGGCTGCGTGCCTCGAGTGCCGCGACGCCGTCGATCGCGTGCGTGCAGCGAAGTTCAATCACGAAGTCGAGCAGCGGATCCTCGATCCAGCCATCGGGCAATGCATAGGCCGAAGGTTCGGCCCGGTCCGCCTCAGGCTCGGTGCGGCGCTCGCCGAGTGGCATCGTCGGCGCAAACTCGTCGGCAGGCGCAGCGGCGGTCGCAACTGCGGCAACGGCAGCCGGAATCGTCTCAGCCATCGGCGTATCGAGTCGGGGTTCAATCCGTCGCGGCAGTGCGCCGCCTGTTGCGCGGACGCCTTGCTCGGCGAGTGGATCACCGACGCCGCGCCTGAGCTCAGTCTCGAAGCGGGCCAGTTCGCGCCGTTCCTGCCACCGGCTGTAGACGAAGACTGCGAGCAGCAGGAAGCCGGCTATCGCAATCAGCGCCCAATGCAGGTCTGTCATCGTCAGTGGCGCCCTACGCCGCTTCGGCGGTCAGGCGCACCGCGCCCTCGATGTCGACCGCCACAATGCGCGACACCCCCTGCTCCTGCATCGTCACGCCAATCAGCTGCTGCGCCATCTCCATCGCGATCTTGTTGTGCGTAATGAACAGGAACTGCGTGTTGGCCGTCATCGACTGCACCAGGCTGCAGAAGCGGTCGGTATTGGCATCGTCGAGCGGAGCGTCAACCTCGTCGAGCAGGCAAAACGGCGCCGGGTTCAGCTTGAACAGCGCGAAAACGAGCGCGGTCGCGGTGAGCGCCTTCTCCCCGCCCGAGAGCAGATGGATCGTGCTGTTGCGCTTGCCCGGAGGCTGCGCCATCACCTGCACGCCGGCGTCGAGAATTTCCTCGCCGGTCATCATCAGGCGAGCCTCACCGCCGCCAAAGAGCGTCGGGAAGAGCTGGCCGAAATGCGCGTTGACCTGGTCGAAGGTCTGCTGCAGCAGTTCGCGCGTCTCGCGATCGATCTTGCGGATCGCATCCTCAAGCGTCGCAATCGCCGCATTCAGATCGGTTGACTGCGCGTCGAGGAAGGCCTTGCGCTCGCGCGCGCCCGACAACTCATCGAGCGCGGCGAGGTTGACGGCGCCGAGCGTCGCGATTTCCTGCCCGAGACGGGCGATTTCGGCCTGCAGCGCATTCGCCTTCACGCCGCTGGTGAGCTTCGCGGCCAGCACCGCCTCGTCGGCACTCACCTCGGCCAGCTGGGTGGCGAACTGTTCGGC
>DATEZE010000083.1:0-4086 GCA_035255845.1 Burkholderiaceae bacterium | reverse complement strand
GGCCGCCCGCCTCTTCGACGAGATGCTGAAGCTGCTCAGCAGCGGACATTCGGTGGCCTGCATCACGCGCCTGCGCATGGAGGGGCTGCATCACGGGTTGCTGCCCTTGCTCGACGTGATTCTGGAGCAGCCGGCCGGCGAACGCTTCGTGCTTCAGGCGCTGGCGCGCACCGATGAGCGCGTCCGCGCTGGCAAGTCGATTTCACCGGGCTTCCTGTTCGCGACGCTGCTTTGGCACGACGTGCTGGTGAAATGGAACGCCCGTACCGCGCGCGGCGAGCATCGGATCCCGGCGCTCAACAACGCGATCGACGACGCGCTCGATGCGCAGACCGAGAAGCTCGCGATCCAGCGCCGCTTCGTCTCCGACATGCGCGAGATCTGGGGGCTGCAGCCGCGCTTCGAGCGCCGCAGCGGGCGCTCACCGTTCCGGCTGCTCGAGCACCTGCGATTCCGTGCCGGTTATGATTTCCTGTTGCTGCGCGCCGCGGCCGACGAAGTGCCGGCCGAGCTGGCCGACTGGTGGACCCGGTTCGCCCATGCAGGAATGGAAGAACGCGAAGCGCTGCTGCAGGAGGCGACGCTCGGAAGCCCAGAGGGGGCGGGGAAAAAGAGGCGGCGGCGTTCGCGTGGCAAGGGCGCGAAACGCGAGCCGGTCAGCATCGACAGCGGCAGCACCGAGGTTGACGGGAGCTTGTGAAACGCATCGCATACATCGGGCTGGGTTCGAACCAGGGGGAGGTCGTCGAGGCACTGAACTCGGCGATCGAGTCGCTGCGTTCGATCGAGCAGACCGAGGTGGTCGCGGTCTCGCCGTTCTATCGCTCGGCCCCGATCGACGCGCCGGGGCCGGATTTCATGAATGCAGTCGTCAAGGCCGAAACCGCGCTCGAGCCCTATGCCCTGCTTCTGCACCTGCTCGACATCGAGCTGATGCTGGGGCGCAAGCGGCGCGGGCTGAAGAAGAATGCGCCGCGCAACGTCGACCTCGACCTGCTGCTCCTTGCCGACATGATCGTTCAGAGCACGCCGCTGACACTGCCTCATCCCCGGCTGCACCTGCGCGCGTTCGTGCTGCGCCCGCTGCTTGACCTCGCACCGGAGATCCGCATCCCCGGCCAGGGCCCGGCCGCATCGTTCCTTGACGCGGTCGAGGATCAGAAGGTCGAGCCGCTCGAGGCGCCGGCTGCGCCCTGACCCGAGAACCGCGCATAACCGACCTTCCGGCCCGTCGTGCCCGCGACGCTGCCGACCCTTCCGGACGTCGCGCCCACTTCCGCCGCAAACGCCGACCCGAGGACCCTTGAGTGATCGCCGGCCGTTACCGCTACGTTGCAATTGAAGGCCCGATCGGTGCCGGCAAGACCTCGCTGACGCGTAAGCTGGCGCAGCACTTCGGTGCGCAGACGTTGCTCGAAAAGCCGGAAGCGAACCCCTTCCTCGAGCGTTTTTACGCCGATCGCGCCCGCTATGCGCTGCCGACACAGCTGTTTTTCCTGTTCCAGCGCGTGCAGCAGCTCGCCGAGCTGCGGCAACTCGACCTGTTTCGCGAGCAGCTGCTGTTTGCCGATTTCCTGCTCGACAAAGATCCCCTGTTTGCGCGCCTGACGCTCGCCGACGACGAGCTGCGCCTGTACGAGCAGATCCTGGCGCAGCTACGGCCGCAGACCCCGCCGCCCGACCTGGTGATTGCGCTGCAGGCTGCACCCGCAACGCTGGCCGAGCGCGTTTTAAGGCGCGGCAACCCGGTCGAGGCCCGGCTCGGCGCGGATTACCTTGCCGCTTTGGTGGAAAGTTATGCAAACTTCTTCCACCACTATGACGACGCCCCGGTGCTGATCGTGAACACCGAGCATCTGAACCCAATCGACAACGAGTCGGACTTCGGCCTGCTGCTCGACCGCATCGGGCGGTTGCGCGGCCGGCGCGAATATTTCAACCTCGCGGCATGAGCGCAACGCGGACCATGAGGCCATTGCGATGAGCACGCACCCGCAGACTGTCGAGGCACCTGCGCGCAAGCCGGTCACGCTGCCGCGGCTGCGCGAAATGCGCACGGCTGGCGAGCCGATCGTGATGCTTACCTGCTACGACGCGAGCTTCGCGCGGCTGCTCGACGCGGTTGGCGTCGACTGCGTCCTGGTCGGCGACTCGCTCGGCATGGTCGTCCAGGGACTCGACTCGACCCTGCCGGTGACCCTCGCCGAGGTCGCCTATCACACACGTTGCGTCGCGCGCGGCCTGCAGGCGGCGTGGCTGATCGCGGACATGCCCTTCGGCAGCTATCAGCAGGGGCCCGAGCAGGCGTTCGCCAGCGCGGTGCAGCTGATGCAGGCGGGCGCGAAAATGGTCAAGCTGGAAGGCGGCGCCTGGCTCGCGCCGACGGTCGCCTTCCTGGTCGAGCGCGGCATCCCGGTGTGCGCGCATCTCGGACTGACACCGCAGTCGGTGCATGCGCTCGGCGGCTATCGCATCCAGGGACGCAGCGAGGACGATGCCGGCCGGCTGATCGCCGATGCGCGCGCGCTGGACACCGCCGGCGCCGCGATGCTGGTGCTCGAGCTGATCCCGGCGGCGCTTGCAGCGCGGGTCAACGCTGCGGTCAGCATGTCGACGATCGGCATCGGCGCCGGCGGCGAAGTGTCGGGCCAGGTGCTGGTGCTGCATGACATGCTCGACGTCTATCCGGGCCGCAAGCCGCGCTTCGTGCGCAACTTCATGCAGGGCCAACCCAGTATCGCTGCCGCCCTCGCAGCCTATGTTGAGTCGGTGAAGCAGCGGCGCTTTCCGGCGCCAGAGCACACGTACTGAGCTGCAGCGCCGGACGCCCGACGTCCGGACCTTCTCTACAATCCGCCGCCTTGCCCCTGATCCGCTCCGGCGGCTGACGACCATGAAAGTCGTTCACACGATCGAGGCCCTGCGCGACCAGTTGCGTGGACAAAATCGCATCTCGTTCGTGCCGACGATGGGCAACCTGCACGCGGCGCACTTATCGCTGATGGCGATGGCGCACCAGCACGGCGATCCGGTCGTCGCTTCGATCTTCGTCAACCGACTGCAGTTCGGTCCGAACGAGGACTTCGACAAGTATCCCCGCACGTTGCAGGAAGACATCGACAAGCTGCAGCAGCAGAACCGCGTTTACGTGCTGTTCGCGCCGAATGAGAAGGAGATGTATCCGGAGCCACAGAATTACCGCGTGCAGCCGCCGCACGACCTTGGCGACATCCTCGAAGGCGAGTTCCGTCCGGGCTTTTTTGTCGGCGTCAGTACCGTGGTGCTGAAGCTGTTTTCGTGCGTGCAGCCGCGCGTGGCTGTGTTCGGCAAGAAGGACTACCAGCAGTTGATGATCGTGCGCAACATGTGCCGGCAGTTCGCGCTGCCGACTGAAATCGTCCCGCACGAAACCGTCCGCGACGCCGACGGTCTCGCGCTGTCGTCGCGCAATCGATTCCTGAACGAAGCCGAGCGCAGGGAGGCGCCGCGCCTGTACGCAACGCTGAACGCGGTGCGTGACCGCATCCGCGGCGGCGAGATCGATGTCGCACGCATCGAACACGACGCGGTGCGAGAACTCGCGGCGGCGGGCTGGAAGGTCGACTATGTCTCGGTCCGGCGCCGGCGCGACCTGAGGGCGCCCGAGGGCGACGAGGTGCAGACCGGAGAGCAGCTCGTGGTATTGGCGGCCGCCAAGCTCGGCACCACGCGCCTGATCGACAACCTGGAGGTCTGATGGCGCCGAACGAGGGCGTGCAATACGTCGGCTTCTGGGCTCGCGCAATGGCGGCGCTGATCGACAGCGCGCTGATCCTGCTAATCATTGCCCCGCTGCTCTACTGGTTCTATGGCCCGGCGTACTTCGCCCCGATGCTCGACTCGTTTTACGGCCCCGCGTCCTCCGCCGGGCCGGGGCTGTCGGGTCCTGTCGAGTTCCTGCTCAACTGGGTGTTCCCGGCGATCGCGGTGATCGTCTTTTGGATCTATCGGCAGGCGACGCCTGGAAAGATGATCATCGGCGCAAAGATCGTCGATGCGAATACCGGAGGCCCGCCCTCGACCGGGCAACTGATCGGCCGTTACCTC
>DATEZE010000082.1:0-2899 GCA_035255845.1 Burkholderiaceae bacterium | reverse complement strand
CATGCTCGCCTGGCAAACGCGGCGGCGTGCCAACGCGGCCGCATCCGCCGGTCCCGCCATCGCCGCGCAGCGCCAGCCGTCTGACATCGTCTTCGACCGCTGGCAAACTGCCAAGGGCATCGCGGTCGCTGTCGCGCTCGTCCTTGTGTTTCTTTTCACCGATCTGCCGCGGGATGTCGTCGCCCTGACAGGGGCGGGCCTGTTGCTGATGAGCCGCAAGCTACATTCAACGCACATGCTCGGGCAGGTCGACTGGGAACTGCTGGTGCTGTTCATCGGCCTGTTCGTGGTCAACCACGCACTCGAGCACACCGGAGTGACCGCGCAGGCCATGCGCCTGCTCGCCGATGCAGGATTCCCGCTCGCGGAACCCGCGCCAATGTTTGCCGCAGCGGTCGTGCTGTCGAACGTGGTGTCCAACGTGCCGGCGGTGATGCTGCTGCTGCCCGCCGCCACCGAGCCGTTTTCCGGCCCTTTGCTTGCCGTGGTCAGCACGCTGGCTGGA
The DNA here is from genome assembly GCA_035255845.1 of Burkholderiaceae bacterium. Taxonomy (GTDB): domain Bacteria; phylum Pseudomonadota; class Gammaproteobacteria; order Burkholderiales; family Burkholderiaceae_F; genus JALORV01. The sequence continues at coordinate 2,394 of DATEZE010000082.1, read as the reverse complement.
AACCTGCTGATCGTCGGCTCGATCGCCAACATCATCGTTGTCGACGCCGCACGCAAACATGGCATCGCGATCGACTGGCGACGCCATGCGCGGACCGGCGTGCCGGTCACAATCGTCACGCTCGTGATCACGGCAGCGTGGATCGCCTGGCGCGCAGGGGACGGCGGCCTTATCTAGCTCGCAGTTTCGATACTCGGCTTCGCGGGCTTGTCATCCCCTGCTGCGCCCGCAACTTGCTCGGGTGACGCACCCAGGTCCGTCCGGGCTTAAGCTGGATAGTTCGAAAGCAGACTGATCGAGTAACCGCGTTGTTGCCCCAAGATTTCCATCCTGTCCTGCGGCGCTGGTGGGACAGCCGCTTCGGAGAGCCGACCACCGCCCAGATCCAGGGCTGGAGCGCGATACGGCGTGGCGCCCACACGCTGATCGCTGCGCCGACCGGTTCGGGCAAGACGCTCGCCGCGTTCCTCACCGCGATCGACCAGTTGTTTCGCGAGGCGGCCGATCTGGCCACTCTGCCCGACGAGGTGCGGGTCATCTACGTGTCACCGCTGAAGGCATTGTCAGCGGACATCCATAAGAACCTGGCTGAGCCGCGACGCGAAATCCAAACGCTCGCGCAAGCGATGGGCTACCCCGCGATCAAGATCACGGCGGCAGTCCGCAGCGGTGATACGCCGCAGAACGAGCGCGCGGGAATGTTGCGGACGCCGCCGCACATCCTCGTGACGACGCCGGAGTCGCTGTACCTGCTGCTGACCGCCGAACGTTCGCGCTCAATGCTGAAGACTGCGTGCGTCGTCATCATCGACGAGATCCACGCCGTGCTGCAGTCGCGCCGCGGTGCGCACCTGGCGTTGTCGCTCGAACGCCTCGATCATGTGTGCGGGCGCAAGCTGCAGCGCATCGGACTTTCGGCGACGCAGAAGCCGATCGAGGAGGTCGCGCGGTTCTTGACCGATGGTCCCTGCGTCATCGTCGACCAGGGCCACAAGCGCACGATGGACCTCGCGGTCGAAGTTCCGCGTTCGCCGCTCGAAGCCGTGATGTCGCATGAGGTCTGGAAGGAAATCTACGATCGCCTCGTGCATCTGATCGAGTCGCATCGCACGACGCTGATTACGGTGAACACCCGGCGCCTTGCCGAGCGCATGGCGCACCAGCTCTCTGAGCGCCTCGGCGATGATTGCGTCGCCGCCCACCATGGCAGCCTTGCCAAGGAGGTGCGTCTGGACGCCGAACACCGTCTGCGCGAAGGCAAGCTCAAGGTGCTGGTGGCCACGGCGTCGCTCGAGCTCGGCATCGATATCGGCCATGTCGATCTCGTCTGCCAGATCTCGTCACCTCATCGGATCGCAACCTTCCTGCAGCGAATCGGGCGCTCCGGTCACACGATCAAGGGCGTCCCCAAAGGCCGCATCTTCCCGCTGACGCGCGACGATCTCATCGAATCTGCGGCTATGGTGCGTGCGGTGCGCGACGGCGAGCTCGACCTCATCAGCGTGCCCGATCAGCCGCTCGACGTGCTCGCGCAGCAGGTAGTGGCCGAGGCCGCCGCTGGCGAGGAGTGGGACGAGGACGCGTTGCTCGGATTGTTCCGCCAGGCCTATCCGTATCGCAATCTCGAAAAAACCCGGTTCATGGAGGTGGTGGACATGCTGGCGCGCGGCTACGCGACGCGACGCGGCCGGCGCGCGGCCCCGATCCACTATGACAGCCTCAACCACAAGATCCGCACTCGCAAGGGCTCGCGCATGGCCGCGATCACCAATGGCGGCGCCATCCCGGAGGTATTCGACTACCGCGTTCTGCTCGAACCTGAAGGCCACTTCATTGGAACGCTGAACGAGGACTTCGCAATCGAATCGCTGCCCGGCGACGTGTTTCAGCTCGGCAACGCCTCGTGGCGCATCCTGCGGATCGGCAACGGCGTGGTGCGCGTGGCCGACGCGCACGGTCAGCCGCCTTCGATGCCGTTCTGGCTTGGCGAAGCTCCGGCACGCAGCGATGAAATGAGCGCAGCGGTCTCGCGCCTGCGCGCCGCCGTCGACGCAGAATTGCCCGGGCCCGAGGCACCGCGCAGCGCCGGCGAGCTCGAGCCTGCGACCCGCCTGCTCGAAACAAGCTACAACCTGTCGCGCTCGGCAGCAGAGCAGACCGCCGGTTACCTGGCCGAGGCCAAGCGCAGCCTTGGCATAGTTCCCACCGGCGACGCGATCGCGCTCGAGCGCTTTTTCGACGAATCGGGCGGGATGCAGCTCGTGCTGCACGCGCCGTTCGGCAGCCGGATCAACAAGGCGTGGGGCCTCGCACTGCGCAAGCGGTTCTGCCGCCAGTTCAACTTCGAGCTGCAGGCGGCGGCCAACGAGGATTCCCTGCTGTTGTCGCTTGGCC
>DATEZE010000081.1:0-2525 GCA_035255845.1 Burkholderiaceae bacterium | reverse complement strand
CTGGGCTCTGGAGCTGGCTGACTTGCCCGAGGGTGTGCAGCTGTCGCAGCTGAACCGTCTGCGCGAACAGGCGAGCATCAGCGAGGCGCTGTTGCTGACGGGCAGCGGTCAGTTGATCGGTGCGACCGGTGCGCAGGTGTCCGAGCTGGTGCCGGAGACGCCGACTGCGGCGGACCTGCGCCAGGCGCGCACACAGCGGATCTTCGCAGTCATCGAAGGCGAGGCGGGCGCGGCTGAGGCCCGGCAGGGGCTGCGGGCGCGGGTAATCGTTCCGATACCTGCACCTTCGACGCTGCCGGCCGGAGGTCCATTGTTGCCAAAAGACGCGCTTGCCAGCCGCGTGCTTGAGGGTCTCGGCGGCCCGCCACCGCGTATCGGCGCCAGCATTGCGCCGTCGAGCGATGCACGCTACCTGCAGCTGATTCAGCCGGTGCCGTCGTCGATCGCGGCCAACGCCGAGGCGCTGCAGAACGGGTATCGCGATTATCAGGAGCTGTCACTGTCGCGCAGCGGACTGAAGACGATCTACGGACTGACGCTGACACTGACACTGCTGCTCTCGGTGTTCGCGGCGATCGCCGGCAGCGTCCTGCTGGCCAGCTCGATGACGGCACCGCTGCTGCAGCTCGCCGAAGGCACACGCGCAGTAGCCGAGGGCAACTTCAAGGCCGTGCGCGAATATCCGGGCAACGATGAAATGAACGTGCTGACGCGGTCGTTCAATGCAATGACCCGCCAGCTGACCGAGGCGCGCGACGCTGTCGAGATCAAGCAGCGCGAGGTTGAGAACGCCAAGGCTTATCTCGAACGCGTGCTCGCCAACCTGTCGGCTGGTGTCGTCGTGCTCGACCACGAGTTCCGTCTGGTGACCGCGAACTTCGGCGCCTCGCGCATCCTCGGCCGGGCGCTCGCGGACGACATCGGTCGGCCGTTCGCCACGGTCGAGCCCGAGCTTGCCGCCGCTTTCGAGACCGGCTTTGCCGAGCAGGTGCTCGCATCCATCGCCAAGGACTCGTGGCAGCAGCAGATCGAAGTACGGCGCAGCGGCTCGTCGCCGATGGCCGAGCCGCTGATGCTACTGGCCCGGGGCTCGCGCCTGCCGCTTGACGATGGCCCCGGCCACGTCATCGTTTTCGACGACATCACGCAGGTGATCTCGGCGCAGCGGGCCGTGGCGTGGGGCGAGGTGGCTCGACGGCTCGCACACGAGATAAAGAACCCGCTGACGCCGATCCAGCTGGCGGCCGAGCGCTTGCAGATGAAGCTGGTCGACAAGCTGCCCGGCGGGGAGGCCGACGTCCTGCGGCGCGGCACCGCGACGATCGTCAATCAGGTAGCCGCGATGAAGCGCATGGTCGATGACTTTCGCGATTACGCGCGGGTGCCGCCGGCACGGCTGTCGCCGCTGGACCTGAACGCACTGATCGAGGAGGTCGTAACGCTGTATCGGACCGCGGGCGCGCCGGTGACACTGGTGTTGGCGTCTCATCTGCCGCTGATCGAGGGCGATGCCACGCAGCTGCGGCAGGTGATCCACAATCTGATCGGCAATGCGCAGGAAGCCCTAGCCGGCCACGCCGACGCGAAGATTGCAGTGCGCACCGTGCTCGCGGAGATCGCCGACGCCAGCGGGATCGTGCGAGCGGTGCGCTTCAGTGTCGAGGACAACGGCCCCGGCTTCGCGGCGAATATACTGCGACGTGCATTCGAGCCCTACATCACCACCAAGCCAAGCGGAACCGGGCTGGGTCTGGCCATGGTCAAGAAGGTCGTCGACGAACACGGAGCCCATGTCGAAGCCGTCAATCGCAGCGGCGGCACCGGCGTGGGCCACGCTGGCGGCGCGGTCGTGACGATCGTGTTCCGCCGCCTCGCCCAACACGGTGCCGCGCAAGGCGCGTCGCGTCGGGTCGCCTGATTATGGCTAACGTCCTGGTCGTAGACGACGAAGTGGGCATTCGCGAACTGCTGTCGGAGATTCTCGGCGATGAGGGGCACTCGGTGCTGACCGCCGAGAATGCGGCGCGCGCTCGCGATGTGCGCAGCCGCGAGCAGGTCGACCTGGTGCTGCTGGATATCTGGATGCCCGACACCGACGGGGTCACGCTGCTGAAGGAGTGGGCGGCCAGCGGGCAGCTCAACGTGCCGGTGATCATGATGTCGGGCCACGCGACGATCGATACCGCGGTCGAGGCGACGCGCTACGGCGCGCTCGAGTTCCTCGAGAAACCGATTGCGATGGCGCGTCTGCTGTCGGCGGTGCGCTCCGGGCTGGAGCGCGGCCGAGTGATGCGAACGCTGCGCGCGAGCAATGTGCCGGCGACTGCTGCGCCGGCGGCTCAGACAACCGCGGAGGCCGCGCGCGTGGTGATGCCAGCGGCGCCTGTCGTCGAGCCCGAGGCCGAGGCTGCGCACAATGGTGTGCCGCTCGACCAACCGCTGCGCGAGGCGCGAGACCAGTTCGAGCGCGTCTATTTCGAATTCCACCTCGCGCGCGAGAACTACAGCATGACGCGCGTCGCCGA
>DATEZE010000080.1:0-15739 GCA_035255845.1 Burkholderiaceae bacterium | reverse complement strand
GCCGGCGCCCAAATCGCCCGAAGTGGCGCCGCCGGCCACGCCCGGAGGCTGCCAGCCAGCGGCGGTCTTCGGTACGGCGAGGTTGCGGCGGATCGCGCGCACGTCGACGCCGTGCTTGGAGAAATGCTCGAGCAGCTGCCGCACAATCTGGCCAAGCTCCTCGCCGAGCGGTTTCTCATAGCGCGCCAGCAGGAAGTCCCAGGCTTCCTTGTGCAACTCGGAGTCCTCGGCAGCCCGCAGCAGTGCCCGCACGTAGACCGTCGGGCCTAGAGGATTCTCGGAATTGCGCACCGCGCTGCGCCCGAGCACGAACGCGACGACGAGATTCAGATCACGCAGCGCGAGGTCGGCGTGGCCGGCCACCTTGCTTGCATGGCGTTCGACCACCGTGTTGCTCTCGACCGAAACCGAATCGACCAGCGACAGCGTCTCGGCGTCGAGCGAACCAGGCGGCGGCGGCACGCGCCCGACGGTGATCTCGCGGAAAGCCTGGTCCTGCGACTGCTTCAGGTGCTCGAGGAACGAATGCTGAAACTCATCGGATTTCGTGCTCAGCAGCCGCTGTACGAGCGGCGAGCTGACATCAAAATCCCAGGTGCCGGTCAGCTCATCGAGGATCTTGCGGGTGATCTCCGGAAACGAGCTGGCAATCAGCTCGTTGGAGATCGCCATGGCGGATTTGATCAGCACCGACGCCTGCGCGGCGGTGACGTACGGCACCTCGCCAGTAGAGGGGCGCGGCGCGTCGGTGTTGGACTGAAACTCCATCGATGGTCGTACTTCTGCCTGGCCGCACAGCCCGAAGTCAGGCCTTCGACTCTATCGGGGCGCGGGCGGCTGTCAAGTTACATATGGGTGCGAGCAACCGGCTAATTATGCGTGTTACTTCAAATACGTATGCGATCGGGCAATTCGTTGGCCCGTTTCAGCTCTGCCAACCATTGTGTGACCGGCATATGCCAGGCTTTTTCGAGCCGAGTTGCACGCCGCGCCAGCGTTACCGACGACTCGTCGAAGCGCGGTCCGGAAAAGGCGTAGACGATACGGTTGCCCTCATCCACGGTCGGCCCTGTCAGCACCCGATCGTCGAAAGCCGCGGCGATCGCACGAAAGCTCGGATCGAAACGACCACCAAACAGATTGAAACAGGCGACGCCGGGGCGGCGCAACGCGCGCCGGCAAAGCCGGTAAAACGCGGTGTCGTCGTGGACCGGTCCACGGGCTGCCGCGTCATAAAGGTCGACCTGCAGCCAGTCAGCCTGCTCGCCTCTGCGCAGCGTGCCTAGATAGTCGCGCGCGTCCGCCTCGGCAACGACGAGCCGGTCGTCATCCAATGGCAGCGCGAACGAGCGGCGCGCGACTTCGATCACCTCGGCACTGAGCTCAACCGCAGTGATGCACGCGTCCGGCAGGTGGCGGTAGCAGAATTTCGTCAGCGCCGCAGCGCCGAGACCGAGCTGCAGGATGCGCGCAGGACGGGGCAGGAACAGCGCCAGCGCCATCATCTGCCGCTGGTACTCGAGTTCGAGCTGCCAGGGCCGGGCGATGCGCATGCCCCCCTGGATCCACTCCGTGCCGAAATGCAGGTAGCGGACGCCGTTCTCTTCCGACAGTGTCACCCGTTGACGCGTACGCCGCGGGGAAGCGGGCACGTCAGGCCGACTGCGCCGCAGGCGCCCCCAGGTCACGCATCATGTCGCCGACCACGCGTTCGAACAGCGGCGCACTCTCGGCACTGCGGATCCGGCCCGCGCGCACGTAGCCGCGCAGAACCAGTGGTGAAAGCGAGTTCGCCTTGCCAGTCTCGGCTGACGTGAAGAGGTAGAAGTTGCGTCGCGGGCTTATCCAGCGTAGCCGGACGCGTTCGACCTGCTGGCCCGTATACAGGTCGAACCACGAACCGCGCTCCCAGCCTTCGATGAGGCCGTCGATCCCGTCGTCGGAGATCTGTTCTATCGGGATCATCTCCTCGGGCGCGACCGTCGGCGGCGAATCGAGCACGTTGACCTCGGCGTGATTCGCGGCGGCCGCACTGCGCACGACCGAAGCCGGGATCGTCATCTGGAAGTCCTCGCCGTCGACCGGCGGTGGCGGTTCGACGATCCTGACATCTTCGAGCCGCTTGCGGATCATGTTGGCATCGACCGGAGGCGCCTGGCCGTAGGCGGTCTCGAGTGCCTTGACCGCCTGCGCATGCGACGCCATCAGTCGCGTGAAGAACTCCTGAGTCTGTGTCGGTGCGTGCTCGATCAGCTGCAGCCCTTCGCGCAGCGTGTTCAGCACCGCCGGAATCGTCTTCACCAGCCGCTTGCGGTCGTCCGGATTGATCTTCGGTTGCACGCTCCAGACCAGATCGGACACCATGTCGCGGAATTTCTTAGCGAAATCCGGCTGCGTGCGCTCGCGCAGTGTCGCGGCCACCAGCACCTTGACCCAGGTGTCGAGCAGGAACTCGCGCAGGTACGACTCGAGCTGGACGCCGTCGAAAGCGCGCCGGATAGCGATCGCGGCATTGATCGACATGACCTCGCGCGTCTCTGCTTCTTCCAGCGCCCGCTTCGCGCGCGTGATCGGATCGTCGTCGCGGACGCGCTCCTCGTTCAGGTACTTCTCGAACTCCTCGAGTGCCTTCTCGAAGATCGACGGCCCTTCATTGATCGCGACGACGACGGTGTCGACCGCCTTATTGACCTCGACAAGGTAGCGCTGGTTTTCCTCGCCCTCAGGGATCCAGCCGATCGCCGTTGACGCGATTCGATCCATCAGCCGGCGCGCGGGCTGCAGCGGCGAGACGAACAGCTCCGAGTCCGACAGCGCCACCTTCATGATCGGGAACTGCAGTCGGGACAGCGCGGTCTTGATCTCGGCCGGCAGGTGCTTGTCCTGGTGGATGCGATCGAACAGCATCCCGACCAGTTCGATGACCAGCTTGTCGATCTGCTTGGTTGCGCGGTCCGCGACATGCGCACGCAGCTGCGCCTCATCGCGCTCGCTGATCGCGGCTGCAGCCGACGGCGCGCCACTGCGGGCGGCGACCGCGGCAAGCGCGTTCAGGCGCTGGACTTCGTTGATCGACGCGAGCAGGCCCGGATCGATCGCAGCGAATTGCACCGGCGTGCCCGGCGCCACGGGCATCGCCGCGGCTGCGGGAAACGCGCCAGTATTGCCGAACCCTCCGCCCGGTGCGATAGGCGGTGCCGGCATCGCGAACTCGGCACGATCAAACAGCGGCTGCGTCGGGCTCCCGGTGGCCGGAACGACCGGTGCTCCTTGCATCGCCGCCGGCATCGATGGAACCTGCATCCGCTGGTACAGCGCATTCAGCAGTTGCTCGGCGGTCGCGCCGGTGATCGCACCGGCGACATGGCCGGTCTGCGACGGGCGTCCGGCCGCAACGAAAGTGTTGCGGAATCCGGCCATCGACGTGTTCTTGAACGCGCTCGCGGGATTGGCGAGTTCTTCGACGCCCTGCTGCTGCAGGCTGCGATTGAGCTCCTTGTAAAGCTCAGTCAGCGGCGGCCCGAGGGCGCCATCGAAGGCCTTGACTACAACGAGTCTCTGGTCGCCCTTGAAGTCGAGTTTCTCGACCGCTTCGCCGAGCGCCTTGCAGAAACGGATCGGGTGAAATGGATTCTCGCGATCGGTCAGGCCGGGGACGCCGAGTGCCGATGCGAGCCGCTGCGTCAGCGGCCGAAAATGCTCGTCGGCAGCATTGCGGATGCGCGCTGCAAACTTGTCGAGCAGCATGTTCTCTTCCATCTGGTCGTAGTCGACCAGAGAGAGCGCTGCTGCGGGGGGTGCGCCGGCTTTTTCCTTCGCCCGTCGCTCGTCACGATCGGACCGGAAGAGGTCGTCGACCGCGTTGTCGATCTCGCGCTCGACAGCGGAAAAAAATGTGCTCGAGAACTCGCGCTGGTCGACCAGCAGCCGACGCACCGATTTTTTCAGCGTTCCGGAAACCTCAGCGTCGGAGTCGATGACCTGAATTGCATCGCGGGCCGCAGTCGGCAGCAGCGGATCGAGTGTGCTGCGCACGGTCGCGCGCAGCGAGATCAGCGCTTTCTGCGCCGTCGATCGGCTCGGCCGTGCGGTTCCCGCTGTGCTCGTGGTGCTCATTCCGACTCGTCGTGCCTCGCGCCCGGCCGCAAGGGTAGCCCATCCCCTGGTCCCCAGTCAGCTACGCCGCGCCTTGGCCGGCTGGGCGAGTCGACGGTCAAGCACTGCTGGGGCGCGCCACCAGGCGGCCCACTGGTCAAGCTTCCGCTCCAGGCTAAGCCCGGCATGTGCGGGACTGGTGGACGGTAACACCCGGGTCGCGAAGCCCGCTTGCTCGAAAAGCGGCCAAAATCGCCCCGCTGCGGAGCCATTGAAGGCCACTGCAGCAAGCCGAGGTGCCTGTCTCCGCAGCCGGACAAAGGAGTTCGCCTCGGAATTACGGATCGCAGCATCGGCACTGCCGGCGCGTTCGCAGGCGCCATAGACATCCCAGACGCCGACGCGGTGGGCCAGCAGGCGTCGCGCGCGTTCGGCATAAGGCAGTTCGGTCAGCGGCTCGCCAATCAGCCGGCCCATGATCGCCCAGAACTGGTTGCGCGGGTGCGCGTAGTACTGGCCCGCGGCCAGCGACGCGGCCGACGGAAAGCTGCCGAGCACGAGGCGCTCGACGCTGGCGTCGATGATCGGCGGAAATCCGCGCAGTCGTGTCCGCGTACCGACGCGCGGGGCGCGCGGGCGTGCGCTAGCGGCCACCGTCCAGCAGCAGGCGATTGACCCGTTGCACGAAAGCCGCCGGGTCGTTCAGCGCTCCGCCCTCGGCCAGCGTCGCCTCGTCGAGCAGCAGCTGCGCCCAATCGGCAAGGTCGCGCTCGTCGGTTTTCAGCCGGGCCACGAGCGGATGGTGCGGATTCAGCTCGAGGATCGGCGGCGACTCCGGAGTCTTCTGGCCGGCCGCTTTCAGCAACCGCTGCAGGTGCCCGCCCATCTCGTGTTCGTCGCTGACGATGCAGGCTGCGGACTCGGTCAGCCGCGCGGAAACGCGCACGTCTTTGACGCGCTCGCCGAGCGCACTCTTGACACGCCCCGCCAGGTCTTTGAACTCCTCGCTCGACCGCTGCTGGGCCGCTTTTTCCTGTTCATCGGCCAAGGCGGCAAGGTCCAGTCCGCCTTTTGCGACCGAGGCGAGCGGCTTGGCGTCGAATTCATGCAGGAACGACAGCATCCACTCGTCGACGCGGTCAGCCAGCAGCAACACCTCGATGCCCTTCTTGCGGAATATTTCCAGTTGCGGACTCGAGCGCGCCGCTTCGGGCGTGTCGGCGGTCACGTAGTAGATCTTGTCCTGGCCTTGCTTCATGCGACCGACATAGTCTTTCAGCGAGACCGTGGCGGTTTCGCCGCCCGGGGCGGTCGTCGCAAAGCGCAGCAATGCCGCGATCCGCTCGCGGTTGGCAGGATCGTCGCCGACGCCCTCTTTCAGCACCTGGCCGAACTCGGTCCAGAAGGTTGCGTACTTGTCCTTCTGGTTCTCGGCCAGGTCCTCGAGCAGCGACAGCACGCGCTTCGTCGACCCGTCCCGGATCGCCTTGACGTCGCGACTTTCCTGCAGGATCTCGCGCGACACGTTCAGCGGCAGGTCGTTGCTGTCGATCACGCCGCGCACAAAGCGCAAGTACGGCGGCATCAGCTGCTCGGCATCGTCCATGATGAAGACGCGCCGCACGTACAGCCGGATGCCGTGCCGGTGATTGCGATCCCATAGGTCGAACGGCGCGCGCGTCGGCACATAGAGCAGCTGCGTGTATTCGGTGCGCCCCTCGACGCGGCTATGGGTCCAGGCCAAAGGCTCGCCGAAGTCGTGCGATACGTGGCGGTAGAACTCCTGGTATTGCGCGTCGCTGATTTCGCTCTTCGGACGCGCCCACAGCGCATTCGCCTGGTTGACGGTCTCGAGTTCTTCGCTCGCGACCATCGCACCCTTGTCCTTGTCCCAGGACTCGCTGCGCATGCGGATCGGCGCCGAAATGTGGTCCGAATACTTCGCGATGATCGACTTCAGCCGACTGCCGTCGAGCAGTTCATCCTCGCCCTCACGCAGGTGCAGCGTCACGTCGGTGCCGCTGGTAGCGCGCGTGGCGGCCTCCACCGAGAATTCGCCGCCGCCGTCGCTCATCCAACGCACCGCGTCCTCCGCTGGCGTGCCGGCGCGGCGGGTGACCACGGTGACCTGGTCGGCCACGATGAAGCTCGAATAAAACCCGACGCCGAATTGCCCGATCAGCTGCGCATCCTTCTGCTGGTCGCCGCTCAACTGTGCGAAGAACTCGCGCGTCCCGGACTTGGCGATCGTCCCGAGGTGCTCGATCGTCTCCTGACGGCTCATCCCGACGCCGTTGTCGGAGACGGTGATTGTGCGCTGCGCCTTGTCACAGCTCACTTCGATCGCCAGCTCGCCATGGCCTTCCATCAGCGCCGGCTGCGCGATCGCTTCGAACCGTAGCTTGTCCAGCGCATCGGAGGCATTGCTGATCAGCTCACGCAGGAAGATTTCCTTGTTGCCGTACAACGAGTGGATCATCAAGTGCAGCAGCTGCTTGACTTCGGCCTGAAATCCCAGCGTCTGCTTCAGTGCCGCATCGCCCGCGCCCATAGTCGCTCCTCATCTCCGTCTGATTTGTGTCGACCGCGGCTCGTGCCGCGGAGCGTGATTCTGCCGACGATTTGGGCGCGGCGCCGGGATTTCAAGGGCACCAACGGCGCATGCCGCTAATGCAGTATCGTCAGTCGACAACGGCCACCGGCCGACGACCCAATGGAGAGCACAGTGAGGTCGTACGAATACTGCACATTGGATGTCTTCACTGACCGCCGGTTCGGCGGCAATCCGCTCGCCGTTTTGCTCGATGCCGCCGGCGTTGACGACGCGACGATGCAGCAGGTCGCGCGGGAGTTCAACTACAGCGAAACGACCTTTGTGCTGCCGCCGTCCGACGCCTCACACACCGCTCGCGTGCGCATCTTCACGCCGGGTGGCGAGCTGCCGTTCGCCGGGCATCCGACCGTCGGCACCGCCTACGCCCTGGCGACGCTGGGGCGTATTCCTGCGCAGGTACGCGACATCGTGTTCGAGGAAGGCGTCGGGCCGATTCCCGTTCGGGTCGAGCGCGACGCCGACGGTTCGATCCGGCGCTGCGTGCTGACGACCGCGCAGGCCCCTACCCTCGTCGAGAGTCTCGGCGATCGTCGCGCCATTGCGGAAATGCTGAATCTTGGCGAGTCCGCCGTCGTCGCCGATGCCGAAATCTGGTCGTGTGGTGTGCCGTTCCTGGTGACGCCGCTCGCCGACACCGGTGCGCTTGCCTCGGCCCGGCTCGACATCGGGCGCTGCCATGCATTGCTCGACGGCCGCAAGACACATAAGGTGTATCCGGTCGCACGCAGTGGCGACGCCCAATGGCGCGTGCGCATGTTCGCACCCGGGCTCGGCGTGCCTGAAGACCCTGCGACCGGGTCGGCCGCTGCTGCGCTCGCCGGCTGGCTGGCGCTTCGCGTGCCCGGGGACGGTGACCGTAGCTGGCAGATCCTGCAGGGGCAGGAGATCGATCGGCCGAGCATGATCGAGCTGCAGTATGAGCAGACCGGCACCGTGGCGCGCCGTGTTCGCGTCGGGGGTGCGGCGGTGATGTTTGCGCGAGGCACGCTCGCGCTGTAGTGCTACAGCAGCGCGCGACCGATGGTCGCGACCGCAATTGTCAGCGCACCAAGCCCGAGGTTGAGCGCGACGCGCTGTCGGATCGCGTCAAGTTGCTGTGCGGCAGTCGGCCAATCGCTCGCGGCCACCGCCTGCAGCAGCCGCGGATACGGGCCGAATCGGATCAGCAGGAAGATCACCATCATCACCACGCCGAGAGCGAACATCAGGTGCACCGATATGTGGGCGTTACGAAAGCCGCCGGCGCCGATGATCAGGCCGATACCGCTTGCCAGGATTGCGCCGATCGCGATCGATACCCATAAAAAGAATCGGCCCAATGCGTTCGCCAGCAGCGGCAGCCGCTGCGCCGGCGCGAGATGCGCGACGGCGGCCGGACGGACCGCGAAGTGCAGTACGAACATGCCGCCGACCCAGACGACGACACCTGCGAGATGCAAAAACAGCAGCAGTGTGTAGAGCAGCCTCACGCCGGGGTTTCCGGCAGCCGCTCTAGCGAAAACGGCGTACGTAATTTTGAATCGACGAGCTTGCCCTTGCGGGCACGGTGACCGAGGTGAGCCTGGAGCAGCGCTCCGACCAGCCTGACCTCGACCGGTTTGCCGGCTGACCCGCGCGTGGCGCGCAGCAGCGCTCCGCCGCCGATCGGTACCGCAGCGAGCAGCGTCTCGCCGTCGTCAAGGTCCATCAGGGTGACTCCGCGACCGCCACCGGCCAAAGCTTTGATCTCGGCCGCGTCGAACACCAGAACGCGTCCCTTCGCCGAGAGGCACGCGATGCGGCGATCGGTAGCCGCGTCGACCCGTTGCGGGGCCAGCGGCTCTGCACCCTCATCCACCGTGATGAACTGCTTGCCCGCTTTCTGCCGCGACACCATGTCGCCGAGCACAGCAGCAAAGCCATAACCGCTGCTGGTCGCCAGCAGTAGCGGCGTATCGACCATACCCGCGACGTAGCCGATCAGGCGCGTGCCCGCTTCGAGCTCGATCATCGAGCTGACTGGCGCGCCGTCGCCGCGTGCCGACGGAAGCTGCGCAACAGATACCGAATAGACGCGCCCGTTGCTGCCGATCGCGATCAGTTGGTCGACGCTGCGGCACTCGAACGCGTCGTAGAGCGCATCGCCGGTCTTGAACGCGAACTGCGACCGGTCGTGCCCGTGTCCGGTACGCGCGCGCACGAAGCCCTTTTCGGAGACGATAACGGTCACCGGCTCGTCGATCACCTTGACCTCGACCGCCGCGCGCTCCGCCTCCTCGATCAGCGTGCGGCGGGCGTCGCCGTACTTCTTCGCGTCATCCTCTACCTCGCGCGCGACCTGCTTGCGTAGCGCGCTGTCAGTGCCGAGCAGCTTGCGTAGGCTGGCTTCCTCCTTGCGCTTCTCGGTGAGTTCCTGCTCGATCCTGATGCCCTCGAGCCGCGCCAGCTGTCGCAGCCGAATCTCGAGGATGTCTTCGGCTTGGCGCTCGGACAGCTTGAACGCCTTGATCAGGTCCGCCTTCGGTTCGTCGGAATTGCGGATCAGCTTGATGACTTTGTCGATCGATAGCAGAACGAGCTGCCGGCCCTCGAGGATGTGAATGCGCTCCTCGACCTTCTGCAGCCGGTACTGCGAGCGCCGTCGCACCGTCTCGACGCGGAACTCGATCCACTCGGCAATGATCTCAAGCAGCGGCTTGCAGCGCGGCCGGCCGTCGCGGCCGATCATCACCAAGTTGACCGGCGCGCTCGACTCGAGGCTGGTTTGCGCCAGCAGCGTACGGGCGAACTCTTCGCGATCGATCCGCGACGTGCGCGGCTCGAACACGAGGCGCACCGCGGCGTCCCTGCCGGATTCGTCGCGCACCGTGTCGAGCACCGACAGCACCAGTTGCTTCGTCTGCTGCTGTTCCGCCGTCAGTGCCTTCTTGCCGGCCCTGATTTTGGGGTTCGTCAGCTCCTCGATCTCCTCTAGCACGCGCTGCGACGACGTCGAGGGCGGAAGTTCGGTGACGACCAGTTGCCACTGACCGCGCGCCAGTTCCTCGTAGGTGTAGCGCGCGCGAACCTTCAGGCCGCCACGGCCAGTCGCGTAGATATCGCGGATGTCACCACGCGACGAAATGATCTGGCCACCACCGGGGAAGTCCGGTGCGGGCAGCTCGCCGAGCAGGTCGTCGAGCGAGGCTTTCGGCTTGCCGAGCAGCAGCAGAGTCGCCGCAGCCACTTCGCGCAGGTTGTGCGACGGAATCTCGGTCGCCATGCCGACCGCGATGCCCGACGCGCCGTTCAGAAGCACGAACGGCAACCGCGCTGGCAACAATCGCGGCTCCTGGGTCGAGCCGTCATAGTTGGGCATGAAGTCGACGGTGCCTTCGTCGATCTCATCGAGTAGCAGCCGTGCAATCGGTGTCAGCCGGGCCTCGGTATAGCGCATCGCGGCCGCGCCATCGCCGTCGCGACTGCCGAAGTTGCCCTGGCCGTCGATCAGCGGGTAGCGCAGCGAGAAGTCCTGCGCCATGCGCACCATCGCGTCGTAGGCCGCCTGGTCGCCGTGTGGGTGAAAACGGCCGAGCACGTCGCCCACGACGCGCGCCGATTTGACCGGCCGCGCGCCCGCGACCAGCCCCATCTCGTTCATCGCGAACAGGATCCGGCGCTGCACCGGCTTCTGGCCGTCGGCGCCATCGGGCAGCGCGCGTCCTTTTACCACCGAGATCGCGTAATCGAGATACGCGCGCTGCGCAAACTGTGCCAGCACCAGCGAGTCGTCGTCTGAGCCGCCGGGAGGAAATAGCGTCTGTTGTTCGAGCATTTCGTGGCCGCCCGCAGGAAGCGGACGGCATCATTTTAGGGTGAAGGCAACCGACCCCCGGGGACGCGGCCTAGACCCGGCAGGATTCGGCGAACTGCATGTAGCGCTCGCGCGCCATCGTCGCGACCGGACCGATCGGCAGTTCGCGGTCCCCATAGCGCGTGCATGGCATGACCTTGCCGTAATTGCCGGTCGAGAAGATCTCGCGCGCCACATCAAGTTCTTCCGGCATCACCGCGCGCTGCACGACCTTGATGCCGGCATCATCGAGCAGGCGAATCACGCGAGCACGCGTGATGCCCGCAAGATAGGTACCGTTGGCGGCCGGTGTGACCGTCGTTCCATCGGCGGCGACAAAGAACAGATTGGCGGTCGCGAATTCTGCGACACGGCCTTCGGGATCGAGCACGACCGCGTTCTGGTAGCCGGCCGTGGCTGCTTCGCGCAGCGCACGCGCAACGTTCGGATAGAGCGCCGAGGCCTTGGCATCGGTCGTTGCCGCCAGGGGTGACGGCCGACGACGCTGCGACAAGTGCGCCGAGAATCCAGCTAGCGGTGGCAGCGGTGCGTCGAACAGCGTCAGCGCAAAGCCCGCCGCCTCGGGCACCAGCAATCCCGCGGTGCCAAACACCAACGGCCGGATGTACAGATCCGCATCCGCTGGAAAGCGATGAATGCCCTCGACGCAGAGGCGCATCAGTTCCTCGATCGGAAGGTCGAAATCCAGGCCCACGCGGCGCGCCGAATCGTAGGTACGCTCGCAATGCGCGCGCAGGTCCGGGGCCATCCGGTGGATCGAACGCGCGCCGTCGAAGACCGAAGACGCCAGCCAGACGCTGTGATCCATCGCGCCGATCAGCGGCACGTTGCCGTCGGTCCATGCGCCGTTGAACCAGGTCGTGTGCACTGCCCGTTCCTCCTGCCTAGTGCATCAGCGAGCGCTCGCGGCCGACACCGCGCCGATCGATGAACAGCTTGATGAAGTCGGCGCCCGGCATTGGCCGTGCAAAGAGGTAGCCCTGGGCCGCGTCGCAGCCGAGGTGCTGCATCCAGGTCTGCTGCGCCTGGGTCTCGATCCCTTCCGCCGTCACGCTGATGCCGAGCGATCGCGCCATCTCGATGACGGCTTTGACGATCGTCAGCGTGCGCGCGTCGCGCATGCATTCGACGGTGAAACTGCGGTCGATTTTCAGCCGGTGGATCGGCAAATCGCGCAAATGCGAGAGGCTGGAGAAGCCGACGCCGAAGTCGTCGAGCGCGAGTCGCACTCCGGCATTGCGCATGCGCACCAGGTTTTCGCGCGACACGGCCGAGGTGTCGAGCAGGCCAGTCTCGGTCACCTCCACCTCGATCTCCGAGGTTGCCACCTCGTAGGCGTTCAGCACGTCGAGCAGGCCCTCGACGCAGCCGAGCTGACGCAGTTGCACGCCGGACATGTTGATCGCTACCGGCGGAACATCGAGCTGCAAGTGGCGCCATTCCTGGCGTGCGCGGCAGGCTTCGCGCAGCACCCAGTCGCCAAGGCCGACGATCAGTCCGGACTCCTCGGCGATCGGAATGAACTCGGCCGGCGAGATGTCGCCGAGTTCGGCATCACGCCAGCGGATCAGCGCCTCGGCGCCGATCATCTTGCCGTCGGTCAGCGACACCAGCGGCTGGTAGAAGAGCTTGAAGTCGCGCGACTCGACCGCCTTGCGCAGCCGCTGCTCCAGCCGCAGCCGCAGATCGACGCGACGCGCGACCGTCTGCGTGTAGAACGCGTAGGTCCGCCGGCCGCTGTCCTTCGCCTGGTACATCGCTGCGTCGGCCGCGTTAAGCAGCGAGTCGAGGTCGATGCCATCCTGCGGGAAGAAGCTGATGCCGACCGAGGCCGTGACTGCGATCTCCATGCCGAGGATGCGAGCGGGCTCGCAGATCGCGTCGATCAGCTTGCGCGCGACCTCGACCGCGGCGTCGGGCCGCTGGAGGTCGACCAGCAGCACGACCAGTTCGTCGCCGCCGCGGCGCCCGAGCAGGTGCGGTTCGCCGACGATATCGCGCATGCGGCTGGCGACAATCGCGAGCATCTCGTCGCCGACGCGGTGGCCATAGCCATTGTTGAGCAGGCGGAAGTTATCGAGGTCGATGAACAGCAGCGCGCAGCGCTTGCCTTCGGCATAGGAGGTCGCCAGCAGGCGGCCGGCACGTTCGTCAAACGTCTGGCGGTTCGACAACTGCGTCAGCGCGTCGACCGTCGCGAGCCGCTCGATGCGCTCCTGCGCGCGGATCTGGTCGCTGATGTTCTTGCCGATGCCGCGATAGCCACGGAACTTGCCGTCGGCATCGTGCACCGGATCGCCGCTGGTCACGTGATAGACCAGCGACCCGTCCGGCATCCAACGCCGGAACATCGCGTCGCGGAATGGACGATGCGAGAGCAGCGTGGCTCGGTGTTCGTCCCACGACGAAGGCTGGATCAGCTCGCCCGGCAGCTCCCAGCGGTGCTTGCCAATTACCTCTTCGTCGTTGAGCCCAAACGAGCCGCGTGCGCCCTGCCGCAATAACGTGAAGCGCAGCGTGTCGTCCATCTCCCAGTACCAGTCGGACGACAGTTCGGTCAGCGCACGGAAGCGCGCCTCACTCTCCGTGATGCGCTGGATCAGCGACTCGCGCTCGGTCACATCCCAGGCCAGCCCGCGGTAGCCGAGAAACTCGCCGCGCTCGAACACCGGCTGTCCCGCCAGTTCGTAATACGCGACGTCGTCGCCGTTGCACAGCTTGATCTTGATGTTGCGGAACGACTCGCGCCGCGCCAACTTGTCGCGCAGCACCGGCCAGTCGACCGCGAACGCCGGATCGATGTGCTCGAACTCCCAGAAGCGCCGGTTCAGCGTCCATTCGGCCACGCGCTCCTGCCGCGCAGGCTCGCCGCGAACCGACGTGACGCGCAGGTCGGTATCGGTTTCCCAGTACCACTCGGTGGCGAGCATTGTCAGCGCACGAAATCGCTCTTCGCTGCGGCGCAGGGCGATCAGCATGTCTTCGCGCTCGGTGACGTCGCGCCCGGCACCGTAATACCCCTGGAAGTTGCCCTTCTCGTCGAAGATCGGCTTGCCGGTCACCGCGACCCACATCGAGCTGCCGTCGCCGCGCTTTGCACGATAGGTGAACCATTGAAACGGCTGGCGCTGAGCGACTCGCGTGCGGTACTCGGCGTACTGGTTCGGATCTGCCTCGAAGCCCGGCATGTCCTCGCGGCGTCGCCCGAGCAGGCCGTCGGGGGCAAGCTTGACGTGCAGTTCCATTGCGGCGGAGAACTCGACGAAGCGGCCTTCCGCGTCCTGGCGCCAGAACCAGTCATAGGTCAAGTCGGCGAGGTCATCGATCAGCTTGCGGCGCTGCGTCAACTCGTGTTCGATGGCCTTTTGCTCGGTGATATCACTGCGGAAGCAGATGATCCCGCCGTTGGCGGTGCGGCAATCAGTCATCAGAAGCCAGCGGCCGCGATGGTGACGCACGACTTCACTGACCTCGGAGCCACTGCGGCGCCGGCGCTCGCCATCGGCGATGAACTCGGTCAGCGTGCGACCGCCGATGACCTCGGGTGGGGCGGCGGCGTGATAGACGGTCATCAGCTCGCGATAGCTGCAGCCGGGCAGAAGTTCGGCGGCGATCTCGGAGTACAGGTCGCGGTAGGCTGCATTGCAGCCGATCAGCCGGTCTTCGGGATCCCACAGTGCGACGCCGACGTTCATCGACTCGATCGACTGTACCCAGAGGCGAGCGCGGGTGCGGGCAGCGACGATCTCGCGCTGCGCGGTGACGATCCAAGCGAGCAGCACGATGCCGAGCACCGCGGCGATGATCCGGTTCGCCCAGCCGAACGCCGCCGCCAGTCGTGGATGATCCTGGGCGGCGTCGGGCAGCAACAACGGGGCAGCGACCGTGACGATCACTGCAAGGAGAAGCGACCAGGCGCACCGGCGTAGCCAGACCGGCTTGGGCGCCGCCAGCGGCAGTTCCACCGTGGCCGGTGGGCGAGCGTCGTGCGTCGAATGCTGGACCGACGTCATGCGATTGTGATCCCCTTGCCCCACAGCCGCGGGCGCGCGCAAGTATGCACGCCGCGTGCAGCCTCAAATACTCCCGGCTCCGGGGGGGAAGCCAGCAAATTCGCTTCTTCGGATTGCATCAGACGTCGGCGTCGACCTCGTGGCCGTGCTCTTCGAGCCAAGCTCTGCGCGCCTGGCTTTCGGCGCGGCCCATCAGCATCGTCATCGTCGCAGCTGTGCGTTCGGCGGCGAGGTCGCCGAGCCCGACCCGCAACAGGCGCCGCGTGTCCGGATTCATCGTCGTCTCCCACAGCTGCTCCGGGCTCATCTCTCCCAGCCCCTTGAAGCGGGCGATGCTCCAGGCCGATTCCTTGATGCCTTCATCACCGAGTTTTTCCAGCGTTGCGTCGAGTTCAGCGTCGTCGAGGCAATAAATGCGTCGCGGCGGCCGCTTGCCCTGCGCATTGACGTCGATGCGGAACAGCGGCGGCCGTGCGACGCAGATGTGGCCGCGGTCGACCAGCTGCGGAAAGTGGCGAAAGAACAGCGTCAGCAGCAGCACTTGGATATGCGATCCGTCGACGTCCGCGTCGGCGAGGATGCAGACCTTGCCGTAGCGCAGGCCGTCGAGGCTGATGTCGTCACTAGGACCGTGCGGGTCCACGCCAATGGCGACTGCAATGTCGTGCACTTCGGCATTGCCGAAGAGCCGGTCGCGCTCGACCTCCCAGGTGTTCAGCACCTTGCCGCGCAGCGGCAGGATGGCCTGGAACTCCTTGTCTCGGCCCATTTTGGCGGAGCCGCCGGCGGAGTCGCCCTCGACGAGAAAGAGCTCGTTGCGCGCGACCTCGCGCGACTCGCAATCGGTCAGTTTGCCAGGAAGAACCGCAACGGCAGAACCCTTTTTCTTCTCGACCTTCTGGCCAGCGCGCGCGCGCGCCTGCGCCTGCTGAATCACAAGCTCGGCGAGCTGGCGACCCTCGTTCGGGTGCTGGTTCAGCCAGAACTCGAGCTGTGGCCGCACGAACGATGACACCAAGCGCAGCGCATCGCGGCTGTTCAGCCTTTCCTTGATCTGCCCCTGAAACTGCGGATCGAGGACCTTCGCAGACAGCACGAAGCTCGCTCGCGCGAAGACGTCTTCGGGCAGAAGCTTTACGCCCTTCGGCAGCAGACCGTGCGCATCGACGAAGGCGCGCACTGCAC
>DATEZE010000079.1:0-3779 GCA_035255845.1 Burkholderiaceae bacterium | reverse complement strand
TCGCGCATTACTTCCAGAATTTCCTCGTCGGTCTCGCCGAGGCCGACCATCAGCCCGCTCTTGGTGGGCACGGCAGGAACGCGCCGCTTGAATTGCTGCAGCAGGGCCAGCGAATTCCGGTAGTCCGATCCGGGGCGGGATTCACGGTACAGGCGTGGGACCGTCTCGAGGTTGTGATTCATCACATCCGGTGGCGCGGTGACGAGGATGTCGAGCGCGCGCTCGAGCCGGCCGCGGAAGTCCGGCACCAGCACCTCGACTCGCGTCGCAGGCGACAGCCTGCGCGTGGCACGGATGCAATCGACAAAGTGCTGTGCGCCGCCGTCCTTGAGGTCATCGCGATCGACCGATGTGATGACGACGTAGTTCAGCTTCAGCGCCGCGATTGTCTGCGCGAGGTTGTCCGGTTCATCGAGGTCGAGCGGATCCGGGCGACCGTGGCCGACGTCGCAAAATGGACATCGGCGCGTGCACTTGTCCCCCATGATCATGAAGGTCGCCGTGCCCTTACCGAAGCATTCGCCGATGTTCGGGCACGACGCCTCCTCGCACACCGTGTGCAAGCGGTGCTCGCGCAGGATCGACTTGATCTCGTAGAACCGCGTGGCCGGCGAACCGGCCTTAACGCGAATCCATTCCGGCTTGCGCAGCACGTCGGCGGCCGCCACCGGCTTGATGTCGAACTTGCGAAAGACCTTGCCGGTCTTTGCTTCGCCCTTGAGCTTGGCGTAGGGATCGCGCGCGGCGGGAGGAGACTCGCTGGACATGGACGGCAGGGCTGCTCTCGCAGCCTGGGTCAACTCTTGAACCCGAAGTGTAGTTCCTGCCCCCTCAGCTCCCGAGGTGGGCGACCAGCCGCTCGGCCAGCCGCGCGCCGACGGCACTGCGATCGGCCGCGACCCCGAGCGTTGCCAGGTCGATGGTCGTCAGCGCCGCGTAACCGCACGGATCGATCCACGCAAATGGCGTGAGATCCATCGCCACGTTTAGCGCGACGCCGTGGTAGCTGCAACCGCGCGCAACCTTGATGCCGAGCGCGGCAACCTTCGCCAGTCCGCTGAATTCGCCCTGCGAGGTCGCACCCGGCCACGGCACGAAGACTCCTGGCGCGCCGCGCACCCGGCGAGCATCGACGCCGTAGCTTTCGAGCGTCTGGATGACCGACTGCTCGATGCGGTAGACGAGCTCTTTGACGAAAATCCCGCGGCGCCTCAAGTCTACGAGCGGATATGCGACGACCTGGCCCGGCCCGTGGAATGTCACCTGTCCGCCGCGATCGGTGGCGACGATCGGGATCTCGCCGGCGCTGCGCAGATGCTCGCGGCGGCCCGCCTGGCCAAGCGTGTATACCGGCGCGTGCTCGACCAGCCACAGCTGGTCCTCCGAGCTTGCATCGCGCTCTTGGGTGAACTGCCGCATCGCATGCCAGGTCGGCACGTACTCGGCGCGGCCGAGGTCGTGCACGATCATCGCTTCCGCCAGGCCATCGATCAGAGGACGACCTTCACCATGGGGTGACTCGTGAGCGCGCGATAAAGCGCATCAAGTTGCTCGCGTGACACTGCGTGCACGGTGGCTGTCAGCGACAGGTAGTTGCCGTCCTTGGAACTGCGCATTTCCAGCGTCGAGGCGTCGAAGTCGGGCGCATGCTGCAGCACCACTTCGACGATGGCCTGCGCAAACCCGTCGTCGCGGGGGCCCATGATCTTGATCGGAAAGTCGGTGGGAAACTCAAAACCTTTCGGACGCGTCGGCGGGTCCGACGGGTCGCCGCTATCCGGCGGCGGACTCACGACCTGCTCCCCGCCATTCGGTGACTCCGCGGTGCGGTCAGGCGGCACGCGCATCGCGTGCGCGGCCCGACCGGCGCTCAGCCCAGCGCAGGGCTTCGGCACGCTTGTCGGTCTGAAGCCAGGTTCGCATCTGCCGAAACAGCGGACCCGGAAGACCCTTACCGACAGGCCTGCCGTCCAGCTCGGTGATCGGCAGAACTTCCCGGCCCGATGAGCTGAGCCACAGTTCGTCGGCAGAGTGGAGTTCGGCTGCCGCGATCGGTCGCACTTCGGACGGAAGGCCATGGCGTCGCGCCAGCTCGTACGTCGCATCGCAGGTGATGCCGGGGAGGATTTCGACCGAGTTGAGCGGCGCGCACAGCCGACCGTCCTTGATCAGCATGACGTTGGCGCTCGAAGCCTCTGTCAGGAGCCCGTTGCGCAACATCACGGTCTCGAAGGCACGGTGCTCGCTGGCGTATTGCTTCATCAGGACATTGCCAAGCAGCGACGTGCTCTTGATGTCGCAGTGCAGCCAGCGCTCGTCGGCGTGCGTGACGACCGCCACGCCGTGTTCGATCTGCTCGGCAGGAATCTCTGCCCACGGCGACGTATTGACGAACACCGTCGGGGCGACACCAGCGGGGAATGCGTGGTCGCGGCGCGCCACACCGCGCGTGAGCTGCAGATAGACCGATTGGCGCGGCCAGGAATGGCGATCAATGATCTCGTCGAGCAGATCGAGCCATTGTTCGACGCTGTAGGGGTTCGTCAGCCGGATCGCATCGCAGCTGCGCTGCAACCGTTCGAAGTGTGCGCGCGCGCGATACGGTGCCCGCTGCCCGTCGACCGTGTCCACCGGTATCACCTCGTAGACCCCGTCGCCGAATATGAAGCCACGGTCGAGCACCGGAACGGTGGCCTCGGCCAACGGCCGCCACTCACCGTTCAGGTAGCAGGTCGCTTCGGTCCATTCCATCAGTTTCGCCTTCGCCACCACAACCTAACCGCATCGTACGCGCGCCCGAACAGTCCCGCCGGCTGCACCGCTTCAAGTGCGACGACCGGCACATCAGCGAGGGTTTCGCCTTCCGCGACAATTTTCAGTCGTCCGACGGTTTCTCCCTGTGCCACAGGGGCGAGCAGCGGATCCGGCCTTTCGAGCGCTGACTTCAGGCCGCGCTCACCGAGGCGCTGCAGCTGCGCGGTCGGAGCCGTGATGTAGACATCGCGGTCCGGCCCGATCGGCACCTCGGAGCGGTCACCTTTCCAGACCTCCGGGCGTGCGAGCACGCTGCCACGCCGGTGAACGAGCACGGTGTCATAGGCGCTGTAGCCATGGTTGAGCAGCCGCAGTGCATCCTGCGCACGCACCGCATCGCTGGGCACACCGAGGAGTACGGCTACGAGGCGCCGCTCGAAAGACGAGTTGGCCACGCCGCGCGGCCGCGATGCGGTGGCGACGATCGAATAGCCGCTGGCTTCGAGGTGCCCCGTCTTGAGCCCATCGACGTTCGGATCGCTCCATAGCAGCCGGTTCTGATTCGACTGCGCGATGCGGTTGTAGGTGAACTCGCGTTCACGGAACAGTGGCGCATATTGCGGGAAGTCCGTCTGCAGCCGGACGGCCAGGCGCGCCAGGTCGCGGGCCGAGCTGTATTGCTGCGGATCCGAGAGTCCCGTGGGATTGGCGTAGTGGGTGTCCGCGAGGCCGAGCCGCTTGGCTTCGGCATTCATCCGATCGATGAACGCGGCTTGCGAGCCGGCAGCGTATTCGGCCAGCGCAACCGCGGCGTCGTTAGCCGAAACGATGATCAGCCCACGCAGCAGCTCCTGCACCGTGACCTGCCGTCCCGGTTCGATGAACATCCGTGCACCGTCACGGCCCGGCGCTGCGAACGCGGCCCGCGAAACGGTAACCGGGTCATCGAGCGCGATGCGCTTTTCAGCGATTGCGAGAAAGGCAACATAAGTGGTCATCACCTGCGCCAGCGCTGCCGGCTCGAG
>DATEZE010000078.1:0-10400 GCA_035255845.1 Burkholderiaceae bacterium | reverse complement strand
CGCTGTGCAGACCTTCTTTCGCAGCTGCGCCCTCAACTCGCCAACCCATCCAGCGCGTCCTCCGTCGACTTCGAATCGGCGCTCCAGGAACTGGAAGTTATTCCTGAATCCGACGCGAGCGTAGAACTGGTCGACTGCCTGGTAGCGATAGCGCAGTTCTTCTACTTGACCAATATTGCGGCAAAGGGACTCCATGCTGCTACCCGCGCCCTGGACTACTCCCGCGCAATGGATGACAAGCAGTTGATCCGACGGGCGCTCTCAGTCAAGGGCGTGATGTTGAACGAGACCGGCAACATGCCGGGCGCAACCGAGATGTATGCCGAGGCGATCAAGGTCGCCAGAATGCTGAACGACCCCAGCATCGAGGCCCCCGTCTGGGTCAACTTAGGCACCGCCCTACTCACGTCCGCTCAGTACAGCGATGCAATCGAATGCTTCGTGCGGGCGGAGACACTTGCGCGCTCGGCCGATCCGAAGCACGCGGCCGCCAACGCGGCAACGGAAAGCCTGGCACTCGCGAATATTTCGAACTGCGCACTGCACTTGCGCGATATTCGCAGGGGTGTCCGCGCTGCCCGTCGCGCGATCGAACTGAACCCCGATCCCTCGACGGCGCACGATTGTTTCATTCGCGTAATTGCAGAATCAACCTACTCGCGGCTGCTGCTCGACATCGGAGAATTGGCGCACGCGGCTGAACACTGCGAGAGTGCTCGAACCTACGCGAACAGGTTCCCAACGGCGCGCTCGGAATACACGGCGTCGGTGACTAGCGGCCTCGTTGATGTGCACTCCAACCGCGCGGACATCGGCCTCACGCGCCTCAAGAAGGCCCTTGAGCACGCACGTCGGAACGTTCGGTCGGAAGTTCGTGACGCTCTGCAGGCCTGCGTTGCAGGCTATGAGTCCGCAGGTCAGCCCGACGTGGCGCTGGTGTATCTGCACGAACTCCTTGCCATGAACCGCGAAGCCAAGGCTGCTCAGGTTCTGATGCACCACTCTGAATACGTAAAGCGAGTCGAGCAGCCGATCTTCGGCTCTGGCTCGATCGACGTCGCGATGGCCAATCAGCGCGGCAAGCTGCGCATCCAGCTCGGCGAACGCGAGCTGATGCGCAATCGCATCCTGCTGCTGGAGCAGCAGTCGGTCGCGGCGGAGCTGCACGACGACACGACCGGCGAGCACTGCTATCGGGTCGGGCGCCTCGCGTCGATCCTCGGCAAGGAGATCGGGCTCGAAGACGACGTCTGCTTCCTGATCGACCTGGCGGCGCGCCTGCACGACATCGGCAAGCTGGTCGTGCCGGATGCGATCCTGCTCAAGCCGGGCAAGCTGACACCGGGCGAGCGCGAGATCATGCAGACGCACACGACGGCCGGCGCCGACATTCTCGCCAAGACGAATATTCCCCAGATGCACATTGCCGAGGAGATCGCCCGGCACCATCACGAGCGCTGGGACGGTAACGGTTATCCGACCAAGCTCGCGGGCACGGCCATTCCGATTGCGGCGCGCGTCAGCGCGCTGGCCGACGTGTTCGATGCGCTGACGCACAAGCGGCCGTACAAGGAAGCATGGAAGGTTTCCGACGCGCTGGCCGAGATCGCATCGCTGCGGGGCAAGCAGTTCGACCCGGAGCTCACGGACATCTTCCTCGAGCTCGTGCCGCGGCTGCAGCGCGAGCACGGCGATCTGGACGAATTCCTGGCGGTCGAGGCCAAGAACTCGCCGTTCATCAAGGCGCGCAAACAGATCGCCGAGGCGCTCAAAGGCACGGATCCGGAGACGACGCTCTTCGAGATGCGCCGCTAGTCCTGCGGGAGTTCGGGAATTTCTAGAACGGCAGCAGCCGTGCCGGCATAACCGGCAAGGCGCCGTTACTTCGCGATACGCCGCACGGGCATCCGTGCAATCCCAGGCTCGGAAGTGACGGAGTCGTCGCGAATTGCGCGCTGGATTACGCGCTGGAGGGTCTCACCGTCGAGCGCTGCGCACAGGAAATCGACGAACTCCCCGGGCGTGGTGTCGCAGCGCTGCGCCAGCGCTTTGAGCCGCGCGTCGGTGCTTTCGTTGATGACCAGCGTGACGGATTTCATCGGAGGTTGCAGCCGCAGCTTCCAGGGTTGACCTAAGATTAATTTCGGACAGCCGCCTAGAAGTTTGAGCGAGTGAGCCCGTTTTGAGCGCTGTTTGCGGCTTCACCGTACAAACGGATGAAGTGGGGCGGTCCATTGCGCCGCTCGGTGAAGCCGGCGCGAAAGTCGGTGCGTTTTACCTCGCAGTTCTCGACACCGCCCGGCGCGAGACGGATAAGGGCTTCGTTGCGTGCCTACGCTCCGAGTGATGCGCGACACCGGTCAGCTCGCGCGTCCGCGCGCGCGAAGCTCACGACGCGGCGCGCCCGCGCACTGCGCGGACCAGCGCTGCCAGCGCGAGCGGAACGACGGCCGCGCTGATGCCGACCACCAGGATGATGCCAAGGTTTTCCTTGATGAACGGCACGTTGCCGAAGAGATAGCCGCCGTAAACCAGCAGCACTACCCAGACCGCGGCGCCGAGAACGTTGAAGACCTGGAAGCGCCGATGGTCCATACCGGAGGCGCCGGCCACCAGCGGTGCGAAGGTCCGCACGACTGGAACGAAGCGCGCGATCATCACCGTCTTGCCGCCATGCCGTTCGTAGAAGTCGTGGGTCCGCTTGAGCGCCGTCTGATCGATCCAGCCGATCGTGCCGTCGTAGATCTTCTTGCCCAACCATGCGCCGATCGCGTAATTGAGCGTGTTGCCCAAAACCGCGCCGGCCACGATCACCGGAATCAGAAGATGGACGTCGAGTCCGCGCGCCTGCGCCTGTGGCAGGGCCGACACGGCGCCGGCAACGAACAGCAGCGAATCGCCCGGGAGGAACGCCAGGAAGACGAGCCCGGTCTCCGAGAAGAAGATTAAAAAGAGCATGACGTACACCAGCAGCACGTTCTTCTCGACGATCGACACGAGAAACGTGTCCATCGCGTCAAACAGGTCAGTCCAGTGGATTCCTTCCATCGTGAACGTGTGCTGCGGAGGCGGCATTGGCGAGAGGCGCGCGGATCATACGCGGGCCCTTGAGGCACCGGGGTGAGTCCGATGCAGGGGTTTTCGCCGAGGACGCCACCTGATTCCTATAATGCGCCGCGATGAATGCCGCCCCAAGAACCCGCATCCGCCTTCTCGACGACACGCTGATCAGTCAGATCGCGGCCGGAGAAGTAGTCGAGCGGCCGGCTTCGATCGTCAAGGAACTACTGGAAAACAGCCTTGACGCCGGCGCACGCAACATCGAGGTGCGCCTAGATGGCGGTGGCATCCGTCGCATCGTCGTGTCCGACGACGGCGCTGGCATCCCGCGCGACGAACTGGCGCTGGCCCTCAAGCGTCACGCGACCAGCAAGATTAGCTCGCTCGGCGACCTCGAAGCCGTCGAGTCGCTCGGTTTCCGCGGCGAAGCGCTGGCGGCGATCGCGGCTATTGCGGATGTTTCGATTACCTCGCGCACCCGCGATTCAGAGCACGGCTGGTGCATTGACGCCTCCGGCGAGTTGCAGCCGGCGGCGGGTGCGGCGGGAACCCGCGTCGAAGTGTCCGACGTGTTCCACCGAACACCGGCGCGCCGCAAATTCCTGCGCTCTGAAGCGACCGAGCTCGCGCACTGCCTCGCTCAGGTGGAGCGCGTCGCTGCGGCCCAGTCTGCCGTGGCGTTCACTGTCATTCACCAGGGACGCACACTGCTCGCACTGCCCGCCGAAGCTGCGCGCGAGCGCGCGCTGCGCCTGATGCCCGACGAATTCGCGGCAGCCCTGCGCGAGGTCGATGCCGGCGTAGCCGGCGTGCACCTGCACGGCTGGGTCGCGGCGCCGACGGCAACTCGCGCGCGTGGCGACGCGCAGTACCTCTTCGTAAACGGTCGATTTGTTCGCGACCGAGTGCTCTCGCACGCGGTCCGCGCGGCTTACGCCGACGTGCTGCACTCCGGCAGCCAGCCGATGTACTGCCTGCACCTTGACATCGACCCGCGCCGTGTAGACGTCAACGTGCATCCGACCAAGATCGAGGTGCGCTTTCGCGACTCCGCAGCGGTGCATCAACTGGTTCTGCACGCTGTCCAGAAGGCACTGGCGGAATCGACTCGCGTCGCCGCCCCACAGGCGGAGTCGGAGACCGAAGCGGAAGCCGAGCGACCCGCGTGGACGTCCGGCGGCCAGACCCGCCTCGGCGTCGAGCAGTCCGTCGCGAGCTACCTCGCGGTCATCGCCACTCGTCCGCCTGCCCCGGCGGGCGCTGCGGTTGCGTCGGAAGGCGACATGCCGCTCGGACTGGCGATCGCCCAGCTCGCGGGCATCTACGTTCTGGCGCAGAACGAGCACGGCCTCGTCATTGTCGACATGCATGCAGCACACGAACGCATCGTCTACGAGAAGCTGAAACAGCAACTCGACGCGCGCGCGATCCCGCAGCAGCGGCTGCTGATCCCGCAGGTGTTCAACGTTGCGCCGCTCGACATGGCCACGGCTGTGGACGAAGCCGAAGCCCTGGCGGACGTGGGGTTGGACCTGAGCCCGGCCTCGCCGACGCAGTTGGCACTGCGCGCGGTACCGGCGTTGCTAGCGCAGGCCGACGGCGCCGCACTTGCGCGTGACCTGCTGCGCGACTTGCGCGAATTCGGCGGCTCGCGCGTGCTGACCGAGCATCGCAACGAACTGCTGGCGACGCTCGCGTGCCACGGCGCAGTGCGCGCGAACCGCCGACTGACGCTCGATGAGATGAACGCGCTGCTGCGCGAGATGGAAGCCACCGAGCGTGCCGACCAGTGCAACCACGGGCGGCCGACGTGGGTCCAGGTCAGTGTTGCCGACCTCGATCGGCTGTTCTTGCGGGGTCGCTGACCTTAGGCGCTCGCGTCCGCGGTTTACTGCGCCTTGAGCCAGTCGAAGGCAGCATCGCGCTGCTCGAACGGAAACCGACGCACTTCGGCCTTGACGAAGTGGCGCGCCAACGCCGGCAACAACTCCAGCAGCGGCGAATCCGTGACCACGGCGACGCGGCGGATCACGTTTTCGTGACTGCGCACGAAGCGGATATGCGTCGTCAGCGCTGCGAAGCTGTCCCAGCCGGGAAAGTGCTCGGCGACGACCATCAGCCCGTCGAGCCGGCCATGCGCCTCTATGAAGGGATCGACCAGGCCGGCCAGCGCCGTGAAGTCGCGCTCGGCCAGCGCGCCGGTCGGAAACACCGTCAGGACGCCCTCCTCGCGAAAGAGCTCGGCGTCGATCACTGCGGCGCCTGCCCGCTGCGAGCAGCGTTGAACTTCGCCACAAGTTCGACGACGGCTTCTTCGATCGCCTGCTGCGTCCCCTGCTCACCGATCGCTCCCGCCGCGCGCTCGCGCAGCAGGTAATGCGCCTTCAGCAGCGTGTGCAGCTTCTCGAAGGCGACCGGGTTGGTGTGGCTGCACACGCTCGAATCGTTTTCGAGCGTTCGGCGCAGTTGAGTGCGGTCGAGCATGTCAACGCCGCAGATCGAGGCCATCTTCATGATCTCGCGGTCGACTTCGCTGAACTGGTGCTGCCATCGCGCCTGACTGCTGCCACGTTCGGCGGTCATGACACTCTCCTCGGCTAACAACCGGGATCTCACTTTACAAGAGTGTGTCGACCGCCGCGCGCACCACCAAGGTAACCTCGACGCCCGTGGGTGATATCTCGCATCATGACTGACGGACTGCTTCTGCTCGGTCCGACCGGCAGCGGCAAGAGCGCTGTCGCGCTCGCGTTGGCGCGCCGGTATCCATTCGAGATCGTCAGCGTCGACTCGGCGCAGGTCTATCGCGGGCTCGATATCGGCTCGGCCAAGCCGACGGTGGAAGAGCGCGCGGAGGTCGTGCATCACCTGATCGATATCCGCGATCCGGTACAGCGCTATTCGGCAGGCGACTTCGTCCGCGATGCGCAGCGTGCGATCGCCGGGACTCGCGCGCGCGGACGGTGGCCGCTGCTCGTCGGCGGCACGATGCTCTACGCGAAGGCCCTGCTCGAGGGCCTCTCGGACCTGCCGGCCGCCGACTCCGGCGTACGCGCGCGCCTCGACGCGCAGGCGCGGGAGCTCGGCTGGCCTGCACTGCACGCGCGACTGGCCCGCGTCGATCCCGTCACCGCCGCGCGACTCGCGGCCAACGACGCGCAACGCATCCAGCGCGCGCTCGAAGTGTTCGAACTGACCGGCAAACCGATGTCGGCGCTGCTCGCGCGCAGCGACACGCCGCGGCCGCGGCTCATCAGCGCCGCGCTGGTCCCCGGCGATCGTGGACTGCTGCACCAGCGGATCGAGCAGCGCTTCGACCGGATGCTGGCGCAGGGATTTCTCGAGGAAGTCGAGCTGCTCAGGCAACGCGGTGACCTGTCGCCGGATCTGCCTTCGATGCGCAGCGTGGGCTACCGCCAGGCGTGGGCGCATCTGGAAGGCAGCGGAACCGAGACCGAGTTCCGAGCCACGGCCATCGCCGCCACGCGCCAGCTGGCCAAGCGCCAGTTCACGTGGCTGCGTTCCCTGCCGATCGATCTGCGGATCGATCCGCAGCAGGAGGACGCGCTCATCGCGCTGGAGCGCCGGGTTCCATCGAGCTGAACGTCGCGGCGAGCCCGACCGACGTGAATAGTCGGCAGCCGTAACGCGGCAGAGTCGGTCAGCCGGTCGCTCAATTTCGCAAGGCGCCGGGCCCGGCGGCGGGCCCAGACTGCCTTCGTGCTGCAGACGGACTGCAGCTCCTGGAGGGCGACATGAAACGCGAAATTTTTCACTCTGTCCGGACACGCCGGTCGGCGCTGATTGTTTCCGCCGTGCTGGTGTCCGCTCTGTGCGGCCTTGTCAGCGGCACACTCGGATGGGGTGACGACTATCACGCGTCGTCACCGGGCCCTAACTCGGCGATGGAAGAAGCGGCCCTGCTCCGCAACCGCGCCGCGTCCGCGCCTGACCATGCGCTGCTTTCGGCCAGTGATGTCGAGCGGGCGTTGCCGGTGCCGTCGCGCACTGCGGCCCTGACACCGACGATCCCCTCGTAAGCGGGCTCAGGCGCGCACGTGCAGGTCGTCACCCGAGAACACCAGGCTCAGCGGTTCGATAACGACTTGTCTGTCGCCGCGCTCCACCGTGCCGGCGTGCCACGCCGGCGCGCCGCAATCTGCGGCGACCTGCATGCAACGCGCCGCGTCCGCGGCTGAAACAAACAGCGCGAACCCGGCCCCCATATTCAGCGTGCCGTAGGCCTCGCGATCATTGATGCCCGCCTCAGCGCGGATGAAATCGAGCACCGTCGGCACCGGCGGCACCCGTTTCAGCCTGTAGGTGAAGGCGCCGGGATGGCGCATCAGCTTGCGCCAGCCGTGGCCAGTGATATTCGCGCAGTAGTGCGGCGTAATGCCAGCCGCGGCCAGCGCCTCGGTCACCGGTGCATACAGCGTTGTAGGCGCCAGCAGCGCCTCGCCATAAAGCGTTCCGTCAGCGAGGCGCGTGCGATAGCCATCGGGCAGGCGCTCCGCGAGCTTGCGCGCGAGCGAGACGCCATTGGCGTGAATGCCGTTCGACGCCAGCAGCACGATCGCGTCGCCGTCGGCGAGGCTCTCGCCGAGCGTGAGCCGCGTCTTCGGCCGCACCAGTCCGACGCAGGAGGCCGCGAGGTCGATGCGACCGGGTTCCACCACGCCGGCCAGCGCCGGGGTTTCACCGCCGCCCCACGCCACGCCGCAGCGGTCGCAGGCCGCGCGCCAGCCATCGACCAGGTCGCGCGCGCGCTCGGCGTCGGCAAACCAGTCGCTGCCGCCGCTGGCCCAGTATGCGTGCACGGAGATCGGAGTAGCGCCGACCGTGATGATGTCGTTGATCGCCATCGCCAGCGTGTCCTGCGCGATCAGATCGTAAAAAGTCCGGCCCGACACCGAGCGCATCGCATCGGCGACCAGCGCCTTGGTGCCGAGGCATTCGGTGATCGACGCGAGATAGAAATCGCCGCAGTCGATCACGTAGGCCGACTCGCCGCGCGAAGCGGCCACCTCGGCGAGGCCGTGGCGTGCCAGATGCCCGGCCGTGGCCGCGGCGGCCTGCTGAGCCCGCACCTTCAGCGGGTCGATGCTGGCGTAGTCGACGCCCGCCTGCTTGTAATCGATCGGGTTCATGGACGAAGGGCCCTTGTCGCCCGGTAGACTTGCGCTCGCCGCGCACGGGAGACCGGGGCGCGATTGTAAGGCGCGCTGCCGCGCACCGTGATCTCCACTGATGAACCATCGCCCGCGTCAGCTGGCCCTCGACCTCGTCCAGCCGCTGCGCCCCTCGCTCGACAACTTCGTCGCCGGCCGAAATGCCGAGGCGGTCGCCGCGTTGCGCGCGCTCGTCCAAGGCGGCGGCGAGCGCTTCGTGCTGCTCTGGGGCGCAGAGGGCAGCGGTCGCAGTCACCTGCTGCATGCGGTGGCCAACAGCGCGCCGGGCCTCTGGATCGACCCTGCGACGCGTGAAATGAGCTTCGATCCGGGCGTGCGGATCTATGTCGCCGACGACGTCGACTGCTATGACGCCGAACTGCAGCAGCAAGTGTTCGTGTTGCAGAACGACGTTCGTGCGTCGCGCGAGGCTGTGCTAGTCGCCAGTGCGAGCGCGCCGCCGGCGCAGCTGGCGCTGCGTGACGATGTCCGCACGCGTCTGGCATGGGGCCTCGTTTACCAGCTGCACGCGCTCACCGACGCCGAAAAGGAAGAGGCGCTGCGCACCCACGCTACCTCGCGCGGCCTCGCGCTGCCCACGGACGTTCTGAAGTACCTGATGACGCACATGCCGCGCGACCTCAGCACGCAGATCGCGATCCTCGACGCGCTCGACGGCTATGCGCTTGCGGCGCAGCGTTCGATCACGGTGCCGCTGATCCGCGAGTGGGCGCAGACGCCCCTGTTGTAACTGGCCCTAGAATCCGCGCGATGCGGCTGGCCCTCTTCGACCTCGATCACACGCTGCTGCCGATAGACAGCGCAGACACCTGGTCGCATCACGTCGTGCGTCGCGGCGGCCTGGACGCGGCGAAATACACCGCGCGCATCGAGCATTTCGCGCAGGAGTACCGCGCCGGTACCTTCGATGTCGACGCTTACGTGCGCTTCCAGATGGAGCTGCTCGCGGCGTTCACGCGCGAGCAACTCGACGCCTGGCACGCCGAGTTTATGGAACGCCACGTGACCCCCGCGATGCGCGAGCAGGCGCGGCGGCTGGTCGACAGCCATCGCAGCCGCGGCGACGAGCTGGCGCTGGTCACCGGCACCAATGCCTACGTCGTCACGCCGATTGCGCAGGCGTTTGGCATCGACCACGTGTTGGCCGTCGAGCCCGAGCAGCATGCGGGCCGCTTCACGGGCGGCGTCGTCGGCACGCATACCTACCAAGACGGCAAGGTGCGCAAGGTCGAGGAGTGGCTGGCCGCGCGCGGACGTTCGCTGGCCGACACCGTCACGACCTTTTACAGCGACTCGATCAACGATCTTCCGCTGCTCGAGCGCGTTACCTATCCAGTCGTGACCAACGGCGACGCGCGCCTGCAGGCGATCGCGCGCGAGCGCGGCTGGCCGACGCTGCAGCTGTTCGAGGATGCCCATGCCTGAGCGCAAACCCGACCAACGCCGGATCGCATGATCAAGCGCGTCATCGAGCGGGTGACGACGCTTTTCAAGCGACGCCCGCCCCGGCCGCGGGAGCCGAAGCGTATCGGGGCCGCGGTTCACGGCATCAACCAGGAACTGGTCGGGCGCTCGGCGCTCCGTGTGTGCGAGACGCTGCAGAAGGCGGGGCACCGCGCCTACCTGGTTGGCGGCGCCGTGCGCGATTTGCTGCTCGGCATCGTGCCCAAAGACTTCGACGTCGCGACCGACGCCACGCCAGAGCAGGTGAAGTCGCATTTCCGGCGCGCCATCATTATCGGTCGTCGCTTCCGCCTGGTGCACGTGATGTTCGGCCAGGAGACGATCGAGGTGTCGACCTTCCGCGCGCTCGACAACCCCGACCGCAAGACCGACGCGCACGGCCGCGTGCTGGCGGACAACCTCTTCGGTGAGCAGATCGAGGATGCCGCGCGTCGCGACTTCAGCGTCAATGCGCTCTACTACGACCCGTCGACCCGCGAAGTGATCGACTATCACGACGGCGTCAAGGATCTGCGGCGCAAGCGGCTGCGCATGATCGGCGATCCGGAAACCCGTTACCGCGAAGATCCTGTGCGGATGCTGCGCGCCGTGCGCTTCGCTGCCAAGCTCGGCTTCGAAATCGACGAGGCAACCCGCGAACCGATCCCGCGACTGGCGGTGCTGATCGAGAACGTCCCGGCCGCC
>DATEZE010000077.1:0-7468 GCA_035255845.1 Burkholderiaceae bacterium | reverse complement strand
CAAGCCGATGCTGGCCGCCGTCGAGGATGGTCAGTGCCAACGAAGGTCCCACCGACCAGAAGAGGTTGGGGGCGCTCAGCAGGTTGGCGAAGACGGAGTGGCGGTAACTGGCGCTCGCGGAAAGCGACAGCGAAGGAAAGAACGCCGCGTCGGCCACGCCGATCTCAGCATAGGCGGCAGCAACGCGCCGCTGCGCAGCGGCAATGTCGGGACGGCGCTCGAGCAGGGAGGCGGGCAACATCATGGGCACATCGGGCGCTGCCGGCAGCTTGTCGTTGACCTGGATCGTCAGCTCCGACGGCGGCGTGCCGATAAGCACCGCGATGGCATGCTCCAGCTGCGCGCGTTGCGCGCCCGCCTCGATTGCCTGTGCCTGCGTGCTCTTCAACTGCGTCTCGGCGAGCAGCACGTCCGTCCGAGCGGCGATACCGCCCTGGTAGCGTATCTCTGTCAACTCCAGAGCGCGCTGATAGGCTCCGACCGAGCGCTCGAGCAGCGACTGCTGGATCTCGGCCGTTCGCAACAGGAAGTAGGTCAGTGCCAGCGTGGCCTGTGCCGAGAGCCGCGCGGCAGCCAGATCATCGGCGCTCGCCTGGAAGCTGGACCGTGCTCCGCTGCTCGCTTCCGACAGCTGGCCCCACAGATCGATTTCCCAACTCGCAACCGTGGCGAAGGAGAACGTGTTCGCCGGGTTCGGTTGACCCAGCGTGACCGCCGAAGTCGGACTGCCGCTGCGTGTCGCCAGAAGACCGGTCGACAAGGTCGGCCAGAACGCGCTGCGGCTCGCTTCGTAGACGGCCCGCGCGTTGGCGACCTGCGCCACCGCAGCCTTGAGATTTTCGTTGCCGATGACCAGGCGACGCTCTAGGTCGTCGAGCACGGGATCGTTGTACAACGTCCACCAGTCATCGGAGACCGGTGTCACGCGGTCCGTCGGCGCCTTTTGCCACAGACCAAGCTCTTTGAACTGCGCGGGTGGCGTCACAGGCGGCGGCGGCTCGACCCGTGTGATGGCGCACGCGGCAAGCAGCAGCGTGACCACGAATGACAGGATCGGTCTCATCGCGTTCGCCATCCGATGTCCTACGCGGTCGCGCGCCGGCGCGCCACATCGCGCCGCAGCCAGCGCGTCGGCAAGCGCGCCCGGCTCAGGCGGTCCATCAGGACGAACACCACCGGTGTCGTGTACAGCGTCAGTAGCTGGCTCAGGATCAGACCACCGACAATGGCGATACCCAGCGGCTGGCGCAACTCGGCGCCGTCGCCGGTGCCGAGCGCGAGCGGCACGGCGCCGAAGATCGCGGCGAAAGTGGTCATCAGGATCGGCCGCAGGCGCAAATTCGCGGCCCGGAAGATCGCTGCGCCTGCAGTGACGTGCCCGGCGCGTTGCCGGACGATGGCGAAATCGATCATCATGATCGCGTTCTTCTTGACGATGCCGATCAGCAGGATCACCGCGATCAGCGCGATGATCGAGAACTCGGCGTTGAACATCATCAGTGCGAGCAGCGCACCCACGCCAGCCGACGGCAGCGTCGAGAGGATGGTGATCGGGTGGATCAGGCTTTCGTACAGCATTCCCAGAACCAGGTAGATCGTGAGAATGGCCGCAGCAATCAGCAGCGGCTGTGACGACAGCGACTGCTGGAACGCATTGGCCGTACCCTGGAAGCCGCCGCGCACTGAAACCGGAACACCGAGCTCGGCCATCGCTGCGTTGATCGCGTCTGTCGCCTGCGACAGTGACACTCCGAGAGGCAGATTGAAGCTGATGGTCGACGCCGGTGCGCCGCTTTGGTGGTTCACCGCCAACGGCGTGTTTGTGGTTTCCACGCGAGCAAATGACGCGAGCGGAACCTGCGCGCCCGAGCTGCTGGTGACATACAGTCGCTTGAGCGTCTCGGGTCCCTGCAGAAATTCTGGAGCGAGTTCCATCACCACGCGGTACTGGTTGAGCGGGTTGTAGATCACACTGATCTGACGCTGTCCGAAGGCGTCGTTCAGCGTCGTGTCGATCGTGCTCATGGTCACACCGAGCCGCGCGGCCGCTTCGCGATCGATCACGAGCGATGTCTGCATACCCTTGTCCTGCTGATCGGTGTTGACGTCGGCCAGCTCCGGAAGCCGCGACAGCGCATTGCGCACCCGCGGCTCCCAGGTGCGCAGGTCGTTGAGATCGTCGGACTGCAAGGTGTACTGGTACTGCGCGTTGGACTGTCGCCCGCCGATGCGGATGTCCTGGACCGGAACGAAGAACAGGTTGGCGCCAGGCTCATGCGCGAGGTTTCCGCGCAGCCGCGCCACGACCGCATCGGCAGAGAGCTTGCGCTCCGCGAGCGGCTTCAGAGTGATGAAAAAGTTCGCCGTGTTGCGCTGGGACCCGCCAGTGAAGCCGTTGACGTTGAGCACCGCCGGGTCGTCCCTGACGATC
Organism: Burkholderiaceae bacterium; assembly: GCA_035255845.1. GTDB lineage: Bacteria > Pseudomonadota > Gammaproteobacteria > Burkholderiales > Burkholderiaceae_F > JALORV01. Next base: position 5,037 of record DATEZE010000077.1, on the reverse strand, counting down.
GCGATGAACTTGTCCACCCTCGCCTGCATCATCTGGAACGAGCTGCCCTGATCGGCCTGCACGCTGCCCGTGAGGACACCCGTGTCCTGCTGCGGAAAGAATGTCTTGGGGATCGTCACGTAGAGGTAGACGTTGAGCGCCACCACGGCCAGCAGCGCCGCCACCGCGACCGGCTGGTGGCGCAGCGTCCAGATCAGGGTGTGTCGATAGGACCGTCGCAGGCCGTGCCAAAACCTTCGGTCGAAGCTCGCGAGCACACGCTGAAGCCGCCCTCGCGTGCGGGCGACCCGTGCGACCCGGTGCTGCAGCAGCGTCGCGGCCATCATCGGCGTGGTGGTCAGCGACACCACCATCGAGACGAGGATGGCGACGGACAGGACCACCGCGAACTCTCGGAACAGGCGCCCGACCACGCCTCCCATCAGCAGCAGGGGAATGAAGACCGCCACGAGACTCAGCGAGATGGAAATCACGGTGAACCCGATCTCGCGCGCACCCTTCAGCGCTGCCTCGCGCGGCGTGAGACCCTGCTCGATATGCCGAGTGATGTTTTCGAGCACGACGATGGCATCGTCGACCACGAAACCCGTCGCCACTGTCAGCGCCATGGCCGAGAGATTGTCGAAGCTGAAGCCACACAGGTACATCACGCCGCCGGTGGCGGCGAGTGAAACCGGAACCGCGATCGCGGGCAGCAGCGTCGCGCGCCAGTTGCGCAGGAACAGCAGCACGACCAGGACCACGAGGCCGATGGCGATGGCAAGAGCGCGCTCGACCTCGCGCAGCGAGGCACGGATCGTCGGCGTGCGATCGCTGATGACGCGCATGTCGATGGCGGCCGGAATCGATGCCTGCAGATGCGGCAGGATCTCGCGCACGCGCTCCACGGTTTCGATGATGTTGGCCCCCGGCGACTTCAGTACGAAAAGCACTATGGCCGGCTTGCCGTTGGCCACGCCGTAGTTGCGCACATCCTGGACAGAATCGACGACGGTTGCGACATCGCGCAGGCGCACCGCGGCACCGTCGCGATAGCTCAGCAGGATCGGGGCGTAGTCGGCGGCAGTGCGCGCCTGATCGTTGGCACCGATCTGCCAGCTGCGACCGCCCTCCTCGACCAGGCCCTTGGGACGATTGACGTTGGTGGCGGTGATCGCCTGGCGCACGCTGTCCAGAGCGATGCCGTTTGCCGCAAGCTTGTCGGGGTTGAGCTCCACGCGCACGGCCGGAAGCGCACCGCCACCAACGTTGACCTGGCCCACACCTTCGACCTGCGACAGCCGCTGCGCAAGCACCGTCGATGCCGCGTCATACATCTGCCCGCGTGTCAGCGTGTCCGACGTCAGCGCGATGATCATGATCGGAGCCGCCGCCGGATTCACCTTGCGATAAGTCGGGTTGCTCGGCATCCCGCTGGGTAGCAGCGTCCGCGCCGCGTTAATGGCCGACTGCACGTCACGCGCGGCGCCATCGATATCGCGGTCGAGTTCGAACTGCAGCGTGATGCCGGTCGACCCGAGCGACGAACGCGAGGTGATTTCCGTGACGCCGGCGATGTTGCCGAGCACCCGCTCGAGCGGCGCGGCCACCGTCGCTGCCATCGTGTCGGGGCTCGCACCGGGCAGCGACGCGCTGACCGAAATCGTCGGGATGTCAACCTGTGGCAGCGGTGCGATCGGCAAGCGCACGAAACCGAGAACGCCGGCGAGCGCCACGCCGATGGTGATCAGCGTCGTGCCGATCGGCCGGGCGATGAACGGTGCCGATACGTTCATCGCGCACCCTCGTCTGGAGCGCGGCCGAGTTCGGCGGCGCGCTTGCCCCGCCACCACCCGCAGGCGCTGCGCCTGATTGGCAAAGCCGAGGTAGATCACTGGTGTCGTGAACAGCGTCAGCAGCTGGCTCACGATCAGACCGCCGACCATCGTGACGCCCAGCGGATGACGCAACTCGTGGCCCGCGCCCGATCCCAGCATCAGCGGCAACGCGGCGAGCAGCGCTGCCATCGTCGTCATCAGGATCGGGCGGAAACGCAGCAGGCAGGCCTGGTGGATAGCCTCGCGCGGCGCCTTGCCCTCGACACGCTCGGCGAACAGCGCGAAGTCCACCATCATGATCGCGTTCTTCTTGACGATGCCGATCACCGCGACAATGCCGAGGTCCTGTCCTGCCAGCATCAATGCCAGCAGGGCACCGACGCCTGCCGATGGCAGGGTCGACAGGATCGTGACGGGGTGGATGTAGCTCTCGTAGAGCACACCCAGCACGATGTACATCGTGACCACAGCCGCCAGGATCAGCAGCAGCGTGCTGCTGAGCGATGCGCGGAAGGCTTCGGCCGCGCCCTGGAAACTCGTTTCCACGCTCGGCGGCAGATCGAGCCTGGCTTCCTCTGCCTTGATCGCATCGACGGCCGCGCCCAGCGAGGCGCCGGGCGCCAGGTTGAATGACACGGTGGCCGACGGAAACTGCGCGACGTGGTTGATCGCGAGTGCGACCGGCCGCTCGACGATCCGCGCGACCGCGGACAACGGCACTTGCGTGGTCGTCGTCACTCCGTTGGTTGTCGCGGTCACGCCCGGCAGGTAAAGGCCCTCGAGCGCGGCGAGTCCGCGTCGGGCTCCGGTATCGGCCTCGAGCACTACGCGATACTGGCTCGCCTGCGTATAGATGGTCGAAATGAGCCGCTGGCCGAAAGCGTTGTAGAGCGCCGTGTCGATTTCGGCAACGGTCACGCCGAGCCGCCCCGCCGCCTCGCGATCGATCTGCACAAACGCCTGCTCTCCCTGGTTCTGCAGATCGCTGGCGACATCGACCAGCTGCGGCAGTGTCTGCAGCCGCGCCAGCAGGCGCGAGGTCGCGGTTTCGAGGTCCTTGGCGTCGGGCGAACTGAGCAGGAACTGGTATTGCGTCTTCGAGACCCTGTCCTCGATGGTCAGGTCCTGCACCGGCTGCATGTATGCAGTGATGCCGGGAACATGGGCCGTTGCATCCGCGAGGCGGCGAAGGATCTCGGCAGCCGAAGCGGCGCGCTGGGCGAAGGGCTTCAGCGTGACCTGCATGCGCCCGGTGTTTAGCGTGGGGTTGGCGCCGTCGACGCCGATGAAGGAAGCAAGATGGTCGACATCCGGATCCTTCAGGATCGCATCGGCCAGTGCCTGCTGGCGCTCGGACATCGCCTCGAACGAGGTCGTCTGGGTCGCCTCGGTGATAACCTGAATGAGACCCGTGTCCTGCAGCGGAAAGAAGCCTTTGGGTATCGCGATGTAAAGCGCAACCGTCAGCGCCAGCGTCACGCCGAAGACGGCCATCGTCGCGCGTGGCCGATCCAGCACCCAGTCGAGTGCGCGCCCGTACTTCGCGACCAGCGTTTCGAAACTGCGCGCGCTCCACGCCCCCAACCGGCTATGCCTGCGCGTGCGCTCCGGACGCAGCAGGCGGGCGCTCATCATCGGCGTCAGCGTCAGCGAGACAAAGGCCGAGATCAGGATGGCCACCGCCAGCGTGATGGCGAACTCGTGGAACAGCCGTCCGACCACGTCGCCCATGAACAGCAGCGGAATCAGCACCGCGATCAGCGACACCGTCAGTGAAATGATCGTGAAACCGATCTGCTTGCTGCCCTGGAGCGCCGCCTGCATGGGCGGAACGCCGTCTTCCACGTAACGCGCGATGTTTTCGATCATCACGATCGCGTCGTCGACCACGAAGCCGGTGGATATCACCAGCGCCATCAGCGTCAGGTTGTTGATCGAAAAGCCGGCCAGGTAGATCACGCCGAACGTGCCCACCAGCGACACCGGCACCGCGACGCTCGGAATCACCGTGGCACTCGCGCTGCGCAGGAACAGGAAGATCACCATCACGACGAGCGCCACGGCCAGCAGCAGCTCGCGTTCGGTGTCTTCCACCGAGGCACGGATCGTCGTGGTGCGGTCGGCAATCACCTGCACATCCACCGATGCAGGAAGCGTGGCCTGCAGTCGCGGCAGCAGAGCCTTGACGCGGTCCACGGTCTGGATCACGTTGGCGCCGGGCTGCCGCTGCACGTTGAGGATCACGCCAGGTGTTCGGTCGGACCAGGCGGCCAGCCGCAGGTTTTCGGCGTCGTCGACGATCTGCGCCACATCCTTCAGGCGCAGCGGGTTGCCGTTTTTCCAGGCGATGACGAGGTCCTGGTACTCGGCCGCCGACTTGAGTTGGTCGTTGGCGTCGATCGTGGAGGCGCGCTGGGCGCCGTCGAAGCTGCCCTTGGCCTGGTTGACATTGGCGGCGACGATGGCGGAGCGCACGTCGTCGAGCGACAGGCCGAGCGAGGCCAGCATCTGCGGATTGGCCTGAATGCGCACTGCCGGGCGCCGGCCACCGGCGATACTGACGAGACCGACGCCATCCACCTGGGAGAGCTTCGGCGCCAGCCGGTTCTCGGTCAGATCGTGCAGCCTGATCACCGGCAGTGACGGTGAAGTGACCGCAATCGTCAACACCGGTGCGTCCGCCGGATTGACCTTGCTATAGATCGGCGGCATCGGCAGGTCAGCGGGCAGCAAGTTGCCGCCGGCATTGATCGCGGCCTGCACCTGCTGTTCGGCGACGTCGAGCGAAAGGCCAAGCGAGAAACGCAGCGTGATGACGCTGGCGCCACCCGAGCTGGTACTCGTCATCTGGCTCAGTCCCGGCATCTGGCCGAACTGGCGTTCCAGCGGCGCCGTCACGTTGGTCGACATCACGTCCGGGCTGGCGCCGGGATACAGCGTCGTTACCGCAATCGTGGGGTAATCGACCTCGGGCAGCGCCGACAGCGGCAGCAGCCGATACGCGAGCAGCCCCGACAGCAGGATCGCCAGCATCAGCAGCGACGTGGCCACCGGCCGTTCGATGAAGATGCGCGAGGGATTCACTGTGCGATGTGCGGCGCGTTCGTCAGTTCGGCGCGGCGGCGCCGGACTTTCCAACCTCGTCGCGATGCTGCTGGAACCACGCGCGCCGCTCTTCCGGACTCATGGCCTTGAGCTTCTCGGCGACTTCGGGCGGTAC
>DATEZE010000076.1:0-6366 GCA_035255845.1 Burkholderiaceae bacterium | reverse complement strand
AAACTCACCGCCGCCGGCTTTCAGTTGAAGGGCAGCGGCTGGTATGTGACCGACTTCCGGGACAAGGCCTCGAAGAAGGAGGCGAAGGCGGACGCCACCGGCAGCAGCGAAGCGAAGACTGACGCCAAACCTGCCACCGAGGCCACGCCGAAGCCCGCAGAATCCGCGTCGGCCCCGTCGCCCGCGCCGGCCCCATCTCCGACACCGACGCCGCCACCGTCCTCCGATAGCTAGCCCTGCTGCGCGTTGGCCGCTGCGTGTGCCGACGTTCCGAAGATTCCGCGCAAGCGCACAATTCACCGAGATCCTGCGCGCGACCCATGCTGAAAAAGTATTTCGTTGCCGGCCTGCTGATTTGGCTGCCGCTCGCGGCCACGTTGTGGGTGCTCGACTTCATCGTCTCGACGATGGATCGGACCTTGCTGCTGCTGCCCCAGGGCTGGCGCCCAGATGCGCTCTTTGGGGTGCACATCCCCGGCTTCGGCCTAGTGCTTTCGGTCACGGTGCTGCTATTAACCGGCATGCTCGCCGCCAATTTCCTCGGGGCCCACCTGTTGCGCGGCTGGGAGACAATGCTGAACCGCATACCGATCGTGCGCTCGATATATTCGAGCGTGAAGCAGGTGTCGGACACGCTCTTTTCGCAGAAGGGCCAGTCGTTCCGCCAGGTCGTTCTGATCGAGTTTCCGCAGCGAGGGCAGTGGACGATGGGCTTTGTCGTCGGCGCACCCGGCGCGCAGGTTGAAGCGAAGCTCCTGATGTCACTGGTCACGGTGTACGTTCCGACCGCGCCCAACCCGACGTCGGGCTACGTGCTTATGGTGCCCGCCGAGGAACTGAGAGAGATCGATATCAGCGTCGACGACGCCTTCAAGTTCCACGTGTCGCTCGGCGTTGTCATGCCGAGCGTGCGCTCGGCCCGCTCGGTGCTGACGAGCGGGTCTCCCGGTGCCGGTTGAGGCTCGAGCACATCCCCTTTATCCTTCGGGCATGCCCACATTCGCCTTCGGAATCGACCCGGGTCGCGCACTGCTGCCGCGGTCCGAACCCGCACCTCGTGCGGGACACGCCGGCAACCGGAACTCGCCCCGAAACCGCTAGGGCCGGCGGCTGGCGACCGTTCGGCCCCGCCGTCGGATGAGCCCGACGGACAGCGCTGAAGATCTGAACGAACAGCAACAGCGCGGCGTGCGCCGCGAACAACTGCGGAGCTTTCATGCGTACCGAATATGCCGGCCGGGTGGACGAAAAGTTCATCGGGCAGACCGTCACTCTCTTTGGCTGGGTACATCGTCGTCGCGACCACGGCGGCGTGATCTTCATCGATTTGCGCGACCGTGAAGGTCTGGTCCAGATCGTCTGTGACCCGGACCGCCCCGAAGTTTTCGCGAACGCCGAAAAGGTGCGCAACGAGTACTGCCTCAGGCTGACGGGCCAGGTGCGGCGGCGGCCGGAGGGCACGATTAACGAAGGGCTGGTGTCCGGCCGCGTCGAGGTGTTGTGCACGGAACTGACAATTCTCAGCGCCTCGGTGCCGATACCGTTCCAACTCGATGACGACAACCTTTCGGAGACGACGCGGCTGACGCATCGCGTGCTTGACCTGCGGCGCGCGCCGATGCAGAAGAACCTGATGCTTCGTTACAAGGTGGCGATGGCCGTGCGGCGCTACCTCGACGCAGCGGGCTTCGTCGACATCGAAACGCCGATGCTGACGAAGAGCACGCCGGAAGGCGCCCGCGATTACCTCGTCCCGTCGCGCGTGTACCCGGGAGAGTTTTTCGCGCTGCCGCAATCGCCGCAGCTCTTCAAGCAGTTGCTGATGGTCGCGGGGTTTGACCGCTATTACCAGATCGTCAAGTGCTTTCGCGATGAGGACCTCAGGGCCGACCGCCAGCCGGAGTTCACGCAGATCGATGTCGAGACGTCATTTCTCGATGAGACCGAAATCCGGGCGTTGATGGAAGACATGATCCGCACCGTGTTCGACGAAGTGCTCGGTGTGAAGCTGCCGAACCCGTTCCCGGCGATCACCTATGCGGAGGCAATGTCGCGCTACGGCTCCGACAAGCCTGACCTGCGCGTGTCGCTCGAACTGATCGACGTCACCAACCTGGTGCGCGACGTCGAGTTCAAGGTGTTTAAAGGCGCGACCGAGATGAAGGACGGCCGAGTCGTCGCGTTGCGTGTACCCGGGGGCGGCGAGATGCCGCGCTCGGAGATCGACGGCTACACCGAGTTCGTCAAGATCTACGGTGCGAAGGGGCTGGCGTACATCAAGGTCAACGAGAAGGCAAAGGGACGCGACGGGCTGCAGAGTCCGATCGTGAAGAACCTGCACGATGCGGCGCTTGCGGCCATGCTGCAGAAAACCGGCGCCACCGACGGCGACGTCATCTTTTTCGGCGCCGATCGCGCGAAGATCGTCCACGCATCGCTCGGGGCGCTGCGCACCAGGATCGGACACAGCGAATTCGGCCGCGCGCATGGGCTCTCGGCCGAGGGCTGGAAGCCGCTATGGGTCGTCGATTTCCCGATGTTCGAGTTCGATGAGGACGAGCAGCGCTACGTCGCCGCACACCACCCGTTCACGAGTCCGAAGGACGGCCATGAGGACTTCCTGCAAACCGACCCGTCGAGGGCACTGGCCAAGGCGTATGACATGGCGCTAAATGGCTGGGAGATCGGCGGCGGTTCGGTGCGGATCCACCGCGAGGAAGTGCAGAGCAAAGTTTTCCGCGCGTTGAAGATCGGTGAAATGGAGGCGCGCGAGAAGTTCGGCTTCCTGCTGGATGCGCTGCAGTACGGCGCGCCGCCGCACGGTGGTATCGCGTTCGGGCTCGACCGAATCGTGACGATGATGACCGGAGCCGAATCGATCCGCGACGTCATCGCGTTCCCGAAGACCCAGCGGGCCCAGTGCCTGCTGACGAAGGCGCCGTCACCGGTGGACGAGAAGCAGCTTCGAGAACTGCACATCCGCGTCCGCGGCAACGTCGGTGCTGAGTCGCCCGCGGTGGCGTCTTCGGCCCACTCTGCGACACACGCCGGTGAGCTCCGGCAGAAATAGCACGCGGCGAATCGCCGCGCCGTGTCGCGGCCGTGGCCGCGGCGGTGACAAGTTGGAATCCGATGTCTTTTTTCGGCCGCCCGGCCAGACCGCGATCCTGGATCGCACCGCGGCGCGGAGGTGAACGTCGCACACAAGATCCCGCAGTCAGTGCTGGTCGTTATTCATACGCCGGCACTGGAGGTGCTGCTGCTGGAACGTGCGGATCATCCAGGGTTCTGGCAGTCGGTGACTGGCAGCCTCGACGCGCCGGATGAAGACCTGCGCGACGCCTGCGCGCGCGAGGTCGCAGAGGAAACTGGATACGACGCGGCTCCGCAACGCTTCGTCGACTGGAACCTTGAACATCGCTACCCGATCTATACCGAGTGGCTGCATCGCTACGCGGCAGGCGTTACGCATAATACGGAGCATGTGTTCGGACTTTGTGTCGACAAGCGCTACGCGCCCACGCTGGCGCCGCGCGAACATCGCGCCAGCCGCTGGCTGCCGTGGCGCGACGCTGCCGATGCGTGCTTCTCATGGACCAATGCTGCAGCGATACGCGAACTGGGGCAGCGCGCTCGTCGCTAGCGTCGCCAGCATCCTGTTTGGCGGTTGTGCAACGCCGGGCGATCCTTACTCGGCCGCCCCGGCTCGCACCCAGTTGAGCGCGGATGACGCGCCGGGCAGCTGCCTGCGGCGCCTGCAGGCCATGGACGCGCGGGTTGATGGTGCGGGTGTGCGCGATGCGCAGGCGCAGCGGGTGAACGGCTTTCCATTTCTGCGCGCCGATCGCTACACGGTGCTCAGCGCGCCTGCCGGATCCGACGCAAGCGCGCTGGCGCAGGCCAAGATCGAGCGCATGGCCGCGCTGGACGCGGAAGCGCGAGGCTATGAAGCGGCAAACATGCGTGCCGATGCCGACGAGATTGCGGCGATCGACCGCTGCCGCGACCAATTGCTTGTTGCCGCGCGCCCGCAGGCCGAAAGCGCAGTTGAGCGGGCGCACCCTCCGGCCGCCTACGACGACGCGCTGAGAGTCTTCGGTCTGTATCCATTGACACGCATGCCCTTTTCTTGGAGCGCAGCGGCGTGGCAGCAGACAACGCGCGACATCTACGCGACCCCGTTTCCCGAGCTTCCGCTCAATGGCATGCGCGTGCGCTACGTGCCCGGAGAGGCCGTGGCTGGCCGAGGCGTCGCCGGCTGGTTGCCGATGTCGCCGCAGGCAATTTCAGTACTGCGTCAGCCAGTTCTTTCCGCCGATCGCGTTTGGCAGCTGGTCCGGCAGCACGCCCCCGTCGTGGTTGTTGAGACGGCGGATGACGATGATCAGATCGGGATGCTGGCCTGGCGGATGAGTGGCGGCGATCTGTTAGTCGCCGTCGAGACCGGCACACCAACTGCCTATGTACGTATTGCCTGGACCGAGATCAATGGTGCGGCAGTGCCGCAGCTCGTATATACATTCTGGTTCGCGGCTCGCCCGGCCAGCCACCCGCTGGACTGGGTTGCTGGCCGGCTGGATGCGATCGTCTGGCGCGTGACGCTCGACAGCGCCGGCCGGCCATTGCTGTACGACTCTATCCACGCCTGCGGTTGCTTCCACATGTTCTTCCCGACCGAAAACGTGCGTGAACGCCCGGGTCCGTTCGAGCACGAGTCCGTGCTAGACGAGACGATGTTCTCACCGCAAGCCGTGCACTCGCCGGCGCCGGCGGAACGCATCATCGTTTACGTCGGCGCGCACGATCACAATATCGAACGGGTTGCGGTCGACACCGCGACGCCGGCGCCGGGCGTTGTTTACAGCCTGCTGGACGAGAACCGTTTGCGTGCGCTACCACTGCCCGCCGCGGCCGGCGGCGGAACGCGCAGCATCTACGGGCCTGACGGGCTGGTCCCGGGCTCTGAGCGCACCGAACGCTTTGTGTACTGGCCGATGGGGGTGCCGTCGGCCGGCCAGATGCGTCAATGGGGTCATCATGCGACCGCGTTTGTCGGCCGTCGGCACTTCGACGATCCGCGGTTGATCGACCGTTATTTCACGCTTGCTCCGTCGATCGACTAGGCATAGTGGCAGCGATGAAACTGCGCGTGGCAACCTACAATATCCACAAGGGCGTGATGGGCCTGCGCAAGCGCTCGCGCATCCACGACCTGCGGTTGGCGTTGCACGCGATCGATGCCGATATTTGTTTTCTGCAGGAAGTGCAGGAACGCAATGAACGGCTGGCGCGGCGTCCCGGCCACCACAACGGCACGCAGCTCGACGTGCTTTGTACCGGCAGCTACCTGCATCGCGCCTATGGCATGAACGCGGTCTATCCCCATGGACATCATGGCAATGCCATCGTTTCGCGGCACACGATCGGTCAATACCTGAATCACGATATTTCGGATCACGCGCTCGAAAGTCGGGGCATGCTGCACGCGATATCGCACACCGAGACATCGCGCGGCCCGCTTGACATCCATCTGATCAATACGCACTTCGGTCTGATCAAGCGCAGCCGCGTGCGGCAGGCAGAATTCCTGATCGACTTCGTGCGCGCTGAGGTGCCTGCCGATGCGCCGTTGATCATTGCCGGTGACTTCAACGACTGGCAACAAGGCGTCGACGTGGTTCTGCACAGGGATCTCGATGTGGTCGAGGCTGCTGGGGACTTCAACCGGCGTCAGCAGCTGCGGCGCCGCTTCGATCGACTTCTGCCGTGGCGCAACGGCGACCGGCCGCTGGTCGCGCGCACTTACCCGAGCATGATGCCGTGGTTTGCCCTCGATCGCATCTACGTGCGCGGCTTCCGCGTGCGCGACGTGCGTGTGCCCAGAGGCATCGAATGGGCGCAGCGCTCGGATCACATGCCGCTGATCGCCGACCTCGAGGTGGCATGATTCGGCGGGCGCGACCTCTGCGGCGCCCGCAACTGCCGATCACTACCCGTCCACTGATCTACGGTGGCAACCGACTGCGGCTGCTCGAAGGCGGCGACGAGTTTTTTCCGCTGTTGCTGGCGGCGATCGAGTCCGCGGCGAAGTCGGTACGCCTCGAGACCTACATCTTCGCCGAGGACAATATCGGCGTGCGCGTGACCGATGCGCTGGCGGCCGCGGCAGCCCGCGGAGTCGCCGTGCGCGTCGTCGTCGACGCCTATGGCACCGGCCCCTGGGCCGCAGAGCTCAGAGGCCGGCTCGAGGCCGCCGGCGCCGAACTGATGATCTTTCGCCCGGCCCGCTGGTGGCGGCTCGAGCGCCGCCTGCTGCGTCGGCTGCATCGCAAACTGACGCTGGTCGATGACCGCATCGCGTTCGTC
>DATEZE010000075.1:0-31212 GCA_035255845.1 Burkholderiaceae bacterium | reverse complement strand
TTCGAGCCGGTAGCCGCCACGATCGGCGATCGCCTGCCGGTGACCGTCGAAGCGGCCGATCTGTGCGGACGCTTCTCCGGGCGGGTCATCCGCAACGTTGACGCGCGGGCGGAAACGCCGGAGTGGATGCAGCAGCGGCTGTTGCGCAGCGGGCAGCGACCGATATCCGCTCTGGTCGATATCTCGAACTATGTGATGCTTGAACTCGGCCGACCGTCGCACGTCTTCGATCTCGCCAAAGTCGCCGGATCGCTGCGGGTGCGCTGGGGTCGTGCCGGCGAGTCGGTCAGGCTGCTAAACGGCCAGACCGTCGACGTCGACGCGGACGTCGGAGTCATCGTCGACGATCGCGGCGTCGAGGCGCTGGCGGGCATCATGGGCGGGGACGCCACTGCGGTGAGCCTCGACACCCGCGACATCTACATCGAGGCTGCCTTCTGGTGGCCCGACGCGATCCGCGGTCGCGCGCGCCGTTTCAATTTCTCGACCGACGCTGGACATCGCTTCGAACGCGGCGTCGACTACGAGACGACGGCCGCGCACGTCGAGTACATCACGCGGCTAATCCTGGACATCTGCGGCGGCGAGCCCGGCCCAGTCGACGACACCGTGGTCGCGCTGCCGCAGCGGCAGCCGGTGGTGCTACGTATGGAGCGCTGCCGACGCGTGCTCGGAATTCCGCTCGATGCCGAGCAGATCTGCGCGGCATTCTCGCGGCTTGGACTGCATTGGGAGCGGTCGGGCGAGTCGGTCGTCGTGACGCCGCCGAGCTATCGCTTCGATCTGTCCTCCGAGGAGGATTTGATCGAGGAAGTCGCGCGGCTGCATGGCTATGACCGCATTCCGTCGCAGCCACCGCTCGCGCCGGCGCGTATGCGGGCGCAGCGCGAGGAGCGTCGATCGCCGCATGCGGTGCGAACGCTGCTGGCGGCGCTGGGTTACCAGGAACTGATCAACTACTCCTTCGTCGACGCCCGTTGGGAAGCCGATTTCTCGGACAACGCCGAGCCGATCGCGGTGCTGAACCCGATCGCGGCGCAGATGTCCGTAATGCGCAGCACGCTGCTCGGTGGCCTCGTCGGGGCGCTCGGGTACAACCTGAATCGCAAAACCGCGCGAGCGCGTCTGTTCGAGGTCGGACGCGTATACCGGCGCGACGCAGCCACTGTGGACGGTCCGCTCACCGTGCGCGGCGTGGCCCAGCCGCTTCAGGTCGCCGGATTGGCGTACGGGCCTGCCGACGACGAACAATGGGCGACCGTCACACGCTGGGTCGATTTTTATGATGTGAAAGGCGATGTGGAAAGACTTTTCGCGCCGCGCCGCATCAGCTTCGAACGTACCGAGCATCCCGCACTACATCCAGGCCGGGCGGCGCGCATTGTCATCAACGACCGGCCCGTCGGCGTCATCGGCGAATTGCATCCTCGCTTGCAGCAGGAATACGAGTTGCCGAAGCCGGCAGTCGTTTTTGAGGTCGACCTTGAAAGCCTGCTCACGCGTGATCTACCTACGGTTCGGGACGTTCCAAAGTTCCAGCCATTGCAGCGAGATATTGCAATCCTCGTCGACGATCGCGTGGAATACGCCGACATCGAAGCCGCAATCGACGCTCGGTCGCGCGAGGATAGCCGGTTGTCGGCGCTGGCCGAAGTCAGACTATTCGACGTGTATCGTCCCCGACAAGCGGTATCCGGTGGCTCCGAAGCGGTCGCTAACACATTGTTAAATAAAGAAAAAAGCCTTGCTATCCGCATTGTTCTGCAAGATACTGAAAAGGCGCTCGGCGATACTGACGCCGATGGAGCAGTCGCTGCCGTGGTCGAGGAACTCGCGCGGCGGTTCGATGCCCGCCTACGGCAATGAAGACCATGCGAGACGATAGACAGATGACGACGGGATTCAAGTTTCCTGAGCTGCCGACTGCAGGAGCCGGTGGCCGAGCGGGCGATCGCGGCGTCAAGACCATGACCAAGGCCGAACTGGCCGAGGCGCTCTTCGACCGACTCGGGCTCAACAAGCGCGAAGCCAAGGACATGGTCGACGGTTTTTTCGACGAGATCCGGCAGGCGCTCGAGCGCGGAGAATCTGTGAAGCTCTCGGGCTTCGGCAATTTCCAGCTGCGCGACAAACCGACGCGCCCGGGCCGCAATCCGAAGACCGGTGAAGAGATCGCGATCACGGCACGGCGCGTCGTAACGTTTCACGCGAGCCAGAAGCTGAAGGCCGCGGTGGCTCGGATCGCGGGCTCTCACTGAGCGCCGGTCGTTACGTCTGAGCAGCCGACCCGCGGACGCGCTCGATGCAACGCCACGAAGTGTCCCAATTGCTCCCACCGATCCCGGCCAAGCGCTACTTCACGATCGGTGAAGTGAGCGAACTGTGCGGCGTCAAACCGCATGTTCTGCGGTACTGGGAGCAGGAGTTCACTCAGCTGCGCCCCGTCAAGAGGCGCGGCAACCGCCGCTACTATCAGCATCACGAAGTCCTGCTCATCCGCCGCATCCGCGAACTGCTTTACGAACAGGGCTTCACGATCAGTGGCGCCCGCAATCGCCTGGAAGAGGGCGACCGGAGTGCGCGGCACGATGGCAAGAACGGCAGCGGCGCACCAGTGGAGCTCGATGCTATGCAGCTGCGCGAGGAGCTCGCTGAAATCCGCAAACTGCTCGCTCGGGATTGAGTCTTCCGATCTCGCGGCAGTCCGCAGCTATAATCGCGGCCATTCGGGGCGTAGCGCAGCCTGGTAGCGCACTTGCATGGGGTGCAAGGGGTCGCGAGTTCGAATCCCGCCGCCCCGACCATTTCCAGCCGAGTTAGCCGGCGCGATCCCGCGACCGGCTATTTCTTTATGCGCATCCTGGTCTCCAACGACGACGGCTACCTTGCTCCGGGTCTCGCCGCGCTTGCCGGCGCGATGCGCCCGTTCGGTACGGTCACCGTCGTTGCGCCCGAGCAGAACAGCAGCGGTGCCAGCAACTCGCTGACGCTTTCGCGGCCGCTGACGGTCAGTACCGCACCAGACGGTGTCATCTTCATCAACGGTACGCCGAGCGACTGCGTTCACGTTGCGCTCACCGGACTGCTCGAGCAACGCCCTGATCTCATCGTTTCCGGGATAAACAACGGCCAGAACATGGGCGACGACACGATCTATTCGGGAACGGTCGCCGCAGCGATGGAAGGTTTCCTGTTCGGTATTCCATCGATGGCCTTTTCACTGGTCGACAAAGGCTACGAGCATCTCGATACCGCGGCGGCCATGGCGACCGAGGTCGTGCGGCGGCATCTTGAGCGGCCGCTGCCCGGCCCGTTTCTGCTGAACGTGAACGTGCCCAATCGCCCGCTCGCCGAAATCAAGGGCATCATGGCCACGCGCCTTGGCAAACGCCATCCGTCGGAGCCGGTCGTCTGCACACAAAACCCCCGCGGCGAGCCCATCTACTGGATCGGCCCGGCCGGAGCAGCCAGGGAAGGCGGACCGGGCACCGACTTTCATGCCACGACCGCTGGCTACGTTTCGGTGACGCCGTTGCAGATCGACCTGACGCACCTACAGCAACTCGACGGCGTGCGCGCCTGGCTGCAACGGACGTGACATGAACCGCCCGGGAACCCCGTCGCGCGATTCCGCCGACGTGCACGCCGGCCTCGCCTCGGCCAAGGTGCGCGAGCGCATGGTCGACCGCGTGCGCGAACTCGGCGTACGCGATAGCCGCGTGCTGGATGCAATGCGCCTGGTGCCGCGGCACCTGTTTGTTGACGAAGCACTCGCCAGCCGTGCCTACGAAGACACGCCGTTGCCAATCGGCCACGGACAGACCATTTCGCAGCCCTACATCGTGGCGCGCACGGCCGAATTGGCGCTCGAGGCAGTGGCTGATCCACAGCGCGGGCGGGTGCTCGAGATCGGCACCGGCTGCGGCTACGCCGCCGCCGTGCTCGCGCATATATTCGGCGAAGTGGTCAGCGTCGAGCGCGTGCGCGCGCTGCACGAGCGGGCGCGCGAGAACCTGCGGCCATTGCGGTTGCCCAATGTGCGGCTGGTTTTCGGCGACGGCTCGCGCGGCGTCGAGCAGGCGGCGCCGTACGACGCGATCGTCGCGGCTGCCGCGGGAGATGCGATACCGTCCGCCTGGGTCGAACAGCTGAAGACCGGTGGCCGAATCGTTGCGCCTCTCGGAACCGATGAGCAGCAATTGGTCGTCGCGATGAAAGACGACAGCGGCAAGCTGGTCCGGACGGGCAAGGAAGCGGTCCGATTCGTGCCACTGCGTGGCGGAATCGCGTAGGAGAGCGGATGAAGCATTGGGCGTACGGGGCGGGGGGATGGCTCGTGCTTGCATTGGTGGCGTCATGCGGCACGCAGCGTCCGGCGCCGGTCGTCGATCGTTCTGGAGCGCCGACTGCGCGCACCGAGAAACCAGCCGCGGTCACGCCGGCTCGCATGGCCAAAGATGGCGTCTACACCGTACAGCGCGGCGACACGCTTTACAGCGTCGCCTCGTCGTTCAACATCGATGCGCGCGAACTGGCACGCTGGAACGGCATTGCCGACACATCGGTGCTGACGGTCGGGCAGGCGCTGCGCGTGACGCCACCACCAGCCACCGCAACTGTCACTCCGGTCACACCTTCGGGCACGGCAGAGGTCAGGCCGCTGCCGCTTCCCGGCAGTGAGAGTTCATCTCCGCCGCCCGCCACGCCGGCACTGCCGCCTGCAGCGGCGCCGGGTACGAAACCCGAGGCCGCCAAGCCTGTCGTGCCTGAGTCTGCGCTCCCCTGGCAGTGGCCCGCACCGGGCAAGGTCCTCGAGACGTTCGATGAAACGCGCAACAAGGGCATCGACATCGCGGGCAACGATGGTGACCCGGTCAACGCGGCTGCGGATGGCGAGGTCGTCTATGTCGGCAGCGCACTTCGCGGTTACGGCAACCTCGTGATCGTCAAGCATAACGAAGAGTTCATCAGTGCCTATGCGCACAATCGCCAGATCGTCGTAAAGCAGGGGCAGGCGGTCAAGCGCGGTCAGCGCATCGCCGAGTTCGGTCGCAGCGATGCGGACCGCGTGAAACTGCATTTTGAGATCCGCCGGCAGGGCAAGCCGGTCGATCCGCTGCGCTACCTGCCGGTTCGTTGAAGGTCAGGTGACAGTGATGACGATGGCCAGCGCACGCGGCCGATGACGCCGATCCTGGTATTCGACATCGAGACGGTGCCCGACGTGGCCGGAGTTCGCCGGCTGCGTCCGGGTTGGGCGAGCCTGCCCGACGCCGAGGTGGCTCAGCGCCTGTTCGACGAGCGGCGCGAAAGGACCGGATCGGACTTTCTGCCGCTGCATCTGCACCGGGTCGTCGCGATCTCGTGCGCCTTCCGCGACGACCAGGGTTTCCGCGTCCGCTCGATCGGACAGCCGGACGATGACGAAGCTCGCCTGATCCAGGCGTTCTTCGCCACCGTCGAGCGGTACACGCCGCAACTGGTGAGCTGGAACGGCGGCGGCTTCGATCTGCCCGTGCTCCACTATCGCGGGCTGATTCACCGCGTGGACGCGGGTCGCTATTGGGAACTCGGCGACGAAGATCGCGATTTCCGTTACAACAACTACATCAGCCGCTATCACCAGCGCCACACGGACCTGATGGACCTCCTGGCGATGTATCAGCCGCGCGCCAGCGTTCCACTCGACGATCTCGCCCGGCTGTGCGGTTTCGCCGGCAAGCTCGGCATGGACGGCAGCAAGGTCTGGGACGCCTATCAGGCCGGACACATCGAGCAGATTCGCAACTATTGCGAAACCGATGTGGTGAACACCTATCTCGTCTACACGCGCTTCCAGCGCATGCGCGGCCTCCTCGATGATGCAAGTTGTCGCGCGGAAGAAGACTTCGTGCGGCAGACACTGGCCGGTCTCGATCTGCCTCACTGGCGCGAATACCTGGCAGTCTGGACGAGTTGATATGAAGCCGGGGGGAACGTTCCGGGTCGAGATCGAGTCGCTCGACCAGGAAGGCCGGGGTGTCGGCCATCGTGACGGCAAGGCGGTCTTCGTCGAAGGCGCGCTGCCAGGCGAATCGGTCCTTTACGAGCGCCGCCGCGACAAGCCTAGCTATGAAGTCGGGCGCGCCGTCGCAATCGGACACGCGTCTGCGCTGCGCACCGAACCGCGTTGTCCGCACTTCGGCCTCGGCGCGGGGGCGTGCGGCGGCTGCTCGATGCAGCATCTCGATGTGCGCGCGCAGGTGTCCGTCAAGCAACGGGTGCTGGAGGACGGCCTGTGGCATATCGGTCGAGTGCGCGCCGAGACCATGCTGCGTCCGCTGGCGGGTCCACCGTGGCGCTACCGCTATCGCGCAAGGCTGACGGTGCGCTACGTCGCGAAAAAAGGCGGTGTGCTCGTCGGCTTCCATGAGCGGGCCAGCAGCTTCGTTGCCGACATGAGGTCGTGCGACGTCATGCCGGCGCAGGTCAGCGAACTGCTTCTGCCATTGCGGGCGCTGGTGGGCGAGCTCTCGGTGCGCGAGCGATTGCCGCAAATCGAGCTGGCCGCTGCCGACGTCGAAGGCAGGTTGCAGGTCGTGCTCGTGCTGCGCGTGCTGCAGCCTCCGAGTGCCGACGATCTGCGCCGGCTGGAGTCATTTGCGCGCGAGCGCAGCGTCGAGTTCTGGCTTCAGCCCGGGGGGCCGCAGACCGCGGTGCCACTGACTGCAGCGCAGCCACAGTTCCTGGAACTTGTACTGCCCGAGTTTGGCGTGCGGCTGCCGTTTCTGCCGACGGATTTCACGCAGGTCAATCATCATGTCAACGCCGTCCTCGTGAGCCGGGTGGTGCGCCTGCTGTCGCCTGAACCGAACGATCGCGTCATCGATTTTTTCTGCGGTCTCGGCAACTTCACGCTGCCGCTGGCCCGGCGCGCCGCGCAGGTCGTCGGCTACGAAGGCAGTGCCACGCTGGTCGAGCGCGCGCGCAGCGCCGCTGCCAGCCATGGTCTGGGCGACCGCACGCGCTTCGTTGCGATGAACCTGTTCGAATGGAGCTTGGCCGACTGGGAAGCCGCGGTGCAGGCCAAGGGTGGCGTTGACAAAGTCCTGATCGATCCGCCGCGCGAAGGCGCGCTGGCCGTAGCGTGGGCGCTCGCGGCCGCGTCGCTGCGGCCTGCCCGAATCGTCTATGTCTCCTGCAACCCGGCGACCCTCGCGCGCGACTGCGCGGTGCTCGTGCATGAGGGAGGATGGACCTTGAGGGCCGCGGGCGTCATCAACATGTTTCCACACACTTCCCACGTCGAATCGATCGCCGTGCTCGAGCCTCTGTCTCGCTGACCGCCGTGCCGGGCGCACGACCGGGCTTTCGCTGGAGGGCTGCGTGATAGAATTTTCGGCTGATCTCGGCTGCTGCAAGTGATTCATTTGTCGAGGTTTTTGATTCGGTTACGGTTCGGTCACCCAAGCGCCGCGCCCGCGGTGCGGCTGCACGACCCAATGTGTCCCAGGCAAGAAGGAAAAGGCTGAAGTCATGGCGGTGGAACGCACCCTGTCGATCATCAAACCCGACGCAGTTGCCAAGAATGTGATCGGAAAAATCTATTCACGCTTCGAAACGAACGGAATGAAGATCGTCGCCGCTCGCATGGCGTGGCTGTCGCGCAGCGAAGCAGAGGGCTTCTACGCCGTGCATCGCGAGCGGCCGTTCTTCAAGGACCTGGTGGACTTCATGGTGTCGGGTCCGGTGATGATCCAGGTGCTCGAGGGTGATAACGCGATCGCGAAGAACCGCGAGCTCATGGGGGCGACCGACCCTAAAAAGGCGGCTGCCGGCACGATTCGCGCCGACTTCGCCGCGAGCATCGACGCGAATGCGGTGCATGGCTCCGACGGTGCCGACACTGCGCGTGTCGAAATCGCCTACTTCTTCCCGCAGATGGCGGTCTACCCGCGCTGAGACGCAGGCGCACCGCCGCTACGATGGAACGCACCAATCTTCTCGGTCTCGACGTCGACGCGCTGACGGCCTATATCGCGTCGATCGACGAGAAGCCATTCCGGGCGCGGCAGCTGGCGCATTGGGTGCATCAGCGCGGCGCATCCGACTTCGAAGCCATGACCGACCTGGCGAAGTCGCTCCGGACGAAGCTCGCAGAGCACGCCCACGTGGCCGCGCCGCCGGTGGTGCGCGACTCTGTCTCAGGCGACGGCACGCGCAAGTGGCTGCTCGATGTCGGCGCGGGCAATGCGATCGAATCGGTGTTTATCCCGGAAGAAGGACGCGGCACGTTGTGCGTTTCTTCGCAGGCGGGTTGCGCCGTCAACTGCTCGTTCTGCTCGACCGGTGCGCAGGGCTTCAACCGCAATCTGTCGACGGCCGAAATCGTCGGGCAGCTGTGGTGGGCCGAGCATGCGCTACGGCGTTCCTCGCCAGTCGCGGGCGACGAGCGCGTCATCAGCAACGTCGTAATGATGGGCATGGGCGAGCCGCTGCAGAACTATGAGGCGCTGGTACCAGCGCTGCGGTTGATGCTCGACGATCACGCCTATGGGCTTTCGCGCCGCCGCGTAACGGTGTCGACCTCCGGGATGGTGCCGCAGATCGATCGGCTGGCGGCCGATTGTCCCGTCGCGCTCGCGGTGTCGTTGCACGCGCCTAACGATGCTCTGCGCGACAAACTGGTGCCACTCAACCGCAAGTATCCGTTGCGTGCCCTGCTCGCTGCGTGCCGCCGATACCTGCGCGTCGCGCCGCGCGACTTCATCACTTTCGAATACGTGATGCTCGACCGGATCAATGATGCACCTGAGCTTGCGGACGAGCTGATCGCGCTGGTTCGCGACGTCCCGTGCAAGTTCAACCTGATTCCGTTCAACCCGTTTCCGGGATCGTCGCTGAAGCGTTCGCCGGAGCCGCGCATCCGCGCGTTCGCGCAGCGGCTCGGCGATGCCGGAATCGTCACGACGGTTCGTCGCACCCGTGGCGACGATATCGACGCCGCCTGCGGGCAACTCGCTGGTGAAGTCCAGGACCGCACGCGCCGCGCGTTGCGCGCCGATTCGAGCGCTTCAATTATCCCGATCGCAGAGGTTCGATAGCATGCAGGCCCACGGCGGACGCTGGCGCGACAGCACTTTGGCACGGATCGGAGTCCTCGCATGTGCGCTGGCGCTCGGGGCCTGCACGACGACGACGACCCGCAGCAGCGGCGAGGTCGTGTCGACGACACAGAAGTCTGATTCCGCGACGTCGGCCAGCCGTGGCCGTGCGCGTGTCGAACTGGCGGCCGGCTACTACCGCAATGGGCAGATGGGGGTTGCACTCGAAGAGGCGAAGCGCGCGGTGCAGGTCGATCCGACCCTAGCGGATGCCTACGGGCTCCTCGGTCTGATCTACATGGATCTCGACGATCGCCGTGCCGCAGAGGAAAACTTCCAGCGCGCGCTGCAGCTGGACGGCAACAATCCCGACCTCAGCAACAACTACGGCTGGTTCCTGTGCCAGACGGGCCGTGAGCGCGAGGCAATTGGCTATTTCCAGCGAGCCCTGCGCGATCCGCTATATGCAACGCCCGCGCGCGCGAGCTTGAGCGCCGGCGTGTGCCTGATGCGGATCAAGGACTACCCGGCCGCGGAACCCTTTCTGCGTCGCTCCTTCGAACTGGATGCCGGCAACGCGACCGCCAAGTACGAGCTAGCCCGGGTGTATCTCGCGACCGGACAGACCGACAAGGCGGCGTTCTACTACGGGCTGCTCGCGAAATCTACGGATGCTTCGGCCGAAACGCTGTGGCTCGGTCTGCGGGTGGCACGCGCGCAGGGAGATCTACGTACGGAGAGCCGCCTGGCGTCCGAGCTGCGTACGCGCTTTCCGTCATCCAAAGAAACTGCCCTGCTGACACGCGGAGCGTTCGATGAGTGAGGACGCTGAAACGATGGACCCTGTGACGCCCGACACGCCCGCACCAGAGCCCGCGCCGATTTCGTTCGGCGCGCGACTGAGGTGGGAACGCGAGCGCGCGGGGCTGACGGTCACCGACGTCGCGGCGCGGTTGCGGCTGCATCTGAACCAGGTGCGCGCAATTGAGCAGGAGTCGTTGGACGCGCTGCCTGAATTGGCCTATGTGCGGGGTTTCATCCGCAGCTACTCACGACTGCTGAACATTGATCCGGCACCCTTGCTCGAGGACCTCGCGACTAAGCTGGTGCCGGCTACGACATCCGTAGTCGACGGCATCGCACAACATCGCGACTATTCGCCGGTGCGCGAGGCCGCGCGCGAACAGTCATCACGGCGCTTTGTGATCCTCGGCGCGGTGCTGCTGCTGATCGTGCTTGGCGCTCTGGGATGGTATGCAACGCGGGAACGCACGTCCGTGGGAGCGACGGCGATTCCACCGGCACCGACGCGTGCCAGTGTGCCCCCTGCCGCACCCGTTGCTGCGCCCGTGACAGCGACGGTTGCGAGCGCCGTGCCGGCAGTTGCTGCACCGGCTGAGGCATCGGTTCCTTCGCCGGCACCGGGCAACGAGCCGCAGATCGAGCCGCTGCCACCGTCGCCGCTGCTGAAGCTGCACTTCAACGGACCGTCGTGGGCGGAGGTCAAGGACGCGGAAGGCAAGGTCCTGCATTCGCAACACAACCAGGGCGGGTCCGAGTATGTGATCGAGGGGACGCCGCCGTTCTATGTCGTGATCGGCGACGCTAACAAGGCCACGGTCGAGGTTCGCGGCGAGGCCTACGATCTGGCACCGTACACCCGGCAGAACGTCGCTCGGTTCACGATCAACTGATACTGCGATGAACCAGCCCGTCGAACCGCTCGGCTGCATCGAGGCTCCTGCACGGACCGCGCGCCGACGCTCGACCCGGCAGGTCGAGGTGCGATGGGGCGAAACCGTGGTGCGCCTCGGCGGCGACGCTCCGGTGATGGTGCAGTCGATGACCAACACCGACAGCGCCGACGCGATCGCGACCGCGATCCAGGTGAAGGAACTTGCGCAGGTGGGATCCGAGGCGGTCCGCATCACGGTCAATTCGCCGGAGGCTGCTGCCTCGGTGGCCGCGATCCGAGCGCAGCTCGACAAGATGGGCATCGCCGTGCCGCTGATCGGCGACTTCCACTACAACGGCCATCGCCTGCTGACGCAGTATCCGCAGTGCGCCGAAGCGTTGTCAAAGTACCGGATCAATCCGGGCAACGTCGGCAGGGGCGCGCGGCGCGAGGACAACTTCGCACAGATGATCGAAGTGGCTTGCCACTACGACAAGCCGGTGCGCATCGGTGTGAACTGGGGGTCGCTCGACCAGGAACTGCTTGCGCGCATGATGGATGAGAACGCGACGCGCAGTCAGCCGTGGGACTCGGTTGCCGTACTGCGCGAGGCGCTCGTGCGTTCGGCGCTGGAGAGCGCCGAACGCGCGGAGCAACTCGGACTGCCGGGCAACCGCATCTGCCTTTCGGCCAAGGTGAGCGGAGTGCAGGATCTCATCGCCGTGTACCGGGAGCTGTCGCAGCGTTCCGATTACCCGCTGCATCTCGGACTGACCGAAGCTGGTATGGGCAGCAAGGGCATCGTTGCCTCGACCGCCGCGCTTGCAGTGCTGCTGCAGGAGGGCATCGGTGACACGATCCGCGTCTCGCTGACACCCGCGCCGGGCGAGGCGCGCACGAAGGAAGTGGAGGTCGCGCAGCAGATCCTGCAGATGCTTGGCCTGCGCGCATTCACTCCGCAGGTCATTGCCTGTCCCGGATGCGGGCGCACGACCAGCACATTTTTCCAGTTACTGGCCGATCGGATCCAGCAGTATCTTCGCGAGCAGATGCCCGCCTGGCGCGATCAGTATCCGGGCGTCGAGACGATGAGCGTTGCGGTCATGGGTTGCGTCGTCAATGGCCCGGGTGAGAGCAAGCACGCGAACATCGGCATCAGCCTGCCAGGATCCGGTGAAGCCCCGGTCGCACCGGTGTTCGTCGATGGCGAACGCACGGTGACGCTGAAGGGTGAGCGTATCGCCGAGGAGTTCCAGGCCATCGTCGAGGACTACGTCCGGCGCAAGTACACGCGCATTCCCGCCTGAGTCCCATGGCCACACGGAAGCTCGCCGCGGTACGCGGCATGAACGACATGTTGCCCGCGGACGCGCCGCTGTGGGAGTGGTTCGAGGCGCGCGTCACAGACTGGCTGCGCAGCTACGGCTACCAGCAGATCCGCACGCCGATCGTCGAGTACACCGAGCTCTTTGTCAGGGGCATCGGCGAGGTCACCGACATCGTCGAAAAGGAGATGTATTCCTTCGAGGACAAGCTCAACGGCGAGCACCTTACGCTGCGCCCCGAATTCACGGCCGGGGTGATCCGCGCGGTCGTTGAGCACAATCTCACCTACGACGCGCCGCGACGACTCTGGTCGATGGGTCCGGTGTTCCGCCACGAGCGCCCGCAGCGCGGCCGCTATCGCCAGTTCCATCAGGTCAATGTCGAGGCGATCGGCTTTGCCGGCCCGGATATCGATGCCGAGCTGATCGTGATGCTTGCGCGGCTGTGGCGGATCCTCGGCATCGATCGCGTCGGCCGCGTGCGGCTCGAGATCAACTGCCTCGGCCAGACCGAAGAGCGTGCGCGCCACCGCGCGGATCTGATCGGCTATTTCTCGAAGCACGAGCAGGCGTTGGATACAGACGCAAAGCGCAGGCTGCATACCAATCCGCTGCGCATCCTCGACAGCAAGAACCCGGCGCTGGCTGACATCATCACTAGTGCCCCGCGTATCACCGACTACCTCGGCGAGGCGTCACGCGCGCACTTCGAAGGCCTGCAGGCGTTGTTACGGGCAGCGGACATCGAATTCACAGTCAATCCCCGCATGGTGCGCGGCCTTGACTACTACAGCCTGACGGTGTTCGAGTGGATCACCGATGCGCTCGGCGCCCAGGGCACGCTCTGCGGCGGTGGTCGCTACGACCCGCTGATCGAACGCATGGGCGGAAAGCCCACGCCAGGCATCGGCTTCGGCCTGGGAATCGAGCGGGTAATCGAACTGCTGCGAGAGACCGAATCGGTAGACGTCAACCCTATGACCGATGTCTACGTGCTGCACCAGGGCGGATCCACGCGAACGCGCGCGTTTCTCCTCGCCGAACAACTGCGCGATGCCGGGCTGGACGTGATCCTGAACGCCGGCGAGGCGAGCCTGAAATCGCAGATGAAGAAGGCCGACGCCAGCGGCGCCGAGTATGCGGTCATCGTCGGCGAGGAAGAGGCTGCCCGCGACTCGGCCGCAGTGAAGGCGCTGCGCGCCGGCGCCAGCGCGGCCTTTGCCGAGCAGCGTATCGTGCCGCTCGACCGGATTGCGGACGCACTCGTCGAAGCGCTGAGCACGAACGACAACCAGTAGGAAATCATGGCTTACGACCTCGAAGAGCAGGAACAACTCGCACAACTCAAGGCCTGGTGGCAGAAGTATGGCAATCCGATACTGAGCGCGGTCACCGTAGTGCTGCTTGGTTTTGCCGCGTACAACGGCTGGCGCTGGTACGAGCGCGAGCAAGCAAAGACGGCTGCCGGTGTCTACGGCCAGTTGGAGCAGGCGATTGAGTCGCGCGACGCGGCGAAGGTGCAGACACTCGCGGCGTCGATCCAGGAGCACTACGGCAGCACGATCTATGCATCGATCGCGGCGCTGCAGGCCGCCAAAGTCAATGCTGACGTCGGTGATCTGCCGAAGGCTGCAGAGCAATTGCGCTGGGTCATCGACAAGTCGGGCCACGATGAGCTCTCGATGATCGCGCGCGTGCGGCTGGCCGGTGTGCTGCTCGACCAGAAGAAGTACGACGAGGCGCTGCAGGCGCTCAATTTTGAAGTGCCGGCCGGGTATTTGCCGACAGTGCTCGATCGCCGCGGCGACGTGCTGGTCGCCCAAAACAAACCCGATGAGGCGCGCGCGGCCTACAAGGACGCACTGGCCAAAGCGGAGCCGCAGCACCCGCTGCGCGCGATCATCCAGCTCAAGCTCGACGCACTGCCGGCCACCGTCTCGTGACCGTGTCTGCGCGAGTCTTCATGCGCATCATTCGAATGCGTGCGCTGCTTGCAATGCTGGGCATGGCGGCGTTGCTCGGCGGCTGCGGGTCGCTGCCGTCGTGGATGCCGTCCTGGCTTGGAGGCTCATCCAGCAAGTCGGCGGAGCCGGCGCCGCTGGTCGAGTTCGCTCCCTCGCTCACGCCGCGCGTCGCCTGGCGTACAAGCGTCGGGTCGGCGCGGCGGGCGGTGCTGCAGCCGGCCGTGCTGGAGAATGCGATCTATGCGGCGGCCGGCAACGGCACTGTCGTGCGCATCGGCCCGACCGGCGAAATCATCTGGCGCGTTGATACGAACACGCCGATCACCGGCGCGGTCGGCAGTGACGGCTTCGTCGTTGCCGTTGGAAGCCCGCGCGGCGACGTGATCGCGCTCGGCGCCGATGGCAAGGAACTCTGGCGCGCGCAGGTCGGAGCCGCGATCCAGTCGCCGCCGCTGGTTGGGCGAGGCCTCGTGGTCGTCCGCGGTTCCGATTACAGCGTTTCGGCGTTCGAGGCCACCAGTGGCCGGCGGCGCTGGAACTACCAGCGCACCGTGCCGCCGCTGACGCTGAGCGCGCCGAGCGAAATGTCCTTTGCCGGCGATTTCGTCGCGGTCGGCTACCCCAGCGGCCGGCTGGTGATGCTGGCAGTCGCCAACGGCACCGTGCGCTGGGACGCGCCGGTCGCCGAGCCGCGCGGAGCCACCGAGGTCGAGCGGTTGGTCGACGTGCTGGGCGCGCCACGGGTCATCGGCGGCGAAGTCTGCGCAGCCGCATACCAGGGCCGCATCGCCTGCTTCGAGGTGGGCAACGGCAATCTTCGCTGGGCCCGCGAATTCTCGGCCGGCGCCGGCCTCGGCGCCGATACGAGCCGTGTTTACGGAGTCGATGCGAAGTCACACGTCGCGGCCTTCGCCAACTCGACCGGAGCGAATGCCTGGCGCCAGGAAAAGTTGCTGAATCGCGACCTGACGACGCCGCTCGCTCTGCGGCGTGCGGTCCTCGTCGGCGACTACGCCGGTTACCTGCATTTCCTGTCGCCCGAGGATGGTGGCTTCCTGGCACGGGTTCCGCTGGGCAGTGAAATCAACGCGACGCCGCAAGCGTTCGGCGGCGGTGCAATCGTCCAGACCCAGGATGGAACCGTTGCCCTTGTGACGGTCGAGTAGGCCGGTCGAGCAGCGGATGAAGCCGGTCATTGCCCTTGTCGGTCGTCCGAACGTCGGCAAGTCGACGCTATTCAATCGTCTGACGCGTTCGCGCGCCGCGCTCGTCGCAGACTTCCCGGGGCTGACGCGCGATCGCCACTACGGCGACGGCAAGATCGGCCCGTGCGACTACATCGTCATCGACACCGGTGGTTTCGAGCCGCTGAATGCGCAAGGAGTTACGCGTGCGATGGCGGCGCAGGCCGAGCAGGCGATTGCCGAGAGCGATGCGGTGCTGTTCGTGCTCGATGCACGCGAGGGCCTGACCGCGCAGGACCACCGCATTGCCGAGCGCCTGCGCGTTACAAGCCGTCCCGTAGTGCTGGCGGTCAACAAGGCAGAAGGCCTGTCGCACGAGGCGACCGCGGAGTTTCATGAACTCGGACTCGGTGAACCGCATCCGATCTCGGCAGCGCATGGCGATGGTGTGCGCGACGTCATCGATCTCGCGCTTGCCCCGTTTGCCGAACAGCCTCAACCCGACACGACCGCCGAGGCGGCAGAGGGCTCGCGGCGGGTGCGCGTCGCCGTCGTTGGCCGTCCGAACGTTGGCAAGTCGACGCTGATCAATGCGCTGCTGGGCGAGGAGCGCCTGATTGCCTACGACGAGCCCGGCACGACGCGCGACGCGATCGAGGTGGAATTCGAATACGACGGCCGTCAATACACACTGATCGACACCGCAGGATTGCGCCGGCGCGGCAGGGTGTTTGAGACAGTTGAGAAATTCTCGGTCGTAAAGACGCTGCAGGCGATTGCCGATGCCAACGTGGTGGTGTTGTTGCTGGACGCCAGCTCGGAGGTTGCCGACCAGGATGCACATATCGCCGGCTATGTGCTCGAAAGCGGTCGCGCACTGGTGATTGCGGTCAACAAGTGGGACGGGCTCGACGACTACCAACGTGATCGCATACGGCGGGAAATCGACCGCAAGTTGCACTTCCTGCGCTGGGCGCGCGTGCACACCATTTCCGCACTGAAACGAACCGGACTGTCTGCGGTGATGCGTTCGGTGTCCGAAGCGCACGCGGCTGCCTTTGCCAAGCTGCCGACCCCGCGGCTGACGCGGACCCTGCAGGCGGCGGTCGCGCGGCAACTGCCGCCTCGCGGCGGAACGTCGCGCCCAAAACTGCGATATGCCCATCAGGGCGGCATGAATCCGCCGATCATCGTGATCCACGGCAATTCGCTGAATCAGGTGCCGGAAACGTATCGACGCTACCTGGAAGGCCAATTCAGGGCCGCATTCGAGCTGGACGGCACGCCGTTGCGTGTCGAATTCCGCTCGGGCCGCAATCCCTTTGTCGCCTGAGGGCGGAGTTGGCCTCGGCCCGGGTTTTGCTTTAAATTGAAACGCATGGCCTCGTCCCCATTTGCAGATCTGCGACGGTCGGTTCGCTTTCGTTGAGCCGATGACAACAAGCGGTGCCAAGCCGCTGGAGCCAACTGATGAGCAACAAAGGGCAATTACTACAAGACCCGTTTCTTAACGCACTGCGCAAGGAACACATCCCGGTATCGATCTACCTTGTTAACGGCATCAAGCTGCAGGGTCAGATCGAGTCCTTCGACCAGTACGTCGTGCTGCTCAGGAACACCGTGACCCAGATGGTCTACAAGCACGCGATCTCCACGGTCGTTCCGGCACGCCCAGTGAACCTCGCCGCGGAGTCCGAGTCCTGACCGTCTTCCAGATCGATGGCGCGCGCTCGGAACGCTCCGAGCGTGCGCTCGTGGTGAGTGTCGTTCGCGGCCGACATGACGACCCGGACGCCGTCGATGAGATCACGCAGCTCGCGGCTTCGGCGGGCCTCGAACCTGCCGGGCATTTGCACGTGCGGCGCGATCGGCCCGACCCGGCGCACTTCGTCGGTGCAGGCAAGGTGGAGGAACTGAAGGCGCTCGCCGCCTCCTCGGGGGCCGGCGTCGTTGTCTTCGACGTCGCGCTCTCGCCGGCGCAACAACGAAATCTCGAGCGCGCGCTTGGCGTCTGGGTGCTCGATCGCACGGCGCTGATCCTCGACATCTTCTCGCAGCGGGCGCGCAGTCGCGAGGGCAAGCTGCAGGTCGAACTGGCGCAACTCGAGCATCTGGCCACGCGCCTGGTGCGGGGATGGTCTCACCTCGAGCGCCAGCGCGGCGGTCTCGGTAAGACCGGCGGTCCGGGGGAAAAGCAGATTGAACTGGACCGCCGCATGATCGGCGTGCGCGTCAAGCAGTTGCGCGAACGGCTTAAGCAATTGGAGCGACAGCGTCGCACGCGCCGCCGCGCGCGTTCGCGTCGCGACGTGTTATCGGTGTCGATGGTCGGCTACACCAATGCCGGTAAATCGACGCTGTTCAACGCGCTGACCCGAGCCGACAGTTACGCGGCCGACCAACTGTTTGCGACGCTCGACACGACGGCGCGGCGGCTCCACCTAAAGCAGGGCGCTGACACGGTGGTGTCCGACACGGTAGGTTTTATTCGCGGCCTGCCGCACCAGCTGGTCGAGGCGTTCAAGTCGACGCTGGATGAAACCGCCGAGGCTGATCTGCTGCTGCACGTGGTCGACAGTGCCTCGTCGGCCCGTGCCGAGCAGGTGGCGGAGGTGAACCGCGTGCTCGACGACATTGGCGCGGGCTCCGTGCCGCGCATCATCGTCTACAACAAGATCGACGCTTCGGGGCGTCGACCGGCAGTCGAGCGAGACCCCTGTGGTAGCATCGTTTCAGTTTCGGTCAGCGCGAAGACCGGTCAGGGTCTCGAACAATTGCGAGATGCGGTCGCAGAGTTCGCGCAGCGCGCCCGGGGGGCCGTCAATCCCGAAAGTACTCCGGCCTTCAGCGCGGCCGCGATCTAGCATGACAGCCGCGCCGTCCCCGACGATGGCATTGCACCGTATCACTTCTAGCTAGGACTTCAATGTCGCTCAACGACCCCCAGTGGGGCCGCGGTGGCGGATCCGGCGGATCGAACAGCGAAGGCGAGCGTGAGCCGCCGCGCCGTCCGCAACGCCCGAACAACGACGGTCCGCCCGACCTGGAAGAACTCTGGCGCGACTTCAACCGGCGGCTCAATGGACTGTTCGGTAGGAAGCGTTCCGGGTCGCGCGGCGGCGGGTTCGGCAACCTGGGCGGCAGTCCGCGCAGTACCGGAATCGGATTTGTCGCGCTGCTGCTGATCCTCGGCCTGATCTGGCTGGCGAGCGGCTTTTACATCGTGCCGGAAGGACAGGTCGGTGTCGTCACTACCTTCGGACGCTATACCGAGACGACTTCGCCAGGTTTCCGTTGGCGGCTGCCGTGGCCCGTGCAGTCGAGCGAACTCGTCGACATTCTGTCGTTGCGCAAAGTTGAAGTCGGAACCCGCGGCCGTCCCGAGCGCCTGAAAGAGGCGCTGATGCTGACCGACGACGAGAACATCGTCGAGATCCAGTTCGAGGTCCAGTATCGGATCAAGGACGACGGTGCGCGCGACTATCTGTTCAACAACCGCAACCCCACCGCCGCGGTGACACAGGCTGCGGAATCCGCGATGCGCGAAGTCCTCGGCCGTAAGAGGATGGATTCGGTGCTGTACGAAGGGCGTTCCGAGATCGCGACCGAAGTGCGAAAGAGAATGCAGGAGATGCTGGACCGTTACGGCACCGGCATCCTCGTATCAGCGGTTGCGATTCAGAACGCTCAGCCTCCGGAGCAGGTACAGGCGGCCTTCGACGATGCGGTCAAGGCCGGCCAGGACCGCGAGCGTCAGATCAATGAGGGTCAGGCCTACGCCAACGATGTCGTCCCGAAGGCGCGCGGTGCGGCCTCGCGGCTGATGCAGGAGTCCGAGGGCTACCGCACCCGCATCGTGCAAAGCGCGGAAGGCGATGCCTCGCGCTTTCGCCAGATCCTGAACGAGTACCAGAAGGCGCCCGCTGTCACGCGCGACCGCATGTATCTGGACGCGATGCAGCAGGTGTTCTCGAATACGACCAAGGTGATGATCGATTCGCGCAATAACAACCAGTTGCTCTATCTTCCGTTCGACAAGCTGATGCAGCAGGCCACGCAGGACGCGATGGCGGCGCCGCGCGTCGCCCCCTCGAATCCGGCGCAAGAGGCCGCGCCGGCAACCAACGACGGGCGCACCCGCGACACGCTGCGCAGCCGCGAACGCGAGGCGCGCTGAACTCATGAACCGCATCCTTGCCCTCATCATCGGATTCGTCGTCGCGGCCTTTTTGGTCCGCGCCAGCACTTTCATCGTCGACCAGCGCCAGTCGGCCATCGTTTTCCAGCTGGGGCAGATCAAGCGCGTCGTGAGCGAGCCCGGGCTGTACTTCCGCATCCCGCTGCTGCAGAACGTCGAATACCAGGACCGTCGCATCCTGACGATCGACACGCC
Organism: Burkholderiaceae bacterium; assembly: GCA_035255845.1. GTDB lineage: Bacteria > Pseudomonadota > Gammaproteobacteria > Burkholderiales > Burkholderiaceae_F > JALORV01. The sequence goes on along the minus strand of DATEZE010000075.1, from coordinate 11,588 downwards.
CGCCGCGGACCGCGTCCAGACCTCCGAGAAGAAAAACCTGCTGGTCGACTCGTTCGTCAAATGGCGCATCATCGATCCGCGAATGTTCCGCGTCAGCTTTCCCGCCGGCGAGCGCTCGGCCGAGGACCGCATCACTACTCTGGTGCGCGATGCGATGAACCAGGCCGTCAACAAGCGCACGGTCAACGAGATCACATCGCGCGAGCGCGACAAGGCGATGGAGGAAATCCGCGCCGCGGTCCAGGAGCGCACCAAGAATCTTGGGGTGGAAATCGTCGACGTCCGGCTCAAGCGCGTCGACTTCGTGCCGGAGATCAGCGAGTCGGTCTATCGGCGTATGGAGGCCGAGCGCAAGCGCGTTGCCAACGAGCAACGATCGATCGGATCGGCCGAGGGCGAGAAGATCAGGGCAGATGCCGATCGCCAGAAGGAAGTGCTGTTATCCGAGGCGTATCGCGATGCGCAGAAGATCCGCGGTGACGGCGATGCCAAAGCCTCGGCGATCTACGCTCAGTCTTTCGGGCAGAACCCGGAGTTCGCGCGCTTTTATCGCAGTCTCGACGCATACCGCGCAAGCTTCCGCAATCGCAACGACGTGCTGGTGGTCGATCCGTCTTCGGAGTTCTTCAGATACATGAAGTCGCCGGAGGCGCCGCCGGCCGGCCGTCGCTGATGTTGGAAACGCTCGGACTCGCGTTCGGCCTCATGCTGGTGCTCGAAGGTCTGTTGCCGCTGCTGGCGCCGGCCAGCTGGCGCCAGATGTTTCAGCGTGTCACCGAGCTCAATAACGGACAGATCCGCTTCTTTGGACTGCTGGCCGTCGCGGGTGGCGCGCTATTGTTCTGGTTCCTGAGCTGATCAGATCCCCCGCGCGGCGCGCCGCCGGTCCGTCACGCTGAGTTTCCCTTTTTGCGATGCCGCGCTGGCTGCTCCCAGAGAATATTTCCGATGTGCTGCCGCGTGAAGCGCGGCGGCTCGAAGCCACGCGCCGCGCCCTGCTGGATCTCTATTCAGGCTATGGCTACGAGTTGGTTATTCCACCGCTGATCGAATACGTCGATTCGCTCCTGACCGGCACGGGCAGTGATCTCGACCTGCGCACCTTCAAACTCGTGGACCAGGCGAGTGGCCGCATGCTCGGGCTGCGCGCTGACGCGACGCCGCAGGTCGCGCGCATCGATGCGCACATCCTGAATCGCCCGGGTGTCGCCCGGCTCTGCTACTCGGGCAGTGTCCTGCACGCGCGGCCACAGCACCCGCTCGCGGTGCGCGAACCGCTGCAGGTCGGGGCCGAACTGTACGGCGCTGCCGGTTCAGCAGCCGACCTGGAGGTGCTCGAGATCGCCGTGGCGTCGCTGCGGACTGCAGGCCTCGCTCGGGTGACGATCGACCTCGGACACACCGGCGTGGTCCGCGCACTTCTCGACCTGGCGCAGCTCCCGCCGCAAGCCGAAGACGACATCCTTGCCGCGCTCAGCACAAAGGACACGCCGGCGCTGATCGAATGCGTTACTGGTGTGACGGCCACCGTACGCGAAGGGCTGATCGCGCTGGCACGCCTGGGCGGCGGCGTCCAGACGATCGCGGCCGCGCGCAAGGCACTGCCGAGGGTCGCACCGATTGCCGTCGCGCTCGACGACCTGGAAATGCTCGCTACGCGCTGCGGCGCCGACGAGGTCACGATCGATCTTGCGGACCTGCACGGCTACCGCTACCTGACCGGCGTCACCTTTGCCGTCCATGCACCCGAGCTGGCGAACGCGGTCCTCCGAGGCGGCCGCTACGACAACATCGGCAAGGCTTTCGGCCGTGCCCGGCCCGCCGTCGGGTTCTCGATCTACCTGCGCGAACTGGTCGGTCTGCTGCCAGCGGACGCCCCGAACGCGATTCTTGCGCCGGCCGGCGAGGCTGCGGAGTTGCGCGAAGCGATCCGTGCGTTGCGCGCCGCTGGCCACATCGTGGTTCAGCGGCTGCCCGACGAAGTCCCGGACGCGGAGCCGGGTGATTTCGTTTTTGATCGCGAGTTGCGCTATGTCGATTCCGGTTGGCGTGCGGTCGCACGAGGCGGCACGTCGAGCTGAGAAACGGAGCCACCATGGCAGAGAACGTTGTTGTCGTCGGCACCCAGTGGGGCGATGAGGGGAAAGGCAAGATCGTCGACTGGCTGACCGAGGACGTCGACGGCGTTGTGCGGTTCCAGGGCGGACATAATGCCGGCCACACGCTGGTCATCGGCGGCAAGAAGACGATTCTGCGGTTGATCCCGTCGGGCATCCTGAGACCGAAGACCGCCTGTTATATCGGCAACGGCGTGGTGCTGTCGCCCAACGCTCTTCTGTCCGAGGTCGACGAGCTGCAGTCGGCCGGTGTCGACGTGGCTTCGCGCCTTCTGATCAGCGGCAACTGTCCGTTGATCCTCGAGTATCACGTGGCGCTGGACAAGGCGCGCGAGGTCAGGCGCGGCGACTCGAAGATCGGCACGACCGGTCGTGGCATTGGTCCCGCCTACGAGGACAAGGTCGGGCGACGTGCGGTACGGGCGCAGGACCTGTTCGACGCGGGCCGCTTCGGCGATCGCGTGCGCGAAGCACTCGACTTCCACAATTTCGTGCTCGAGCGCTACTTCGGCGCCGAGCCGGTGGTGGCGTCGCGCGTGATCGACGAGACGCTTGCGCTCGCGGAACGTCTCAAGCCGCTGATCACCGACGTTTCGCATCGGCTCAATAGCGTGATGGCCGGCGGCCATCGACTGCTGTTCGAGGGCGCGCAGGGCACATTGCTCGATGTCGATCACGGCACGTATCCGTACGTCACCTCGAGCAACACAGTCGCCGGCGCGGCGTCCGCGGGCGCCGGTGTCGCCCCGCAACGGCTCGACTACGTGCTCGGCATTACGAAGGCCTATTCGACGCGTGTCGGCTCGGGACCTTTCCCAACCGAACTGCTTGACGCTACCGGCGCGCAGTTGCGCGAGCGCGGCCAGGAGTTCGGTTCGGTCACCGGCCGCCCGCGCCGCTGCGGCTGGTTCGACGCGGCCGGACTGCGTCGCGCCGTGCAGCTCAACGGCACCACGGGGCTGTGCATCACCAAGCTCGATGTCCTCGACGGCCTGCCGGTCGTGAAGCTCGGCGTCGGATACCGCTTCGAGGGCCGTGACGTCGACATCCTTCCTTACGGCGCCGACGCGGTCGAGCGTTGCCAGCCGATCTACGAAGAGTTCCCGGGTTGGTCGGAATCGACCCTTGGGGTGCGGTCCTGGGATGACCTGCCAGCTCCGGCGCGCCGCTATCTCGAGCGCCTGGCCGAGGTGCTCGGAGTGCCGATTGACCTCGTGTCGACCGGACCGGATCGTGATCAGACGATCGTGCTGCACCACCCGTTCCGCTGAGGCGCGTTTTGTGAAGGACCTGTACGTCGACTGGGACGAATACCACCGGCAGATCGAGCGGCTGGGCCTTGCGATTCACGAATCCGGCTGGCGCTTCGACTCGCTGCTTTGCCTTGCGCGCGGCGGCCTTCGAGTGGGCGATGTCATCTCGCGAATCTACGACATGCCGCTGGCGATACTGGCCGCCAGTTCTTACCGCGAGGCGGCCGGACGACAAAAAGGTGTGCTCGACATCGGTGAATACATCACGATGACGCAAAGCGAACTGTCGGGTCATCTGCTGCTTGTGGACGATCTCGTGGACAGCGGCGTGACGCTGAACCGCGTCGTCGTCCACCTGCGCCAGCGCTATCCGGCGGTGACGGAGCTGCGCAGCGCAGTGATCTGGTACAAGGCCTGCTCGAGCTTCGTTCCCGACTACTACGTCGAGTACCTGCCGACCAACCCGTGGATCCACCAGCCGTTCGAGGTGTACGACGCCATGGGTCCCGAAAAGCTCGCTGCAAGACTACGCAGCGGCACGTCGGGCTGAGCGCATTTGCCGACGAGCGCACGCCTGAATTTGCGCGAAGCACGCAGGTGCTTCGCATCCTGGGCCGAGAATCAAAAGGCAGGCGGCGCCAGCCTTTCGGTTTTGGTGCCTAGGAGAGGACTCGAACCTCCACGCCTTGCGGCGCTAGTACCTGAAACTAGTGCGTCTACCAATTTCGCCACCTAGGCAAAGGTGAGCCCGCGATTTTAGTGGCGGGGGCATGCATGTCAAATGCGCTACTCTGCCGGCGCACGTTGCGCGGGCTTGTATGTGCCGCGCGTTGCGATCATTCATCTCCTTTGAAATTTCCGTTTGAATACCAAGACCCACACGATCGAGCCTGACTCGATACTGCAGACACTGACTGAGGCTCGCGCACCGCTGACGCCTCACGAACTTGCCGAGCGCATGCACCTCGCAGACGAGGCGCGCCCGGCACTCTCCATTGAACTGGAAGAACTCGAGCGATCCGGGCGCATCGTGCGCAACCGGGCCGGACTGCTGCTCGTCGCGGCGCGAGCCAATCTGATCTCCGGCCAGGTCCAGGGCCATCGCGACGGCTACGGATTCCTGATCCGTGACGATGCCGGACAGGACCTGGTCCTGCCCGAGCATGAGATGAGCAAGGTGCTGCACGGCGACCGCGTGCTCGCGCGCGTCGGCGGCAGCGACCGGCGCGGCCGCCCCGAGGGCGAGATCGTCGAAGTCATCGAGAGCCGCACCAACAAGCTCGTTGGACGCCTGCTGAATGAGCGCGGCGTGACGATCGTCGTTCCGGAGGATCAGCGAATCCAGCACGACATCCTGGTACCGCCCGGGGGCTCGCTGTCGGCCGACCCCGGCCAGGTCGTTGTCGTTGAAATTATCCAGCAGCCGCAACGCTATGTGCAGCCGGTCGGCCGCGTAATCGAAGTGCTGGGCGCCGTCGACGATCCCGGCATGGAAATCGAGATCGCGGTGCGCAAGTTCGCGGTGCCGCACGAATTCCCGGCCGCTGTGCTCGAACTAGCCGAGGCGCTGCCCGACACGGTGCAGCCGCGCGATCTGCGCGGCCGGATCGACCTGCGCGACGTTCCGCTGGTCACGATCGACGGCGAAGACGCGCGCGATTTCGACGATGCGGTCTATTGCGAGCCAATCAGCGGCCGCAAGAAGGGATGGCGCCTGATCGTCGCGATCGCCGACGTCAGCCACTACGTGAAATCGGGTGACGCGCTCGATGCGGAAGCGCAGAACCGTTCGACGTCCGTCTATTTCCCGCGCCGGGTCATCCCGATGCTGCCGGAGAAGCTCTCCAACGGGCTTTGCTCGCTCAACCCGCAGGTCGACCGGCTCGTGATGGTGTGCGACTGCACCGTCAGCGCGCGGGGTGCGATCGATGCCTATCAGTTCTATCCGGCCGTCATGCATTCACATGCGCGCCTGACGTACGACGAAGTGTGGGAGGCGCTGTCGGTGCCCGACAGCCGTGCGGCGCAGCGCCGCGTCGACGTGCTGCCGCACCTGCGTGACCTTTACGCGCTGTACGAAACGCTTGCGGTCGCGCGCGAGGCGCGTGGCGCGATCGATCTCGAGACGACCGAAACGCGAATCGTCTGTGACGTCAGCGGTCGCATCGAGAAGATCGTGCCGCGCCTGCGCAACGACGCGCACAAGCTGATCGAGGAATGCATGCTCGCGGCCAACGTCTGCGCCGCGGATTTCCTTGTGCGCAGTCGCCATCCGGGCCTGTTCCGCGTGCACGAGGGCCCGACACCTGAGCGGCTGGCCAACGTGCGCGCGCTGCTGAAGACGCTCGGCCTGCATCTCGAGGGCGGCGACGACCCGCAGCCTGCCGACTATGCGCTGCTGCTGAAGAAGATCCGGCCGCGTCCCGATGCGCAACTGCTGCAAACAGTGCTGCTGCGTTCGATGCAGCAGGCGATCTACAGTCCCCACAATTCCGGACACTTCGGACTGGCCTACGAGGCCTACGCGCACTTCACGTCGCCGATCAGGCGCTATCCGGACCTGCTCGTGCATCGCGCGATCCGCGCCTGCCTCGGCAAGAAGCAGTACGTGCCGGCCGTCACCAGCAGTGCCGACGTCGTCGCGCCGAGGGCCGCGCGCGCGGCACTGCGGCCGGCGCGCGAGCGCAAGCCAGCTGCTGCGGATGTCGGCGCCTGGGAGAAGCTGGGACTCATCTGCTCGGCCAACGAACGCCGCGCCGACGACGCATCGCGCGATGTCGAAGCGTGGCTCAAGTGCTATTACATGCGCGAACGCGTTGGCGAGACCTACAGCGGCACGGTCAGCGCGGTCGTGCCGTTTGGAATCTTCATCGTCCTCGACGACCTTTACGTCGAGGGCCTCGTGCATGTCTCCGAGCTCGGTTCCGAATACTTCCTGTTCAACGAACCGTTGCATGAACTGCGGGGTGAGCGGACCGGCCTGCGCTATCGACTGGGTGACCGCGTGACGGTGCAGGTCGCGCGCGTTGATCTCGAGGCGCGTCGCATCGAGTTCAGGCTGGTGCGCGGCGACACGCGCAAGGCCATACTGGCTGCGACGGCCGAGGTCCGCCCGAAGGAGCGCAAGCGGGGCGAGTCGGTCGAGGAGCGGCGTGCGCGGCGAGTGGTCGTGGCCGCGCGCCACCCGCGCGACGTCGACAAGCGCGAGAGCGCGCGCAGCAGTACGCGCGGCAAGAAGGGCATCGGTGGTGCGCGCGGGGCACTGTCGCGGTCGCGCCGGCGCGGGCGATGAGTGCGGCACGGGTACTTGCCGGATTCCACGCGGTGACGGCGCGCCTGCGCGCAGCTCCGCATTCGGTCGAATCGATCCGCTTCGATGCCCGGCGCCGAGACGGCCGCATGCAACAGCTGCGCGAACTTGCGGGAGCCTCCGGCGTGCCGATGGTGCCGGCAGAACCCGAAGCGCTGCGCGAACTCAGCGCTGGTGCACGCCATCAGGGCGTCGTTGCAGTGGCCCGTGCCATCGAACGCGCCCTGACGCTTGACGACGTGCTCGCCGACGTGCGGCCGGAGACTCTGTTGCTCGTCCTCGATCAGGTGACCGATCCGCGGAATCTCGGGGCCTGCCTCCGAGTTGCTGATGCGGCTGCCGTCGACGCGGTCGTCGTGCCGCGCGACCGCTCGGCGGGGCTGACGCCGGTCGCGATCAAGGCGGCCTCAGGTGCTGCCGAAAGCGTGCCACTGATTGAGGTGACGAACCTGTCGCGCACGCTGGAAGACATCGCCGCAGCCGGAGTACGCGCGATCGGGGCAGCCGGCGAGGCCGAGCAGTCGCTGTTCGAACTCCAGCTCGATGGGCCCGTCGCCTGGGTCATTGGTGCCGAAGGCGCCGGACTGCGCCGACTGACGCGCGAGCACTGCGCTGCACTCGCCCGCATACCACTACAGGGCACGGTCGAGAGCCTCAACGTCTCTGTCGCAACCGGCATCTGCCTCTTCGAAACCCTGCGCCAGCGCCACGCCCGCGGCGCGGCAGTCCGTTCTTGATTGGCAGGCTCGCGACGAGCAGCATGTGAGCATGATCGCGGCGGTCTTTGGAACGCTGTTCCTGATCTTCTTCGCGCTCAGCCCACTGTGCTGGGTCGAGCTCGGCATGCCGTGGCTGACGCTGGTCATCACCTTCCTGCTGATCCCGCTGATCGACGCAGCCGTCGGGCGCCCGGCACCGGGCCAGCAGGGGCCGGTACCGGCGTTGGCGCGCTGGATTCCGCGCCTGCAGCTGCCGCTGCAGGCGCTGCTGCTCGTAGAAGCGATGCGAATTGCACCGGGGCTGTCGCTGCCGGACCTGCTGGTCTTCGCGGTTGCGGTCGGCACCGTGACCGGGGGTCTCGGCATCACAATCGCGCACGAACTGGGCCATCGGGCCTCGGCATTCGACCGCTTGATCGCAAAGATGCTGCTGGTCAGCGTGGCCTACGGACACTTCTTCGTCGAGCACAACCGTGGGCATCACGTGCGCGTCGCGACGGCGGAAGATCCGGCGACGGCGCCGTGCGGGATGAACGTTTACCGCTTCATCCTGCGATCCGTGGTTGGCAGCTTCACCCACGCCTGGACACTCGAGCGCCTGCGCCTCGGGCACCATGGGCACGGTCCGTGGCGTCCCGGCAACTGGGTGTTGCTGGGCACGTTCCTGTCTTGCGCAATGTTTGCCGTCGCCTACGCGACGTGGGGCGCGTGGGCCGCTCTGCTCTTCGCGATGCAGGCGGCCGTCGCGATCGTGCTACTTGAGATCATCAACTACATCGAGCATTACGGCCTGAGACGCGAGCGTGTCGGCGGCCGCTACGAACCCGTCCGGGAGGAGCACTCGTGGAATGCGGACTGGGTCGTCAGCAACTGGATCCTTTTTAACCTGCAGTTGCACTCGGACCATCACGTGAATGTGCAGCGACCTTACGAAGCACTGCGGTCGGCGCCGACAGCGCCGCAGTTGCCGGCCGGATATCCGGCGATGGTGGTGCTCGCGTTAGTGCCGCCACTTTGGTTTTTGGTGATGGATCGGCGCATCCCGCAGACCGCATAGCGTGCGACTCGAGCCGATCGAAGCTGCGCGCGAACGCGTTCAGGGCGCGCGCCGGATCGCTGTCTTGACCGGCGCCGGCATGTCGGCCGAAAGCGGTGTGCCGACCTTTCGCGATGCGCAGACCGGCCTTTGGGCGCGGTTCGATCCGGCTCAGCTCGCCTCTGAAGATGGATTTCGCGCGGACCCTGCGCTGGTGTGGCGCTGGTACGCCTCGCGGCGCGAGTCGGTCGCGCGAGCCGAGCCGAATGCCGGACACCGGGCGCTTGCGCTCGCAGCCGGCCGCTACGAGCACTTCAGCATCGTGACCCAGAACGTCGATGGGCTGCACCGACGGGCTGGGTCGCTCAACGTCATCGAGATTCACGGCTCGATCGCGCGGACGATCTGCCTGGCACGCTGCGGCTATGCCGAGGACGATCCGACCCGCGTACCGGCCGGCGAGCCGCCGCAGTGTCCGCGCTGCGGCGAGTGGCTGCGACCCGGGGTCGTCTGGTTCGGCGAGATGCTGGATGCAGAACTGCTGCATGCAGCCGAGGCCGCGGCCCGCGAGTGCGAACTCATGCTGGTGGTCGGCACTTCCGGGCTGGTGCATCCAGCCGCCGGATTGCCGCGGATCGCGCGCCGCGCCGGGGCGAGGGTGGTCGTTGTCAATCCGGCCGAAAGCGATCTCGACGATGTCGCTGACACCGTAATCCGCGCGACGGCCGCTCTGACGCTCCCGCACCTCTTCGCGCACTGAACAGCGCTTGTGCGCTGCCGCGTGAATCGGCTAGAATCGCAAGCTTTTCAAGCCCTTGAGGCTACCTTGCTGCACCGTGAATGACGCTTCCGGGCAGCTCACCTTCCGGCAACGACGATCGAGTCCTCGGACACCGATCCATGCGCCGGGCATCCATAAGGAGCCACGATGCGTCACTACGAAATCTGTTTCATCGTCCATCCGGACCAGAGCGAGCAGGTGCCAGCGATGATCGATCGCTACAAGGCGATGATCGCCGCGGGCAGCGGCAAGCTGCACCGTATCGAAGACTGGGGTCGCCGCCAGCTCGCGTATCCGATCGAGAAGCTCGTCAAGGCGCACTACGTCCTGATGAACATCGAGTGCGACAACAAGACACTGGACGAGCTCGAACACGCGTTCCGCTATAACGACGCCGTGCTGCGCCATCTGACGATCAAGATGAAGAAGGCCCAGACGACGGCCTCGCCGATGATGAAGGTCGTCGAACGCGAGGAGGCACGCAAGGCGGCCGCGGAGCAGGCCGTGGCGGCCTAGGCCGTCGCGCGAGGCGAGCTGCGCCCCTGCGGTGAACCAGCTGCAAATTTCGGCCGTTCCGGTGGCGCGCAGCTTGTTGCGCTACACGCCGGCGGGCGTGGCAGTAGCGGAAGGCAGTTTCCGCTTCAGCGGCACGGTGACCGAAGCGGGTTCTGAACGCCAGCTGGACTACGAGTTCGCGACCGTGGCGGTGGGACCGGTGGCACTCGGCCTGGATCGTGAACCTCTTGGGCACGCACTGACGCTGACCGGGTTCATCGCTCCGCGGACGCGCCGCTCGAATCGACTGATCGTGCACATCACCGATTACGCAAGACCATAGATCACACGGAATTTAGGAGCACCGATGGCAATGATGCGAGGCAAGGGCAAGGGCGGTAAGGGCAAGGGCAAGGGCACCCGGCGGCCGGATCAGAAGAATGCGCTGTTCAAGCGCAAGAGGTTCTGCCGCTTCACCGCCGAGAAGGTCGAGCAGATCGACTACAAGGACGTCGACACGCTGCGAGACTTCATCGGCGAGAACGGCAAGATCACGCCGGCGCGTCTGACCGGCACCAAGGCGCATTACCAGCGCCAGCTCGATACGGCGATCAAGCGAGCGCGCTTCCTGGCGCTGCTGCCGTATACCGACACGCACTGATCGAGGACGGCGGACATGCAAGTCATTCTTCTGGAAAGAATCGTCAACCTCGGGCAGCTTGGCGACGTCGTGAAGGTCAAGGAAGGCTACGCACGCAACTTCCTGATCCCGCAGGGCAAGGCGCGTCGCGCCACCGAAACGGCGATCAAGGAGTTCGAAGGGCGGCGCGCCGAGCTCGAGAAGGTGCAAGCCGACAAGTTTGCGGCTGCCCAGTCGGTGCAGGAGAGGCTGAACGGGGGCAAAGTCCAGCTGACGGCCAAGGCCGGCGTGGATGGGCGCCTGTTCGGTTCGATCACGAACTACGACATCGCCGAGGCGCTGGGCAAGCAGGGCTTCGACATCAATAAGGCCCAGATCCGCATGCCGCAAGGTCCGCTTAAGGCCGTCGGAGACCACACGATCACCGTTGCGCTGCATTCCGACCTTACGGCGGATATCACCGTCACTGTCGTCGGCGAGCAGGCCTGACGCTGCGCTCGGATGCGGGACGCGGCCGCATCGGCCGTCTCCCGCCGCCGCGAGCGCGGGGCGGGTTCCTCCGCTCCTTGCTTTATAGTTCTCTATTCCTCGCGGACACTCGTCCGCAGCGCACTGACGGCATCCGCCGCGCTCCGTGAACCAGCCGGTTTCCGATCCCCAGCTTGCGGCGGTGCGCACGCCGCCGCATTCCATTGAAGCCGAGCAGTCCGTGCTCGGCGGACTGCTTCTCGACAACACCGCGTGGGACCGCATTGCCGATCTGGTCGGCACCGATGACTTCTATCGCAACGACCATCGCCTGATCTTCGCAGCGATCAGCCGACTCATCGACGCCAGCAAGGCGGCCGACGCGGTGACGGTGTTCGAGGCGCTGCGCAATTCGAACAAGGCCGACGATGCGGGCGGCCTCGCTTACCTCAGCACGCTGGCGCAGAACACACCGTCGGCAGCCAATATTCGCCGCTATGCCGAGATCGTGCGCGAGCGCGCGGTGCTGCGCCGGCTGGTCACTGCGGGCGACGAGATCGCCACCAGTGCATTGAACCCGGCGGGACGCGAGACCAAACAGATCCTCGATGAGGCCGAGAGCCGCGTGTTCCGCATCGCCGAGGAAGGCGCGCGCGGCCGGCAGGGCTTCATCGAGATCCAGCCGCTTCTGACGAAGGTGGTCGAGCGTATCCAGGAGCTGTTCGAGCGCGCCAACCCATCTGATGTGACCGGTGTGCCGACCGGCTTC
>DATEZE010000074.1:0-15641 GCA_035255845.1 Burkholderiaceae bacterium | reverse complement strand
AGATCGGCAGCTCTTACCGGCGGACATGAACGTCCGCCGGATTCCCGAGGCCGGGCAGCGAGCCGCAATCAGATCCGCGCCAGGATTCGCTGCACGCTCTCTGAGCTGGCCGGTTTGGTCAGGTGAAAATCGAAGCCTGATTCCTGGGTGCGGCGGATGTCTTCTTCGGCGCCCCATCCGGTTATGGCGACCAAGACGGTGGTGGCGAAGCGCGCGTCTTCGCGCAGCCGCGCGGCGACTTCGGTGCCGTCGATTCCGGCCATGCCGATGTCGCAGAAGATCGCTTCCGGCCGGAAATCAGCGGCGGTCTCTAGAGCATCCTCACCGTTGTAGACCACACGCGTCAGGTGGCCGCGGTCGTTGAGCATCATCGCGAGCGTGTCGGCGGCATCGACGTTGTCGTCCACGACGAGTATGCGCATGCGACGTATCAACCCGGGCTCGACGCCTTCACCGGTGGCCGGGCGCTCGTCCGCGGCCTCCGTCATGGCGAGCGGCAGGCGGATCGTAAAGACGCTGCCGCGATCGTTCCCTTCGCTGTACGCCGTCACCGTGCCGCCGTGCAACTCGATCAGGTTCCGCACCAGCGCCAGGCCGATTCCAAGGCCGCCCTGCGATCGATCGAGCGTCCTGTTCACCTGGGCGAACATCTCGAAAACGCGGTCGAGCATTTCTGGCGGAATGCCGAGCCCATTGTCGGAAACCGCCAGCACCGCTTCGTCGCCGGCGTTTCGTAGCGTGACCTGGATGCTGCCACCGCTCGGCGTGTACTTGGCGGCGTTGTTGATGAGGTTGCTGAGAGCCTGAGCCAGCCGACTCGTGTCGCCTCGGACCCACACTTCGCGGTCGGGCACCTCCACCGAGAGACGGTGCTTGGCGCTTTCCACGAAGGAAAGCGAACTTTCCACGGCCGTCCGGACGACGTTGCGCAAGTCGAGGCGTTCGCGTTGCAGAACAATCCGGCCCGTTGCGATCCGGGAGACTTCCAGCAGGTCGTCGATCAGCTTGACCATCAGTTTCAGCTGACGATCCATCACGTCTCTCAGATGCAGAAACCGCTCGGATGCAGGATCGACGGTGGACAGCAGGTGGACGCCAGTTTTGATTGGCGCGAGCGGATTGCGTAGCTCGTGCGCCAGTGTGGCGAGGAATTCGTCCTTGCGACGATCGGCCTGGCGCAGCGCCTCCTCGGCGAGAGTCAAATCCTTGAGCTGATCTCGGATCCGATACTGCCAGCGGCGACCCCGCAGCGCGGCCTTGACCGAGCTGACGAGCGCACTCCTGGAGGTCGGCCGATCCAGCACCGCGACGTTGGTAAGCCGCTCAAGAAGTCCCAGGACCGTCGGTGCGCGCTCGATATCCCGGCAAAGCGCCAGTACGGCCAAGTCTGACCACGCGGGTTGTTGCGCCAGTGCCTCGAAGATCTCGACCGGTTGGCGGGCAACGAGCGACCGGTCTGTCAGCACCAGTGCGCCAACCCCGTTTCTGATCAGCTCGGCTGCGGCCGATGAAGTCTCCGCGATGATGCATTCGATGTCCGCCGTACCGAAGATCCGCCGGGTGACTTCGGCGTCCCTGCCTGTGGGAGCGAGGACGACAACGGTTTCGCTGTAGCCACGCTGTGAATCACCGGACATCGATCTGACGGTCGCCTGCGCGCATGTTCCCAGACTCAAGGCGGGTGTCGACGGGAACGCCCGTCAACACTCCGCGCAGATGCAGCAGCGGCTCGCCGAGATGGATGCCGCGGTCGTCGAACCAGATCTGTCGGATCGATTCCTCGTGCGGGCCGCTGCGTTTCTTGAGCACCGAAATCGCCTTCTTCACTTTGCCGGCGTGCTCGAACATGCGGAGCATGACGACTGCGTCCGCCAGGTAGCTCGCCTCGATCGGTGAACGCATGTTGGGACCCATGAGCCCGGTCTGTGCGGCGACGATAAAGGTCGCCACGCCATGGTTGTTCAGGAACGTCAACAATTCGTGCAACTGGCTCGTCAGAGCGCGTTCCTCCGGCATTGCATTGAGGTACCCGTTGAGGCTGTCCATGACGACCACGCGGGCGCCTTCCTGCTCGACCGCGTGTTGCACGAGGCAGGCGAACTCGCCCGGGGTCACTTCAGCCGGGTCGAGCTTGCGAATGGCCACCGTCCCCGGACCATTTCCCTCCCGCAAGCGGACGCCGAGGCCGGACAAGCGCGCGAGGATCAGAGCTTTCGACTCCTCGAAGCTGAACACGGCGGCGTGGTCACCCCGCTGGGCGGCGGCTGCCGCGTACTGCAGGGCGATGGTCGACTTGCCGCTGCCGGGCGGTCCGATCAGCAGAGTCGACGTGCCGCGTTCGACACCGCCGCCGAGCAGCTGGTCGAGCAACGCCACTCCACTGGCGACCTGCGCGCGCTTGAATTCGACAATGGAGTCAGCGCTCGTGATGCGCGGGAAAACCTGCAGCCCGCCATGCCGAATCACGAAGTCGTGCAAGCCGGAGCGAAACGAGCTGCCGCGAAACTTGACGACCTGGAGCTGCCGCAATGCGGGCCCGTAGGCGGGCGGTTTGTGATCGAGCGACACGACGCCGTGGGCAATACTTTGCAGTTGCAGATCGGGCCCTTCAGCTGTCCGGTCGTCCAGCAGCAGGACGGTGCAGGCGCGGTCGACGAAGAATTGCTTCAGCGCCAGGATCTGGCGACGGTAGCGCAGCGAACTCTGCGCCAGCAGGCGCAACTCGGACAACGAGTCGAACACCATCCGCTGGGGCTTGCACCGCTCGACTGCATCGAGAACCTTGCGCATCGTCTCGGTGAGTTCGACCTCCGACGGGTGATACATCGTCAACTCGGAGTCGCCCTCGAGCTCGCTCTCTTCCGGGCCCAACTCGACGAGGTCGATGCCATCGAGCGACCAACCATGCGAGCGAGCACCCGCGCGCAGCTCGGCGGCGGTTTCCGACAGGGTGACGAACAGGCAGCGCTCGCCATCCTTGAGACCCCGCAACAGGTACTGGAGCGCGAGCGTAGTTTTACCGGCCCCGGGATTTCCGTCGACAAGGTATAGGCCCGACGCCAGGAAGCCCCCGTGCAGCACGACGTCCAGCCCGGCGATGCCCGTCGCCGATCTTGCGGCCGAAGTCTTGGTTTGCACCGATGGAGTATGCATGCTGCGTCTGCATTTGCCTATGGACGTCCACGATCGGCGTGGTCGCTATGGTTCCAATGGCTCACTGCAAGATTGTGGTTCCGAGGCGCACGACGCTTGCTCTTTGACGATGTCCTTTCGCATATGTCCCGCATCAGTTCGCTGCACTCTGGTCGGCTTCGTGCCCTCTACGCATTTCACCGGCCGGCGCCATGATGGCTCGGTGGCGACACGGTTGTGGCATGCCGTCGAGCGGTGCCGCTCCGAGGCCAGACCGCCGGTGCTCCCTTGACCAGCCAGGCCGCCAGCGCGCCTAGTCCCAGGGCGACGTGCACAGCAGCCACCCCTCGCGCGCCTGCGTGTTCGACAGCGAGCCCGAAACCCAATGTCACGAGGGCATAGCCGGCAGCGGCGAGCAGCGGAGATGTCCCCTGCCGGCCGCGCCGCGCCGGTGCCCACAATTGACCGGCCCAGGCCAGGCCCCAGGCTGCGCCGTGCGTCACGGCCAGGCCGAGCAGGTCGAGCGGCGCTGCGACCCACGTCACCAGCGCGGCGCCTGACGCCAGCAGAATGGTGCACACGATCGACAGCGTGCGCAGTGACCAGCGCGCGATCGACCGCCTGAGCACTAGCGCGGGGCCGAACATCGCCGCCAGATGCAGCAGCACCATCGTCTGCGGCGCGACACCCTGTGTGCGGCACCATGCCGCAATCATCGGCAGCGCCGCCATCATCGGCAGCATGGCCAAGCCGGCAAGCAGTGTCGGCCACTGCAGCGAATCGCGCCACGCACCTGCCGGCCACGCGGGCAAGGAGCAATCGAACAATCCAGCGCGGCATCCCGGCGAGCGGGGGCGGTCATCGACCCTGCTTTGAAGAAACGCCAGCAAGAGCGCTGCTGCGCCGACGAACGCTGCAAGGCGGGTTGAAAGTGCTGGCAGATCACCCGGATCGCCGAGCAACAGACCGGCGCCCAGAGCGCCGAGACTTGCCGCGGCAATCGGCGGCGAGGGCGTGGCTGCCTGCATCAGGCGCAGGCTGCGCACCACGCCTGAGGCCAGGGCGGTCAACGCGGCCCAGCCGACAATGACCAGCAGCAGGGCGGGCAGCCCCCCGCCGCGGCCTGTCGCCAGCAAGGCGATACCGGTCATTGCGCCACCGATGCACAACGCCAGCGCACGCGTCCAGCGTCGCAGGCCGCCGCGCGTGTTCACGGCGGCCGCGGCACCAAGTGCCAGCAACCAAAGGGCCAGCAGCGCAAATCCGCTGGCAACCGTTGGCGCGAGTTGCAGCGAGAAGCTGCCAATGCCGATCCAGCCGGCGACGAGCAGACCCCATGCACAGGCGCGTGCCAGCGTCAGGCGCAGCACACTCGCGCGGGCGGTGCCGATCATCGGACCGCCTCGCGCGCGAGGTTGGCGGGCCACTGCAGCGTGTGTCCGGTGGTGGCCGCGAATCGATCCAGATCCTCGGGCGTGTCGATATCGATGCGGTAGCGCCGGTTGTCGGTATCGAACCAGTGCACGCGCTCGGGATGCGCGAGGCGCCATTTGCGGCAGGCGAGGTCGGCGCCGCCGGCGAGCCACTCCTCGCGCAGCGCGGCGTCGAAGATGACCGGGTTGCCCGGCACGAGTTCGCCGTCTTCGCTCGCCACGCGCGGCACCACCATCGAAGCATCACCGCGTTTCTTGAAAGCGCCGATCAACGCAGTGATGTCCTGCTCGTTGATTAGCGGCTGGTCGGCGAGCGCGACCATCACGGCGTCGAGCTTGGGCGACAACGCCTGCAGGCCGATGCGGACCGACGAGGGCTGACCGTCGTCGGGTGCCGCGTTGTGGGCGAGCGTGATCGGGAAGGGGCGCACCGCGGCTTCGATAGCCTCGGCGTGATGACCTGTCACGACAACGACCTCATCGACGCCGGCGCCCGAAAGCGCGACCAGCTGGCGCAGGATCAGGGGCACGCCTCCGAGTTCGAGCAGCGCCATCGGACGTCCGCCCAGGCGCGATCCAGCGCCGGCCGCCAGAACGACGGCACCGACCGTCATGCGGCTGTACAGGCCGTTGGCTTTCAGAAGACAACCCATGCCCGGACTCCTCCGTTCACGCCTTCAACGCAGCGCCTCGATGAGCTTAGGCAACACCGCGCGGATACTGTTCAAATCGGCCCCAGGTGCGAGCAGGTCCAGATGCGGCATCGCGGCCTGCATGCCCTGGCAGACCGGTGCGTAGCCGGGACGATTGCACAACGGGTTCAGCCAGACGATACGTCGCGCGCGGCGCCTCAACTGGACGAGCGCGTCCGACAACAGCGTCGGATCGCCGGTGTCATAGCCGTCGCTCAGGATGACGATGGCCGTTCGTGAGTGCACGACGCGCGGCGCGTGCTCGCGATTGAACTGGGCGAGACTCTCGCCAATGCGCGTGCCGCCGGCCCAGCCCTGTGCGATCAGGTGCAGTCGTTCCTGCGCGCGCCAGGGATCCGGATCATGCAGCGCCTCCGACACGGCGGTGATGCGCGTGTGAAAGATGAAGGTGCGGATGTCGGCCAGTTCGGCGCTCAACGCACGTGCGAGCCGCAGGTAGAAGAAGCTGTAGAGCGCCATCGACCGGCTGACGTCGATCAGCAGCACGAGGCGCGGCCGCACGCGCCTGCGATCGCGCCAGGCGAGGTGAAACGGCGTGCCGCCGCTCGCGACGCTGCGCCGTATCGTCGCCGGCAGATCGAGTCGGCGGCCGTGACGCATCCGCGCCTCTCGACGCAGCCGGATGTGCCTCAGTTGCTGGGCGAAGCGCCGCATCAGCGCTTCGATATCGAGCGCATGCTCGCGCTCGGTGAGTGCACGGAAGTCGGTCGAGCTCAGCACTTCCCGGCGGCTGGCTGCGTCGCGCGGCGGCACCTCGTCGCGCTCGTCGGTGTTGCCGCTCTCTTGCGAGCCGTGCGGCTGATCTCCGCTCGGAATCGCGCCATCGACCTCGCGCCGTTCTGGGCGCTGCCATTTGTTGGCCGGCAGGAACCACGCGTCGAACAGTTCGTCGAAACGCGACCACTCATCAGCGCGACCGCACAGCAGAGCTTGCAGGCTCCAGCGCAGGGCGTCCGGATCGAGCACGCCAACCCGTTGCGCGGTGCGGAGCACCGGCACACCGTCGGCGCCGCCCACCGCAAAGCCGTTGGCGCGCAGAAAGCCTGGGAAGCCTGCCAGCCGCGCGGCGGCCCGCGCTTCCAGCGCAGGAGCGAGCGCGGTCAGCATGCGGCCGCGAGCCGCGCGACGACCTCGCGTGGAAACGCCGCGCGATCGTCGCGTGTCTTGATCAACGCGCTGAGCGTTTCCATGATGCGCTCGCTGCCGTCGGCATCGATCACTGAAATGCCCAGCCGCAGCAGCGCCGCGGTCCAGTCCAGCGTTTCGGCGATCCCTGGCTTCTTTTGTAGTTCCATGCGGCGCACGCTCTGCATGAAGGCGACGATCTGCTGCGCGAGTTCCGCGGCCGCCCCGGGAGCCTTCTTGCGCACGATCGCGAGCTCCTTTTCGAAGTCGGGATAGTCGATGTACTGGTAGAGGCAGCGTCGACGCAGCGCGTCGGACAGTTCGCGCGTTCCGTTTGATGTGATGACGACCATCGGCCGGCTCGTGGCAACCACGGTGCCCAGTTCGGGGATTGAAAGCTGGAAGTCGGACAGCAGCTCGAGCAGGTAAGCCTCAAAGGCTTCGTCGGCCCGGTCGACCTCGTCGATCAGCAACACTGGCGGCTGGTCACAGGTGATGGCTTCGAGCAGCGGACGCTTGAGCAGGTAGCGCTCGGAAAAGATGTCCTGCTCCTTCTGCGCCAGACTTTTCTCGCCGGCACGCTCGTCGTGCTCGAGCAGCTTGATCGCCAGCAGCTGGCGCTGGTAATTCCACTCGTACATCGCGGAGTGGGCGTCCAGGCCTTCATAGCATTGCAGTCGGATCAATCGCGCATGGCGAACCGTGGCGAGGACTTTTGCTACCTCGGTCTTGCCGACACCGGCATCGCCCTCGAGCAGCAACGGCCGGCCGAGGTCCTGCATCAGCAGGAGCGCGGCCACGAGCCTCGGCTCTGCGATGTAGCCCGCGCGAGCCAAGTCCTGCTGCATCGCAGTCAGTTCCAGCATGCGCTCGGCACTCATGTTCTCCTCGCTCCGAACAACGAGCGCAGCCAGTCTTTGATCACCGCCCAGATCAGCGCGAGCGCGTTCAACTGCTTCGGCTGCGACGCAACCGTCGGTGCGGCGGGAGCGGGGGCGCTTGCCTGCGCCGCCGGCACCGCCCACTCGCTGGGCTGAGCTTGCTTCGCCTGCACCTGGCCAGCAAAGTTGGATGCAAACTGCTTGAGCAGCTGATCGGCGACCGAATCGATCATGCGTCCACCAAAGGCGGCCGCCTTACCGCTCATCGACACTTCGCTCGCGCCGATCAAATTGCACGAAGCGGCGTCGATCGCCTCAACGCGCGCAGTCAGATCCATCGATGCGCCCGAGCCGCCGGTGCTGTCGGTGCCTTTGCCAACGATGTGCAGGGTCTTGTTCGCTGGTTCGAGCGATACGACTTCGACATCGCCGCGGAACGACATGGTCGCCGGGCCGAACTTCACGGCGACCGTTCCCTTGTAGAGCCGGTCGCTGACGCGCTCGGTGATCTTTGCGCCGGGCATGCAGCCCGCCACACCTTCGATGTCCTGCAGCAGGCCCCAGGCGACGTCGGCCGGCGCAGGCAAGGCGAAGGTCTTTTGAAGCGCGACCTTCACATCGGCCCTGGGTCGAGCGCCGGCCCGCCGCGATTCATCGCTTGTTGACTCCCAGCGCGTTGCACTGCTGCCAGACCCGGTACGCACTGTGTGGCATCTCCATGTGAGTGACGCCCAGATGGGCGAAGGCGTCGATCACAGCGTTGCTGAAGCACGGGATGCCGCCCACATGTGGCGACTCGGCGACTCCCTTGGCGCCGATCGGGTGGTGCGGACACGGCGTCACCGTGTGGTCGGTCTCCCAGTGCGGAGTTTCCATCGATGTCGGCAGGAAATAGTCCATCAGGCTGTTGCCCAGGTGATTGCCGTTCTCGTCGAACGGCATCTGCTGCCCCATCGCCACCGCGAAAGCCTCGGTCAGTCCGCCGTGAATCTGGCCTTCGATGACCATCGGGTTGATCCGTGTGCCGCAGTCGTCGAGCGCGTAGAAGCGCCGCACCTTGACCTCGCCTGTGAACTTGTCGATGTCGACCACGCACAGGTAGGCGCCGAACGGGAACGTCATGTTGGGCGGGTCGTAGTAGGCGACGGCGTTCAGGCCCTGTTCCATGCCAGCAGGAACGTTGCCGGTGTGCGCGACCATGCAAAGCTCCTTCATGGTCTTGCTCTGGGTCGGGTTGCCCTTGACCTTGAAGCGGTCGATCTCCCATTCGAGGTCGCCCTCGGCGACCTCGAGCGCGTGGGCCGCGATCTTCTTCGCCTTGTCCTTGATCTTGCGCGCGGCCTGCGCGGTGGCAGCGCCGGAGACCGGTGTGGAGCGCGAGCCCCAGGTGCCGGCACCGTACGGTGCCTTGTCGGTGTCGCCTTCTTCCACGACGATGTCGCTCGCCGGCAGGCCCAGTTCGGTGGCGATGATCTGTGCGTAGGTGGTCGCATGGCCCTGGCCCTGCGTCATCGTGCCCAGACGCGCAATCACGCCGCCGGTCGGATGCACGCGGATCTCGCAGCTGTCGAAAAGGCCGATTCCAAGGATGTCGCACACTTTCGTCGGCCCGGCGCCGACGATCTCGGTGAAGGTCGAGATGCCGATGCCCATCAGAGTTTCGCTCTTGGGGTCGGCGCGCTTAGCGGCCTGTTCGCGCCGAAGGCCGTCGTAGTCGACGGCCTGCAGCACTTTGTCCAGCGCAGCTTGATAGTTGCCGCTGTCGAGCGTCCAGCCGAACGAGGTGGTGTAGGGGAACTGCTCGGCCTTGACGAAGTTGCGCCGCCGGATCTCGGCCTTGTCGACGCCGACTTTCAGCGCCAGCACATCCATCATGCGCTCGATCAGGTAGATCGCCTCGGTCACGCGCAGCGAGCAGCGGTAGGCGACACCGCCAGGCGCCTTGTTGGTGTAGACCGCATCGACGCGCGCATACGCGTTCGGGATCGCATACGAGCCGGTGCAGATCGAGAAGAGGCCCGCCGGCAGCTTGGTCGCCGAAACGTGCGAATTGAACGCGCCGTGGTCGGCCAGCGCGGTGAAGCGCAGACCCTTGATGACACCGTCCTTGGTCGCCGCCAGTTCGCCGACGCCGTGATAGTCGCGCGCAAAGCCGGTCGTCGAAATGTTGTCGATGCGCGATTCGATCCACTTGATCGGCACGCCGGTGACGATCGAAGCCACGATCGCGACCACGTAGCCGGGGTACACCGGAACCTTGTTGCCGAAGCCGCCGCCGATATCGCCGCCGACGACGCGGATCTTGCTTTCGGCGATTCCCGACAGCATCGCGAGCACAGTGCGCACCAGATGCGGCGCCTGCGTCGTCATGTAGACGGTGAGGTAGCCAGTCGCCTTGTTGAACGAGGCGACGCAGCCGCAGGTCTCGAGCGGGCAGGGATGCACGCGCGGGTTCAGGATCTCTTCGCGCACCGTGACCTCGGCGCTCTTGAACGCGGCATCCGCGGCGGCCTTGTCGCCGGCCTCCCAGGTGAAGATGTGATTGGGATGGGTCCGCGGGCCGTGGCCGACTTCCTTCTTGTCGGCGATGTCCTCGCGGATGATCGGTGCGTCCTTGTCCATCGCCTTCTTCGGATCGACGATGGCGGGCAGCTCTTCGTAATCGACTTCGACCAGCGCGGCGCCGTCGGCCGCGGCATAGCGGTCGGACGCCAGCACCATCGCGACTTCCTGCATCTGGAAGCAGACTTTCTTGTCGGCAAGAACGGCCTGCACGTCGCCACCCAGCGTGGGCATCCAGTGCAGGTTGACCGGTTTCAGGTCATCGGCCGTCAGCACCGCCACCACGCCCGGGCAGGCCAGCGCTTTGCTTTTGTCGACCGACTTGATGCGCGCGTGCGCATAGGGGCTGCGCACGATGGCGCCGAACAGCATCCCCGGCAGCTTGATGTCGTCAACATAGCTGCCCTGGCCGCGAATGAAACGAGCATCCTCCTTGCGCAACAGCGAGGTGCCCATGCCCTGCAGCTTCTGTTCGCGTTCCTGGAGTTCGGACTGGTCGCCCATGAGTGTCTCCGGTCGATGCTGTGTGAGTGTTTCGTGCGGCGCGCTGCGAACTGCCTAAGTCGCGACGCTGGGCGCGGCGGCCAGTTTGCTGGCGGCGGACTGAACGGCCTTGACGATGTTCTGGTACCCGGTGCAGCGACACAGGTTGCCTGAAATGCCGATGCGGATCTCCTGCTCGGTGGGATTCGGGTTCTCTTTGAGCAGGCGATACGCGCGGGTCAGCATGCCCGGCGTGCAGTAGCCGCACTGCAGGCCGTGCTCCTCGTGAAACGCCTGTTGCAGCGCGTGCAGTACGCCGCTCTGCTC
This sequence comes from Burkholderiaceae bacterium, assembly GCA_035255845.1. Lineage (GTDB taxonomy): Bacteria > Pseudomonadota > Gammaproteobacteria > Burkholderiales > Burkholderiaceae_F > JALORV01. The sequence continues at coordinate 4,985 of DATEZE010000074.1, read as the reverse complement.
GAGGCCCTCGACGGTCAGCATCTCAGACCCATCGCACTGCACTGTGAGCACGGTGCAGGCCTTGACCGACATTCCATCCACGTCGACCGTGCACGCGCCGCAATGTGAGGTTTCGCAGCCGATGTGAGGGCCGGTGTGCGCGAGCTTTTCGCGCAGCGTGTGGATCAGCAGCTCGCGCGGCTCAACCGCGACCTCGACGTCCTTGCCGTTGAGCTTGAACGACACCTTGTGCGTGTTCGCCATCTGTTGACTCCCGCCTTCTTCTTGTTGACTAGGACTTGCTTGCGCGCGCATGTGCGGCCTGCAGGGCACGCCGCGTCATCTCGCCGCACATGGCCGTCTTGTAGGCCGTGTCACCGCGCTGGTCAGGCGTCGGCTCGCAGATGCTCATCGCCAGCCGCGCCGCTTCGTTCAGGCTGGTTTCGTCGATCGGTTTGCCGGTCAGGAAGGTTTCAGCCGCGCGAGCTTTGAGCGGCGTCGGACCGACATTTGTCAATCCGATGTTGACCTTGGCGACGCGTCCGGCGCTCATGTGCAGCAGGACGGCGGTAGCCGCTGTCGCGAAGTCGCCGACCTTGCGCTTGAGTTTCTGGTATGACCAGCCGCTGCCGACGGCGGGAATCGGGATACGAATCTGCGTGAGTATCTCGTCGGGCTCGGCCTGCGTCGAATAGAGACCGAGGAAGAAACCGTCCGCCTTGACGACCCGTTCGCCACCCGGGCCGTTGAGGACGAACGATGCATCGAGCGCCAGCATCAGCGCGGGATGATCGTTACCCGGATCGCCGTGCGAGATGTCGCCGCCGATCGTTCCCTTGTAGCGCACCTGCGGGTCGGCAATCCAGCCTGCGCCCTCGACCAGCAGAGGGACCTTGTCGGCCAGCAACGCGGAGCGCAGCAGGTCGTTCTCCGTCGTCATCGCGCCAATGCGGATCTCGCTGCCTTCCTGCCTGATACCGCGCAGCTCCGGGATCTTGCCCAGATCGATCAGTGCACTCGGCTGCGCGAACCGCAGCTTCATCATCGGCAATAAGCTATGTCCGCCGGCGAGCAGCTTGGCGTCGGGTCCGAGCGATCCCAGCAGCTTGATGGCGTCGCCGACAGAGCGGGGCGCGTGGTAGTCGAAACCGGCTGGAATCATGTTCTGTGTCCTTTCCTGTTGCCGACAGGGCCCGGGGCGGACGACGTTAAGCGTTATGACCGGCAAGAGCAACGGGTTTTCGCCACACGCTCGCCAGCCAGGGTTGCTGTTCCCGAGGCAGACCCGGCGGCCGATAAAAGTGAGTCAGCTCCACAAACCCGGCCGCTGTCATGAAACCGCGCCAGGCCTCCCAGTCGTGGAAAGCACCGTAGCGGCCACCGTTCCATCCCTCCTGGCCGTCGCCGCGCGGATTCGAGCTGAACAGGACGCCACCCGGCTTCAGCGTCCTGTGCAGTTCCAGCAGGACGCGAGGCACTTCTTGGCTGGGCACATGAAACAGCGCGGCGTTGGCGAACACGCCATCGAACTGGCTGGCAGGCAAAGCCAGATCGAGGAAGTTCTGCTCGAGCACGGGGCAGCCGCTGTATGCCCGCGCCATCTCGGCCAGCTGCGCTGAGCCCTCGAGTCCGGTCGCGTGGTGGCCGAGCGCCTTGAACGCCGCCAGATCACGCCCAGGGCCACAACCGAAGTCGAGTAACTCGAAAGGGGGCGACGCTTCAATATGTTGCAGCAACGCGTTGATGTTCTGACTGACGTCGTGATCGCGCGTGCCGGCCCAGAAGGCCTCAGCGCGCTCGTCGTAGTGCGCTAGCGTGCGTTCGGCGATCCGCCGGAGGTCTTCCGCAGTCAATGGCATGCGCGATGATCGCATTCAGCCAGCGGTAATGTTGTGTGCGCCCCAGCCACCGGCTGCGGATCGGCTCCGACGCGGCCAAAGTCGAGGCTCGGGCCAGACATCCGATTGACCCCGAGCACCCCGAGCGACCGTCCCGCGACGACCAAGGCCAGGATCTAAGCTTCCGATATGCCGCGCATCGCCTACACCTTGACCGAAGACGAGATCGAACTCCAGGCCATTCGCGCCCAAGGCGCGGGCGGGCAGAACGTCAACAAGGTCTCCAACGCGGTCCATTTGCGTTTCGACGTTAGATCGTCTTCATTGCCCGACGAGCTCAAAGAGCGATTACTGGCAAGGCGTGACCAGCGCATCACCGACGACGGCATCATCGTCATCAAGGCGCAGTCCTATCGCAGCCTCGAAAAGAATCGCGCAGATGCGCTGACGCGCCTGAGGACGGTGATCGATGCCGCGGCCTCGATTCCACTGACCCGACGGCCCACTCGGCCAACTAAATCGGCGAAGCGCAAGCGAGTTGACTCGAAGGTGCAACGCGGCCAGGTCAAAGCGATGCGCCGGCGCGTGGTCGACTGAACGGCGCCGAGCATCGCCACGCTTCTGCATGAGGTGGTTCGGCCGATCTCCGGGGCGAGTCAATTCGGACCGAACGTCAAGCAGCCAAGTTGACATGTCACACACGCGGGCGCCGGTCTGAACCACATCGGTCGCAGGGGATCGTGCCATTTCCAGGCGCATCGGAGCATCATTGCGCGTAATGCCCGGGCGCTTCGGCGGCCCGACAAATGGCATAGGCGCTCAGCGCCGAAAGGGGAAGGGCAGTGAGCATTCGGGGATACGCGATCGCGCTGGCGATGGCATGCGCCGTCATTCCCGCTGCGACCGGTGCCGAAGCAGGTCGTCCGGTACACGAGCGCACAGCGCTGCAGTCTCGTAGCGACGGCAAAGGCATCACCACGTACTGGGGCGAAGGCGCGAGTTACGAGATCGTCGGCCCGGGAATGACGATGTTCTTCATGCGGCGCGAAGACGGCAAGCTGGCGCCGCCGATGATCCGCGTCGCCTACGTCGGCGATTCTTGGATCCATGCGGAGAGCGTCACCTTCACGGTTGGCGAGCGCATCTATGGGCCGTTTGACGACGTCTACCGCAAGCCGACGCGCACGCGGGTCGGTCCAGCGCTGGTCGTCGAGGCGCTGATGGTTCCGGTCGACAGCGACGAGAAGTGGCGCATGGTCGAAGGAATCGGTCAGGCGGCCGAACTGGGTCGGCCAGTGATCTTCGTCCTCGATGGCGACACGCGCTATGGCGTCGAAGTCGATCGGGCGAGCAAGCAAGCAACCGGTAGCGCCATCGACGGCTTCCGCCGATTGCGGAGCCAGTAGATCGACGTCGAAGCGATCGCCAAGAAGTCGCGGCGCAGCAGGGGAAGGGTGATTTCTTCCGCTCTTGTTCGAAGGTTGCGCACGCGGCCAGTAATCAGGCCTGCCGCTTGAAAAATTGCACCTGGCGCTCATGTCGCTTGGCCGCTTCGAGCGTCGCAAACGTTCCGAGATTGCGCCGCTTGCCGGTGGCAGCGTCCGTCTTCCTCGAGTACAGCCGATACTGACCGTTCTTGAGCTTTCGAATCATTGGTCACTCCGTTGTGTCAGTGAGGGCTGCGGCCCGTTCCTGGTAGCAGCAAGGCTCGTACCACGCGGGCATCCGCACTCGGCCAGTATCGGACATCTCGGCGACAGATTAGATGGCACTCCGAAGCGGACATTCCGGCTGATCGGATGACTACGATCGACGAAGCCTTTGGTCCCCGGCCACCGCTGACCACAGAAGCGGCCTGCAAGATGGTTGTGCGCAGCGGTGCGACCGTGGCGATCCTCGTGGAGGGCTGGAGCGATCAAGCGGCCCTTGAGGCACTCGCACATCGGCGCGGCTTGAACCTCGCCGCCGAGCGGATCGTCATCCTTCCCGTCGGCGGCGCGACGAACGTCGGCAAGTTCCTGGATGCATTGGGCCCGCCAGGGCTAGGAGTGCGGCTGGCGGGATTGGTCGACGCCAACGTGGAACAGTACCTCCGGCGCGCTCTCGAGCGCGTGGGGCTTGGAACGAACCTCAGTCGCGCGGGCGCGGAGGCGCTTGGATTTTTCGTGTGCGACGCGGACCTCGAAGACGAACTGATCCGCGCGCTTGGCGCCCCCGCGGTCGAGCAGCTGCTTGCTGTTCAGGGCGAGCTCGAGTCTTTCCGCCGCTTTCAGGACCAACCCGCTCAGCGTGTAAGGGAGAACCATGCCCAGCTAAGGCGGTTCATGGGTACGCGGGCTCGGCGCAAGATTCGCTACGGCGCATTGCTGACAAACGCACTTGACCTGCGTCGCGTCCCGCGTGCGCTTGACGCTGTGCTCGCCCACGCGCGTCATTGAAGAGCCGCGGGCCCAGAGGCCCACTCGCAAGTCCTGCGCAACCAAGGGTCAGGCGGCGGTCTTTTCGTGTTCTTTCGTCCACGATTCCATGCGCCGCTTCATTTCGTCCATCGGGACATCCTCGACGTGAGCGCCGATCGACCACACGTGTCCGAACGGATCTTTCAGCGTACCGGTACGGTCGCCGTAGAACTGATTTTCGACCGGTTTCTCGACAGTGGCTCCGGCCTTGATCGCGCGCTCGAATACCGCGTCGGGATTCTCCACATAGAACATCATGCTCACGCTGGTCCCGCCGCGCTTCTTCGGCGACAGATGACCCATCTCGGGCCACTCATCAGACAGCATCACATGCGAGTCGCCGATCTTGATCTCCGCATGGCCGATTCTGTCGCCCATCGGCATCCGCATTACTTCCGTGGCTCCGAACGCCTTCTTGTAGAAATCGAGCGCAGCGGCAGCGCCGTCGATGATCAGGTAAGGGGTCACGCTGTGGTAGCCATCGGGAATAGCTTTAATGGACATTGGCATCTCCTTCGTAGTGGGCTTACCGTCGGCGTGCGACGGAGCGAGAGAAATTACGATACGCCAGAGCATGAGCAAGAGCATCACGTTCCGAGCTCCATTTACGGGCATCGCGTTTGCCCTCGCGGCCGTCCGATCCCAGAGCTGAACACGGCCAATTGCCGACATCCGATTAGGGCGCCAGAATCTCCCGAAAGTCGACCGC
>DATEZE010000073.1:0-7089 GCA_035255845.1 Burkholderiaceae bacterium | reverse complement strand
TGCGCCGCTATGACAAGGCGCTGATCTTCGCACTGGGGCTGGCGTGTGCGCTCGCTCTTGTCATCGGCCGCGACGCCGCGCGGCCCCGCACTGCGACGCTGACGCAGGACGATATTGACAAGGCGGTGCTGCACACGATCGAGACGAAGACGCTGCCATCGCGCGCCGCCAAGGCCGCCGAGCTGGTGCTGCCCTCCGTCGTCCGCGTCGAGGGCTACAACGGCGAGGACAACGACGAGCCAGGCTCAGGTGTCCAGATGCAAGGGGTCGGCTCGGGCGTGGTGATCGTCGACAGCGGCATCATTCTCACCAATCTGCACGTCGTGTCCGGCGCCAAGCGAGTCACGGTGAAGTTCTACGATGGCAGCGAATCCGACGTCGACCTGATTCGCGTCTATCCGGAGAACGACCTGGCGGTCATCAAGGCGCGCAAGGTGCCGGACGATCTTGAATCAGCGACGCTGGGCTCGACCGGCAATCTGAGACCCGGCGACGAGGTGGTCGCTGTCGGCTTTCCGTTCGGCATCGGCCCGTCGGTCTCGGCCGGTGTGGTTTCCGGGCTCGACCGCAGCTTCCGATCGCCAGAGGGCAAGCAGGTCATGACCGGGCTGATCCAGTTCGATGCGGCGGCCAACCCAGGAAATTCCGGCGGCCCACTTATCACGATGGACGGTGAGGTGATCGGTATCGTCACGGCGATCCTGAACCCGACGCCCGCGCGGACTTTCATTGGCATCGGTTTCGCGGCGACGATCGAGAGCGCGGGCGGCGCTGTGGGGATACCGCCGTTTTAGGCGCGCGAAAGTGCATCCCTACTTTCGCACGATCGGGTTAGAAAAATCGCTGGCGGAGCCAGACGATTTTTTTCATCACAACTGCACGTAAAGGCGAATTCATGAGTGAAGCGTTGAAGGCACGGGAAACCGGCGAGCTGATGCAGCGGGTGCTGTATGAAGTGAAGCGCATCGTTGTCGGCCAGGATCACTTTCTCGAGCGCGTGCTGGTCGCGATCCTGTCGCAGGGCCATCTGCTGGTCGAGGGCGTGCCCGGCCTGGCGAAGACACTAACCGTCAACACGCTCGCGAAGACGATGCGCGGCACTTTCAAGCGCATCCAGTTCACGCCCGACCTGCTGCCGGCCGACCTCGTCGGCACGCGGATGTACAACCAGAAGTCGGGCGAGTTCTCGACCGTCCTGGGACCGGTGTTCGCCAACCTGCTGCTGGCCGACGAGATCAACCGCGCGCCGGCGAAAGTCCAGAGCGCACTGCTCGAAGTGATGCAGGAGCGCCAGGTGACGATCGCCGGTCTGTCGCACAAGGTGCCCGAGCCCTTCCTCGTGATGGCCACGCAGAACCCGATCGAAACCGAGGGCACCTATCCGTTGCCGGAGGCCCAGGTCGACCGCTTCATGATGAAGGTTCTGGTCGGCTATCCGAACGAAGAGGAAGAGTTCGTCATCGTCGAGCGCGTGACAGGCCCGGCGACGACGGTATCTGCGGTGTGTTCGACCGAGCAGCTCACCGAACTGCAGCAGCAGTGCCGCAAAATCTACGTCGATCCGAACCTTATCCAGTACGCGGTCAAGCTGGTCGCGGCGACGCGCCGGCCGGAGCAGTACGGGCTCAAGGACATTGAGCACTACATCACCTTCGGCGCCAGTCCGCGCGCGACGATCAGCCTAATCGAAGGCGCGCGCGCGCTCGCCTTCCTGCGGTCGCGCGCCTACGCGCTGCCTGAGGACGTGATCGACCTCGTGCCCGACGTGCTGCGGCACCGGTTGGTGCTGAGCTACGAGGCGCTGTCGGATGGACAGTCCGCCGACGCACTGATCATGCGCGTGCTGCAGGCGATCCAGGCGCCGGAAGCGCCGCTAGAAAGCCATGTTCGCGTGGCGGCGAGCGCCTAGGCACGCGGTCGCCGGGGCCGTTGCCCCGGGCGCGCCAACGGCGGCCAACGAGTCTGCCGGGGATGGCGCGCACCCGGGGCGCCGGATCGACGCCGAGCGCCTGCTGCGACGGCTCGAGTGGACGGTGCTGCGCAGGCTCGATGGTCTGCTGCAGGGCGACTATCGAACGCTGTTTCGCGGCTTCGGCCTGGACCTCGCCGACCTGCGCGAATACCAGCTGCACGACGACGTGCGCTATATCGACTGGAACGTGACGGCGCGTCTGGCGACGCCCTACGTGCGCGAATTCCAGGAGGATCGCGAAGTGGCGGCCTGGTTCCTCGCCGATCTCTCGCGCTCGATCGACTTCGGCTCGAGTGGAGTGCGCAAGCGCGTCCTGACGGCCGAGCTCGTCGCGGTGCTGGCGCGGCTGTTCACACGCTACGGCAACCGCGTCGGCGCCGTGCTGCACGCCGAGGGCATGCACGAAGTGATTCCGTCGCGCAATGGGCGCCGTCATGTGCTGCATGTGCTCGACCGCATCGGAGTCGTCGCCACCGAAAATGTCGCCTCGCGATCGGCGCGGGGGAAGGTCACGGATCTCGGCGAACTGCTCGCGTTTGCGCAGCCGGTGATCAAGCGGCGTTCGGTCGTGTTCGTCATCTCGGACTTCATCAGTGCGCCCGGCTGGGGCCGTCGCCTCGCCCAGCTGGCGCGGCGGCATGAAGTGATCGCCGTGCGCGTTTACGATCCGATGGAAGTCGAATTGCCGGACCTCGGGCTCGTCGTCATGCAGGACGCCGAGACCGGCGAGCAGCTCACGGTCGACACGCACGATCGCGCGTTCCGCCAGCGTTTCGCCGCAGCGGCGGGACGGCGCGAAGCCGCACTGCGCGACGCGCTGGCCGAGGCGAGAGTCGACTGCCTCGAGCTCGCCACCGACGAGCCGCTCGACGCCGCGCTGCTGCGCTTCACGCAGTTGCGCAAGCGCCGCAGCCAGCTGGCCGCCGGCGGTGTCCCGGCTATCGTTGCCGGGCTGCACCGAAGCTGATCATGGAATCGACCGCGCTGACGTTCCTCTGGCCGCGCCTGCTGTGGCTGCTGTTTATTCTGCCGCTGGCGCTGCTGTTCTACATGACGTTGACGCGCAGGCGTCGCCGTGTGGCCAGCCAGTACGCAAGTCTCGAGACCGTGGACGCCGGGGCCGGGGATCGCACGCGCCGCCGGCTGCCGCCGCTGCTGTGGCTGCTGGCATTGGCCGCGCTGCTGCTGGCGGTTGCACGTCCGCAGGCCACACTGACGTTGCCGTCGCGCGTCGATACGGTGATTCTCGCGCTCGACATGTCGGGCAGCATGAAGGCGACCGATCTCACGCCGACGCGTATGGCAGCAGCGCGCGAGGCCGCCGCAGCCTTCGTCGCCGAGCAGCCCGATTATGTGAAGGTCGGAGTCGTTGGCATCGCAGCCGCGGCCGCGGTCGTGCAGTCGCCGACGACGAAGCGCGAAGACATCCTCGCGGCGCTCGAGCGACTCGAGCCGCAGCGCGGCACGGCGCTGGGCAGCGGCTTGGTGATTTCGCTGGACACGGCGCTGCCGGCGGCGCAGATCGATGTCGACGGCTTCATCAATCCGCGCCGCGACCGGCCGACCGCGCTGAAACCGCAGGAGCCCGAGGATGCCTCGCTGGCGCCGGGCGAGAACACCGCGGTTGCGATAGTGCTGCTGTCAGATGGGCAGAGCAACGTCGGCCCTGACCCACAGAAGGCGGCTGAGCTTGCGGCGAAGTACGGCGTGCGCGTCTACACGGTCGGCATGGGTACGACCGATGGCGTCATCGTCAAGGTCGATGGTTGGTCGATGCGCACGCGGCTCGATGAGGACGCGCTGCAGAAGATCGCGTCGACGACACATGGCGAATACTTTCGCGCCGCCAATGCGGGAGAGCTGAAGAAGGTCTACCGCACGTTGGGCTCGAAGATCGCCTTCGAGAAGCAGCGCCCGACCGAAGTCACGGCTGTTTTTGCGGGTGTCGGGGCATTGCTTGCGACGCTCGCGGCGCTGTTGTCATTGCTCTGGTTCAATCGCATCCTCTAGCGTTGGTCCCGGCCCGCGCGGCGGCCGCTAGCGCGTACTACGCTGCACTAGACTGACTCTCCGCCGCCATCTCGGCAGTTGATTCTCGGAGGGGGCGACCCCATGGTGAAGTTCGGCATCGGACAAGCGATCACGCGGCGTGAGGACGATCGGTTGCTGACCGGCAAGGCTTGCTATGTCGATGACGTCCGCGCGCCGGGTGCATTGCACGCGATGTTCGTGCGCTCGCCGCACGCGCACGCGCGTGTCGCCGCGATCGATGTCAGCGAGGCGTTGTCAACCGCAGGGGTCGTGGCCGTGCTCACCGGCGCGGACCTGGAAGCCGACGGCGTCCGTGCGTTTCCGCCGAACCCGATGCTGAAGCCCGACGCGGAGAAGTCGGTGGCGTCGGTTTCGTTTCCCGCTCTTGCTGTCGGCGCCGTGCGTTTCGTCGGTCAGCCGGTCGCGGTGGTGCTTGCCGAATCGCAAGCCGCAGCCGAGCGCGCGGCGAACCTCGTGCAGATCGACTACGACGCGCTTGCCGCCGTCGCAAGCCTCGATGCAGCGCTCGCGCCGTCAGCGCCATGCGTGTGGCCGGGCACCAGGAGCAACGTCGTCGGTAAGGCGTCCTATGGCGATCGCGCGGCCTGCGAAAAGGCATTCGCCGCAGCGGCGCATCGCGTCGTCATCGCGATAGATAACCAGCGGCTTGCGCCGGTGACGCTCGAACCGCGCGGTTGCGTCGCGCAGTTTGATGTGGCATCGGGACGGCTGACGGTTCACGCGAGCTCTCAGAATCCTGCCGGATTCCAGGGCACGATCGCACAGTTGCTCGCCCTTCCGCCCGAGAAGGTCCGCGTCGTCGTCGGCGATGTCGGCGGCGGCTTCGGCATGAAGGCGCTGGTGCATCCGGAGGACATCGTCTGTGCGCATGCCGCGCGCAAGTTCGCGCGGCCGGTACGCTGGCGCTCGACCCGCCTCGAGGAATTCCAGGCGTCGAGCCACGGCCGTGACCAGCGCGCCGACGCCGAACTCGCGCTCGATCGCGATGGCCGCATCCTGGCGCTGCGTGTGCGCATCACGGGTTCGATCGGTGCCTACGGCCACGCGGCCGGGGTAGTCATCCATCTGGCGATCGGGCCCTTGGTGACAACCGGTGTCTATCAGGTGCCGGTGCTCGAGCTGCAGTCCAAAGTCGTGCTGACCCACACCAACGTCATCGGTGCCTACCGCGGCGCCGGCCGCCCGGAAGCGATCTACCTGATCGAGCGTTTGATGGATCGAGCAGCTGCGCAGCTCAAGCTCGACCCCGCCGAGCTGCGCCGGCGCAACCTCGTGCGGCCGGAGCAGATGCCCTATCGGAACGCGATGGGACAAACCTACGACAGCGGCGATTTTCCTGGGCTGCTGGAGAAAGCATTGAAAGCCGCCGACTGGGCGGGCTTCGAGGCGCGCCGGCGCGCGTCCGCGGCCGATGGCAGGCTGCGCGGTCGCGCGGTTTCGACCTACCTCGAGTGGACCGGTGCCGTTGCGCATGAGGAAACCGTGCGGCTGCATGTTGAAGGCGACGGCCGTGTGCGCGTGTTCACCGCAATGCAGGCGATGGGCCAGGGCATCGAAACGAGCTACCTGCAGATCCTCGCCGAGACACTGCAGATCGATCCGGACCGCATCGAGATCGTGCAGGGCGACAGCGACGTCGCGCAGGGCACGGGCAGCATGGGTAGCCGGTCGCTCTATATCGGCGGGTCAGCGATGCAGACCGCGTCACAGCAGGCGATCGATCAGGGGCTCGCGCTGGCGGCCAGGGCGCTCGAGGCACCCGCCGCGGATCTTGTCTACAGCGAGGGGCGCTATAAGGTCGTCGGCACCGACCTCGGCATCGATCTGGCTGCGCTGGCGCAGCGCCAGCCCGAACGGCGCATCGCGATCACAACGGTGCAGAAAGTCGGGGGCCCTTCCTGGCCGAACGGCTGCCACGTCTGCGAGGTCGAGATCGAACCCGAGACCGGGCAGGTCGAGATCGTGCGCTACACCACGTATGACGATGTCGGCCGCGTGATCAACCCGATGATCGTCGCAGGGCAGGTGCACGGCGGCATTGCTCAGGCTGTCGGCCAGGCACTAATGGAACAGGTGGTCTATGACGGCGATGGCCAGCTGCTGACCGGATCATTCATGGACTATGGCGTGCCACGCGCCGCCGACCTGCCGCGCTTCTTGACCCACACCGACGAATCCCAGCCCTGCAAGATCAATCCGCTCGGCGCCAAGGGCGTCGGCGAACTCGGTACCGTCGGCGCTACGCCGACGGTGATCAACGCCATCGTCGATGCGCTACGGCCACTTGGCGTGACCGACATCGCGATGCCGGCGACGCCGGAGCGCGTATGGCGCGCGATTCGCAACGCGCGCGCCTGAGTGGAAAAAGGGTCGCCTATGGACGCGCCGTCCCCCTCTGTATAACGTCCCGGTAACGCTCACGTCGAACCATCGGCCCATCGAGTCCTTTGATGGAGCCAAGCGTGCGCGAACTCGAGGCGCGCCGATCGCCTGCAGTCCTTGCGCTGCATCGCTGGCCGCGACCCGCGGAGCTTGCGGTGCACGAAACCCCGGCGGCTGCGGCAGTGTTTCACCTGCGCCTGCTGGCGGTGCCGGCCCTGGTGCGCGGCGATGGCGTGCTGATCGCGCTCGAGCGCAAGGACGCGGCGCTGCTGGCGCTGCTCGCGGTTGACGGCCCGACCTCACGCTCGCGGGCAGCCGCCCTGCTCTGGCCGGACGCGGAATCGCAGAAGGCACGCAATAGCCTGCGGCAGCGGCTGTTCCGCCTGCGCCGCGCCGCCGGCTCCGACATCGTCGAGGAGAGTGCCGCGCTGGCGCTCGCGTCCGGGGTCGTTCATGACGTTGCGTCGGTGCGGGGTCAGCTGGCTCAGGATCCGGCCGCGGCAGCCGGTGAATTTCTCGGCACGTTCGGCTACGAGGACTGCGCAGAACTCGAAGATTGGGTCCGCGCTGCACGAGAGCGCTTCCATGGGCAGCGGCGCGACGCGCTGGCCGCGGCAGCGGCCGAGGAAGAAGCCGCGGGACATATCGCGCGGGCTCTGGTACTCGCCGAACGGCTCGTCGCC
>DATEZE010000072.1:0-2059 GCA_035255845.1 Burkholderiaceae bacterium | reverse complement strand
CTTCGGGCGGCCGGGCGCCCGGGCCGACGACAACGGCGGGAGCGGTCCGGGTGGGCACTACGAACAACGACCGAGGCGCCTTGTAAGCGAACCAAACTAGAGCGACTTAACCGTGCCCTTGGGCAGCAGAGTCTGCACCGCAGCCCGCTGCATCGACAGTTGGACCGGCTGGCCGTTGACAGACGCCACCTGCACCGTGATGAACTGATCGGCGATGTCGGTGATCTTGCCGACGATGCCGCCGGCGGTCACGACCTCATCGCCCTTGTTGAGCGCCTCGACCATCGACTTGTGTTCCTTCTGGCGCTTGGCCTGCGGGCGGATCAGCAGAAAGTAGAAGACGATGAAAATGACGACCATGAAACCGATCGACATCAGCGACGATTCGGCTCCGGGTTGAGCAGCCGGAGCGCTTTGGGCATAGGCATTGGCGATGAAGAACATCGGGTTCCTCGCAGGATGTAGCGGATGACCGAGCCACGCGGCACTGCCGGCGACCAAACGGTGGATTATAGGGGGCTCGCACTCAGACGCCGCGTCGGCGCTGTTGCCTGAACTCTTTGTGGAAGGCGTCGAAGCGGCCACCCTCGATCGCCGAGCGCACGTCCTGCATCAGGCCCAGGTAGAAATGCAGGTTGTGCACGGTGTTCAGGTGCGCTCCGAGGATCTCGTTGACCCGTTGCAGGTGGTGCAGGTAGGCCCGGCTGAACTGACGGCAGGTCGGGCACAGGCAGCCGGGCTCCGCGGGCTCGACGTCGGTGCGGTAGCGGGCGTTGCGCAGCTTCAGGTCTCCATTGCGCGTGAAGAGCCAGCCATTGCGCGCATTGCGGGTCGGCATCACGCAGTCGAACATGTCGATACCGGCCGCGATTCCGTCGAGCAGGTCCTCGGGTGTGCCGACCCCCATCAGATAGCGCGGCCGCGACGACGGCAGCTTCGGTGCGGTGTGCGCGAGGATCCGCAGCATGTCCTCCTTCGGCTCGCCGACCGACAGGCCGCCCACCGCATAGCCGTCGAAGCCGATGTCGACCAGCCCACCGAGCGACTCGTCGCGCAGCGGCTCGCACATCCCACCTTGCACGATGCCGAAGAGCGCATTGCGGCGGCCGCGGGCCTCGCCTAGTCGCTCGAACTCGTCGCGGCTGCGCTGCGCCCAGCGCAGCGACAGACGCATCGAAGCGGCCGCCTCATCATGGTTCGCCGGCCGTCCGGCAAGCTCGTACGGTGTGCACTCGTCGAACACCATCGCGACGTCCGAGTCCAGCACGGTCTGGATCCGCATCGACTCCTCAGGAGTCAGGAACAGGCGATCGCCGTTCACCGGCGACGCGAAGCGGACTCCCTCTTCGGCGATCTTGCGCAGCGGTCCCAGCGAGAACACCTGGAAGCCGCCGGAATCGGTCAGGATCGGCCGCTGCCACCCCATGAAACGATGCAGTCCGCCGTGCGCGCCGATCACGTCGAGGCCGGGTCGCAGCCAGAGGTGAAAGGCGTTGCCGAGCACGATCTGCGCGCCGGACTCGACGAGCTCGGCCGGCGCCATCGCCTTCACCGTGCCATAAGTGCCGACCGGCATGAATGCCGGCGTCTCGACGGTCCCGTGGCCGAGCACCAATCGCCCGCGGCGCGCGGCACCGTCGCCGGCGAGCAGCTCGAAGCCGGCGCTCACCGGGCTCGCTCCAGCAGCATCGCGTCGCCGTAACTGAAAAAGCGATAGCGCGCGGCAATGGCGTGTGCGTAGGCCTGACGGATCGTTTCGACACCGGCAAACGCGGACACCAACATCAGCAGCGTCGACTTCGGCAGGTGGAAATTCGTGATCAGCCGGTCAACGACGCGGAACCGATAGCCTGGTGTGATGAAAAGCGATGTTTCCGCGGCACCCGCTCGCACGACGCCATCGTCGCGCGCGGCCGACTCGAGCGCGCGCAGGCTCGTTGTGCCGACCGCCACGACCCGCCGGCCGGCGCGGCGGGCCGAGTTGACGGCGCCGGCGGTGCCCTCTGAGATCTCGTAGCGCTCCGTGTGCATGCGGTGCTCGGCCAGCCGCTCGCTGCGC
>DATEZE010000071.1:0-7961 GCA_035255845.1 Burkholderiaceae bacterium | reverse complement strand
AAGATGTCGCGCATTGACGCTGTCAGCGCGACCGCGTGTCCGCCTGTGTCGCGCTGCACGCCTTTTGGCTTGCCGGTCGTGCCCGAGGTGTACAGGATGTAGCTGGGCTCGCTCGACTCGAGCCACACGCACGGCACTTCGGCGTTCATGTGCTTGGCACGCAATTTCGCGTAATCGAGATCGCGGCCCGCGACCATCGTCGCATCTGCGAGTCCGCGGTTGACCATGATGACCTTCGCCGGCGGGAATTTCGCCAGCGCGATCGCCTCGTCGAGCAGATGCTTGTACGGCACCGCCTTGCCGGCGCGTGAGCCGGCGTCGGCCGAGACGATCACTTTCGGCTGCGCGTCGTCGATACGGGTCGCCAGGCTGACGGACGCAAAGCCGCCGAAGACCACCGAGTGGATCGCGCCGATGCGCGCGCACGCCAGCATCGCGAACGTCGCCTCTGGAATCATCGGCATGTAAATGAGCACGCGGTCGCCGCGGCTGACGCCGAGCGCCTGCAGCATGCCCGCCATGCGATTCACTTCTCGATGCAACTGGCGGAACGTGTAAGTTTTTTCCTCGCCGGTTTCGCTCGAGACGAAGATCAGTGCGGAATCGTCGCCCCGCGCCGCTAGGTGGCGATCAACCGCGTTGTGGCACAGGTTCGTCGTACCGCCGACGAACCACTTCGCAAATGGCGGCTGTGAGTAATCGAGGACCTGCTTGAAGGGCGCGTTCCAGTCGATCAGCCGGGCCTCGTCGGCCCAGAACCCCGACGGGTCCGAGATCGACCTAGCGTGGAACTCCCTGTACTTCGCCATGAACGCCTCCCTCCGCTGGTGTGGCTTTCAGTTCTTTCTGTTGCCGCACCAGCTTCAGCAGTGGCGAGATCTGCTCGAGCAGGCGAGGCAGATGCGCAACCACTTCGGCAGCCCGGCCGGCGCGGATCAGCGCCAGCGCGAGGTTGATGTCCATCGATCCGTCCTCGGGCTTGGGCTCCGTCGCGCCGGGCGCGACGCCGTCCGAAGTCCCGAGGATGATGCGGCGCGACCGATTTTGCTGCGCCTGCGCCGCGCGCTTTTGAGCCAGCGCACGAAGTTCTTCCGCGCTGCGTCGCAATTCTTCGGACAGGGTCGACAGTCCGATGCAGGTCCACACCTCCACCCCCGGGCCGGCGGCTTCGACGTTTTCCAGCACTTTTCGCAGCCGGGCCGCGAACCGCAGTACGCCGGACAGCCCGGACGATGGTGTCGCGACGCAGAATTCGAACTTGTCCGTGCGCGTGCCGAGGTCTTCCAGGCGGATCGACGCTGCCAGGGTGCGGCCCACCAGCTTGATGCGCTGGTTGACCTCGCCTTCCCACGTTTCCTGCTGCGGCAGCGAGAGCTCGACGCGGACGCAGATCAGCGCAACGTCGGAAAGGTTGCGCCGGGCGAACGAGATCAGCTTCTCGACCTGCTTGTCGAAAAACGGCATGTTCAGCAGCTCGGTCTCGCCGTCCACTGTGCGCGACGACTCGAGCGACGCCTGGCTCTCGGCCAGCGCCTCCCGCGTCGCTGACAGCCGCACGAGCACTTCGAGCCGGGCGATCAGCTCCGCTGCCGCCACGCCCTTCTGAATGAAGTCCGTGGCGCCTAGCGTGGCGGCCCGATCGCGCTCGGCGACCTCGTCTTCACCGGTGATGACGACGATCGGCAATTCGCGGATCCGCTGCACCTTCGAACTGCGCACTCGATTCAGCAGTTCGAAGCCGTCGACCTTGGGCATTGTCAGGTCCGTGATCACGACCCTGACCGTCGAGTCGAGCAGGATCGCCTGCCATGCCGCTTCGCCGTCGGTGACCTCGCGGACGTCGAAGCGGTCGCGGATGTGCTGCACGATCGACGCGCGCACGATGCGCGAGTCGTCGGCTATCAGCACCCGCGGTTTCGGCGGCGCGCTCGGCGTTGATGACTTAGTGGTGTCGTTGGGCACGCCAACCTCGTAACGGGACCGCAAATCCGGCGCCCCGACGCCGGCCGTCCGCGCGCTGTGCGGCTGGAATTTAACGTAAATGATCGGCGTAAACCCCAGTCAGCTTTAGGATTTCTCGCCCGAATGCGTTATGTTCGCGCCGTTCCCGGCCTCCGCAGGAGCTTATGGCCCGGTCATTTCGCCTGATCCGAAGGATTGCTTGGGTGGCTGCTGCGCTTCTAGTGCAGCCCGCGGTGGCGCCGGCCGAGGCGGCGGAAGAGGTGCCGGCGGAGGTTGTGTTGCGCGCATTGGCGCTCGTGAACGCGCCGTATCGCTACGGCGGTCGCACCCCCGCCGGCTTCGACTGCAGCGGCTTCGTCGGCTATGTCTTCGCCGAAACCGCCGGTCTAACCCTGCCGCGACGATCGGAAGAGATCCGTCGCCTCGGGGAATCGCTGACCGCGGACCAGTTGGCCGCCGGTGACCTCGTGTTCTTCAACACGCTCGGACGACCGTTCTCTCACGTCGGTATTTACGTGGGCGACGGCAGGTTCGTGCATGCGCCGGCACGTCGCGGGCGCGTGCGCGTCGAGCGGATTGATGATCCGTATTGGACGGCGCGGTTCAACGGCGCACGTCGTTTCTTTTCTTCCTCGGTGGTTGTGGCAGGAGCCGCGGCCCACGCCCAGGTCATTATCGATCCCCCAGAGCCGCGCATCACGCCTTAAGCACCCGGCAGGGTATTGGTTTGGGTCATCCGAATGCAAATGAGAACCATTTGCATTTGAGGTAAATTTTCGTTATCGTTAGTTCTGGGGCCACCTTGGGCCCACAGAACCCGCGTACGAAACGCCTGATGAACGGAAGCCCGAACTGGAACGCCGAGTACTGGCTGCGCCGCGGTTTGCAGGCGACTGTAGTGATCGGCCTCGTCGTGGGTGCGCTTTCATCCTTCGAAAGCCACGCACGGCAGCAAACGGCGCTGAACTTGTGGTCAGCACGCGTCCTCGATCGCGCTGGTCATCGCTAAGTCGGAGCGGCCGTGTACATCTGCATCTGCAACGCAGTTACTGATCGACAGATCCGTGCCGCGGTTGCCGCTGGTGCGTCCTCGCTCGACGAGGTCTCTATGGCGCTCGGCGTGGCCGCTGGGTGCGGATGCTGCCGCGAGGCCGCGCAGCAGCTCATCCATGAGAGCGCTTGCGGCGGCGACTGCGCTCACTGTCCGCGCCGTGCAGTAGCCGTAGCGTGAGCAGCTCGGCTACTCTGATGGCTTTGCTTCAGCCGGGAGGGGGCCATGCAGGGCGACAAGGCGGTCATCGCACAGCTCAATGCGCAGCTGAAGAACGAACTCACCGCGATCAACCAGTACTTCCTGCATGCGCGCATGCTGCGCCACTGGGGGCTGGGCAGACTCGGCAAGCACGAGTACGACGAGTCGATCGAGGAAATGAAGCATGCCGACCGGCTGGTCGCGCGCATTCTGCTGCTCGAAGGTCTGCCGAACTTGCAGAACATCGGCAAGCTGATGATCGGCCAGGACGTTCCCGAGATCCTGAAGGGGGACTTGGCGCTCGAGCGCGGCTCGCACAAGACGCTGACGGCAGCGATCACCGCCTGCGAGCAGGCGCAGGATTTTGTCTCGCGCGAGATCCTGGTCGACATTCTCGACGACACCGAGGAACACATCGACCATCTAGAGGCCCAGCTCGAACTGGTCGACAAGGTCGGGTTGCAGAACTATCTGCAATCGCAGATGGAAACGCCAACCTAGCCGTGCCACGGTCGGATTTCCGTCCGGTGCGACCGACGACGCACGATGAAATCCGATGAAGCCCGATGAAACCCCGGTCGTGGTCGAGAATCGCGACGCTCCGTCGCCAGCGTCTCTTTCTTCCCAGACGCGGCGGATCATCAGAAGCGAAGAGCTCTTCGGGTTGAACCGGGAAGTAAGAATCCAGCATCAGGGCGACCTGTATGTGCTCCGCCTCACCAAGCTCGGAAAGCTGATTCTCAACAAGTAGTCTCGCCCTTTCGCCGGTCTATTCGACCTGCCTTACTCGCATCGCGGACCGATCCACGCTGGCTCACGCGACGTCGGACGCGCGCCCGCCCTTAAGATGCCCGCCATGCGAGACCTGCTGGATGTCGTCGTTATCGGTGCGGGTCACAACGGTCTGACCTGCGCCTGCTACCTCGCCGCGGCGGGCCTCAAGGTGCATGTCGTCGAACGGCGTTCCGTTGTCGGTGGCGCCGCGGTCACCGAGGAATTCCATCCGGGCTTTCGCAACTCGACCGCGAGCTATACGGTCAGCCTGCTCAATCCGAAGGTCATTCGCGATCTGCGGCTCGCCGAGCACGGTTTGCGTATCGTCGAAAGACCGTTTTCCAATTTCGCGCCGGTGGCGGCGGGTCAGGCGCTTAGTTTCGGCGGCGACCTGGCGATGACGCAGACCGAAGTCGCAAAATTCTCGAAACGGGACGCGGAACGCCTGCCTGCGTACTTCGCGCGTCTTGATCGCCTCGCCGATCAGCTCAAGCAGTGGGTGCTGCAGTCGCCGCCCGAACTCGGTGGACCGCTTGTCGTCGACAGCTGGCGCGACCTGGTGGCCGGCGCGAAGTTGCTGCTTCAGTTCGGCCGACTACCGCGCGAAGGTCAACGCGACCTGGTCGACGTCTTCACCAAGAGTGCCGGCGACTGGCTCGACAGCTGGTTTGAGTCGGAGCCGCTGAAAGGCATCCTCGGCTGGGATTCCGTCGTCGGCAACTACGCCAGCCCCTATGCGTCGGGCTCCGCCTACGTGCTGCTGCATCACTGCTTCGGCGAAGTGAACGGCAAGACCGGCAAATGGGGCCACGCGATGGGTGGCATGGGGGCGATCACGCAGGCGATGGCTGCCGAGGCCCGCGCCCGCGGCGTCGAGATCAGCGTCAACGCACCGGTGGCTCGCGTGCTTGTAGAAAGCGGAGTGGCGGTCGGCGTCGAGCTGGTGAACGGCGAGACGCTGCGCGCACGGGCCGTCGCGGCGAATGTCGATCCGAAACTGCTGTATCAGCGGCTGTTGCAGCCAGCGCAGCTACCGACTGAATTCGTCGAGGCGATCGCTCGCTACAAGTGCGGTTCCGGCTCTTTTCGCATCAATGTCGCGCTGTCAGAACTGCCGGACTTCAGCGCGGCACCGGGGCCGCAGGCGCAGCCGCATCACGCCAGCGGCATCGTCTTCGGCGCTTCGCTTGCCTACATGGATCGCGCCTGGCGTGACGCCGAGTCGCACGGCTGCTCGACGCTTCCAATCGTCGAGATGCTGATTCCCAGCGTCGTGGACGAAACGCTCGCGCCGCCGGGCCGGCATGTCGCGAGCCTGTTCTGCCAGCACTTCAAGCCAGCGGCTGACTGGACGTCGCTGAAGTCGACCGCGGTGGACCGCATCTTCGACGTTGTGCAGTCCCACTGCCCCAATTTCCGCGCATCGCTGCTCGGATACCGCGCGTTGTCCCCTGCGGACCTCGAGTCCGAGTTCGGCCTGACCTCCGGCGACATTTTTCACGGCCAGTTGTCGCTCGATCAGTTGTTCTCGCTGAGGCCGCTGCTGGGTTACGCGCGTTATCGCGGCCCGTTGAAGCATCTGTACCACTGCGGGTCGGGTGCGCATCCGGGCGGCGGGGTCACCGGCGCGCCGGGTCATAACGCGGCGCGCGAGATTCTGCGCGACCTGCGCTAGCGTCGGCAGCCAGCGGCTGCGGCCTACGAGCGCGGCGTCAAATGTTCGACTTCTCGGCCGAAGCGGGATTCGTCGCGCTGTTCATTGCCAGCTTCGTCTCGGCCACCATGTTCCCCGGCGGCTCAGAGGTCGTTCTGATCGCCGTGCTTCATCGACACCCGGACGCATTCTGGACCGCTATCGGCATTGCTACCGTCGGCAACACGCTTGGCGCGATGACCTCATACGTGGTCGGGCGGCTGATCCCGAATCGCGTACACGAGCGGTGGGTTATCACGCTGCACCGCTACGGTTACTGGGCACTGTTGTTCTCGTGGCTGCCTCTGGTCGGTGATGCGCTGGCAATCGCCGCCGGCTGGCTGCGGCTCAACCCGTGGATAGCGCTCGCCGCCCTTGCGGCAGGCAAGGGCGCACGCTACGTGGTGGTCGCAGGCGGCTGGACGTGGTTCGAGGCGCTCGCTCGCCACTGAATCCCCCCTCGACGAGGGGGGCGAGAGTAAGGTGGGGTCGACTCCTATAATTCTCTGCTTTCCGACGAACGCCAGCGCCGTCGTTTTCGGCGCCTCAACCCTGGGTCGCATGCCATGAAGATCCTCGTCTCCGTCAAGCGCGTGGTCGATTACAACGTCAAGGTTCGGGTTAAGTCCGACGGCAGCGGTGTCGACATCGCCAACGTCAAGATGTCGATGAATCCGTTCGACGAGATCGCGGTGGAAGAAGCCGTGCGATTGAAAGAGGCGGGCGTCGCGACCGAAGTCGTCGCGGTTTCGTGCGGTGTGACGCAGTGCCAGGAGACGCTGCGCACGGCGATGGCGATCGGTGCCGACCGCGGAATCCTCGTGGAAACCGATGTCGAGCTTCAGCCGCTCGCGGTCGCGAAGCTGCTCAAGGCGCTTGTCGACAAGGAGAAACCTGCACTCGTGATCCTGGGCAAGCAGGCGATCGACGACGACGCCAACCAGACCGGCCAGATGCTTGCCGCGCTGCTCGGGGCTCCGCAGGGCGCATTCGCCTCGAAACTGAAGATTGCTGATGGCCGCGCTGAGGTGACGCGCGAAGTCGACGGCGGGCTTGAGACGATCTCGATCAGCCTGCCCGCGGTCGTCACGACCGATCTGCGCCTGAACGAGCCGCGCTATGTGACGCTGCCGAACATCATGAAGGCAAAGAAGAAACCGCTGGAGACGGTCAAGCCGGCCGATCTTGGCGTCGACGTCACGCCGCGGCTGAAGACGCTGAAAGTCACCGAGCCGCCGTCGCGCAAGGCCGGCATCAAGGTGCCCGACGTGGCGACGTTGGTCGCGAAGCTGAAGAACGAAGCCAAAGCCATCTGATCCCGGGACATGCCATGACTGCACTCGTACTTGCGGAGCACGACAACAAGTCGATCAAGGGACCGACGCTGAATACTGTGACGGCCGCGGCCAAGGCGGCCGGCGATGTCCATGTGCTGGTCGTCGGGCACAACGCGGCCGATGCCGCACAGGCCGCCGCCAGGATCGGCGGTGTCAGCAAGGTGCTGCTTGCCGATGGCGCGCAGTTTGCGGACGGGCTGGCCGAACCCGTGGCGGCGCAGGTCCTTGCGGTCGCCGGCAACTACTCACACTTGTTCGCGCCGGCCACTGCGTTTGGCAAGAACGTGATGCCGCGCATCGCGGCCGCGCTGGATACCGCGCAGGTTTCCGAGATCATCAGCGTTGAATCGCCTGACACCTTCACGCGACCCATATATGCGGGCAACGCAATCGCTACCGTGCAGTCGGACGACAAGATCAAGGTCGTCACTGTCCGCTCGACGAACTTCGACGCGGCGTCCGCCGAAGGCGGCTCGGCGCCGGTCGAAAGCGTCGCCCCCGTCGCTGCTGGCGATGCGTCGCGCTTCGTCGGCCGCGATGTCGCCAAATCCGACCGGCCCGAGCTGCAGGGCGCCAAGGTCGTCGTATCCGGCGGCCGCGGCATGGGCTCGGCCGAGAACTTCAAGCTGTTAGAGCCGCTGGCGGACAAGCTGAATGCGGCACTGGGCGCATCGCGCGCAGCGGTCGATGCCGGCTACGCTCCGAACGACTGGCAGGTGGGGCAGACCGGCAAGGTGGTCGCGCCGCAGCTTTATTTTGCGGTCGGAATCTCCGGCGCGATCCAGCACTTGGCCGGCATGAAGGACTCGAAGGTAATCGTTGCGATCAACAAGGATCCGGAAGCGCCGATCTTCCAGATCGCCGACTATGGTCTGGTCGGCGACCTGTTTGTACTCGTTCCGGAACTCACTGCGGCGCTGGGCTGATCTCGCACCACCTGCGC
>DATEZE010000070.1:0-2621 GCA_035255845.1 Burkholderiaceae bacterium | reverse complement strand
CCATCGAGCTCAAGCTAAACGAGATTGTCGCCGCTATTGCGGGCGCCAGTAATCGCTTGATTGACGTCGAGAGTTTGACGTCCGCCGACCTTGCGGTACTGCGCAAGCACTATCAGAAACTGGCAACATTGGCGCAAAAGGATTCTGCTATTACCCAGTCCCACTCGATCGATGAGGCCGAAGCCCGGCACAAATCCAAACAGGTCCGATAACTGCCGGTTTGCCTTGTCCGCTTTGCGGCGGATGGACTCTCCGGCGTCACGTCTGCTCTTTGCCGAAACCGCGCCGCCCCGTCTCACTTCGGTAAGAAAGATGCTCGTGAGGTACACGGGCCGTCTTCAAGGCGGCCGGTTAGACTTCGAGCCATCAAGACCGCCCTTTTACTTGCAGCAAGGTACGTCAACTTCGGCGTGCTCCCGACCCAACCGCATGAGCTTGTTCAGCTACTTCGAATCGCGTGTACCAAACGCCACCGCCGCGCCGCCGGCGACGGTCGAACGCGACGGGCCGCCGCCCGGACTGCTCCCGTTCTATTTGCACTTTGTGCGCCAGTCGCCGCGGCTCTATGTCGCCATGTTCGTGTTCGGTGCCACGGTAGCCCTGCTGGACACGGTGATTCCTCTTTTCATCGGCAAGCTGGTGGGGCTCATGACGACGCCGGAGCCGCGCACCGCAGTGATGGCGCAGGCTCCGCTGCTGCTGATCATGGCGGCCCTGGTGCTGATTGCGCGACCGCTCGCGATCCTTGCGGACTCAATGGTGCGCAACAACGCGGTAATCCCCGGCGTGACCACACTGATCCGGTGGCAGAGCCACTGGCACGTGATCCGGCAGAGCTGGAATTTCTTCCAGAACGACTTCGCCGGTCGGATCGCCAATCGCGTGATGAACACCTCGAACTCACTGCGAGAGAGCGTGGTCTCGAGCATTCGTGCAGTCTGGTACATCGTCGTTTACGGCATCACCGCATTGTTGCTGGTCAGCGCGGCGGACTGGCGGCTGGCGGCGCCGATCGTGCTTTGGATCACCGCCTTCGTGTTTTTCCTGCGCTATTTCGTTCCGCGCATGCGCGATCTGTCACGGGTCAGCTCGGAAGCACGCTCGCAGGTCATGGGGCGGGTGGTTGATTCCTACACCAACTTCCCCACGGTGAAGCTGTTTGCTCGTGCGGCCGACGAGGACTCCTATGTGCGCGAGGCGATGGTCGAGCATCGCGAGCGCATCGCTGCCCACATGCGCATGACCACGCGCTTCATGGCCACGCTGACCTGCATGAACTCCGCGCTGGTGGTCGGCACCGCCACACTCGGCGTGCTGTTGTGGCTTGGCGGCCAGGTCAGCGCGGCGGCGGTCGCTACCGCGCTGCCGCTGGCCTGGCAGATCGCCAACATGGCGGGCTGGGTGTCGTGGGAAGTCAGCGGCATCTTCGAGAACATTGGCGTCGTCCAGGAAGGCATGGAGACGATCGCGGTGCCGCATGCGCTGACCGATCGCCCGGATGCACGCGAGCTAGTAGTCGACGGCGGCACGATCCGCTTCGAGCATGTGCGCTTTAGCTACGGCGCGCTGTTACGCGGTGGGCGCGCAGTACTCGACGACATGAGCCTGGAAATTACGGCCGGCGAGCGGGTCGGTGTCGTCGGTCGATCGGGAGCCGGAAAGTCGACGCTGGTGAGCCTGCTGCTGCGCTTCCACGACGTCGAAGGAGGACACATCACGATCGACGGCCAGGACGTGCGTGACGTCACCCAGGAGTCCCTGCGCGCCGCGATTGGCGTGGTGACGCAGGACACGTCGATGTTGCATCGCTCGATTGCGGCCAATATCCGCTACGGCCGGCCGCAGGCGACTGATGCCGAAGTCGAGGCCGCGGCACGCCAGGCACACGCGCATGAGTTCATCATCGGGCTGCGAGACTGGAAAGACCGCAGCGGCTACTCGGCGCATGCCGGTGAACGCGGGGTAAAGCTTTCGGGCGGCCAGCGCCAGCGTGTGGCCCTTGCCCGCGTGATCCTGAAGAACGCGCCGATCCTGGTGCTTGACGAAGCCACATCCGCGCTCGACAGCGAGATCGAAGCCGCGATTCAGGAACAACTTGAAACGCTGATGCTGGGCAAAACGGTGATCGCGATCGCACACCGGCTGTCGACCATCGCACGAATGGACCGGCTCGTCGTGATGGACGCCGGTCGCATCGTCGAGCAGGGGACGCACGAAGAACTCCTGCGCGCCGGTGGCCACTACGCCCTGTTGTGGAAACGTCAGTCCGGCGGATTCCTGGCGAACGATGTGCCTGACGTGATCGCCGAACCCGACGACGATGTCATGGTTGAAGGCGCAACCGAGCTACACCCAGAGGTGGTGGAAGAACCGCAGATCCGCGTCTGAGCCAAAACATCGGATGTCCGATTTCGCCAGACTCTCGCTCGTACGTAGAGAACTTTCACTGTCGCTATTCGATGTTCTCCGATGTCGACCTTTTAGCCGCCATTGCGATATCCCAGAAGCGGACTCGTCGACTCGCTTAAGAGCGGACACAACGTCGATCGTCAGATTGGCCGCGAACGTGCGTTCATAGTCCCTCGTCGTTTCGAAACCCAATTTAACCGCAGGCCGCCGGT
>DATEZE010000069.1:0-6010 GCA_035255845.1 Burkholderiaceae bacterium | reverse complement strand
CGACGCGGTACCGGACGCGCTCCGCCCCAACGACATCGCGCGCGTGGTGATCGAGACGCAGCAGCCGTTGCCGATCGATGCGTACGAGCGGGTGCGAAATTCGGGCGCTGCCGTGCTCGTAGACACGACGACGAACCAGACGGTCGGTGCGGTGATGCTGCGAGGTGCGACGCAATGATTCGCAGCGTCCCGTCTTCTTCGTCCTCCGCGCCAGCGATTGGCGGGCGCGCGGCCGAGCCCGTCGTCCTGGTCGGCGCCGGGCCCGGAGATCCGGACCTCCTGACCGTGCGTGCCGCTCGCGCAATCGCCAGGGCCGACGTGATCCTTGTCGACGACCTGGTCGACGGTCGAGTACTCGAACTGGCCCGTGCCGATGCGCGCGTCGTGCACGTCGGCAAGCGCGGAGGCCGCGCTTCGACATCGCAGGCGTTCATCGAACGGTTGCTGATCCATGAAGCGCGCTCAGGCCGTCGCGTCGTCCGGCTCAAGGGCGGCGATCCGTTCGTTTTCGGACGCGGTGGCGAAGAGGTGGGCGCGCTGCATCGAGCTGGTCTCGATGTCGAGGTTATCCCTGGCATCACGGCCGGGATCGCGGCGCCCGCTGCCGCCGGCATCCCGGTGACGGACCGGCGTCATGCACCGGGCGTGGCATTCGTGACTGGCCATACACAGCCGGACGGGACCGGCCCACGTTGGGACGCGCTCGCGCGCAGCGGCCTCACGCTCGTGATCTACATGGGCCTGGCGCACAGCGCAGAGATCACCGGCGCGCTGCAGTCCGCCGGTCTCTCCGCGACGACACCTGCCGCGGTGATCCAGTCGGCCTGCACACCGCAGCAGAAATTTCACCTGACTACGCTCGCGGCGCTCGCCGCCGACATCGAGCGCCTCGGCTTTGCCGCACCGGCAATCCTCGTTGTCGGCGATGTCGTACAGCTCGCACGGACATGGAATATTGAGGCTTGCGTGCCGGCGGACCGCGCGGCCGCCAGCTAGTCCCGATGAGTCGCGGCTTAGTGCTATTCGCGCACGGCGCGCGCGATCCGCAATGGAGCCGCGCACTGCACGAGCTTGCGCGGCGCGTCGGTGATCGTGCGCCTGAGTTGCGAGTCGCGACCGCGTTCCTCGAGTTTCAGCCGCCAGGCCTCGCCGAAGCGGTCGCAACGTTGGCTCAGAACTGCACCGATATCGACATCCTGCCGGTCTTCTGGGCCCCGGCGGGCCACGTCGCCAATGAGCTGCCGCGGCTGGTCGAGGCCTGCCAGGCAGCCCATCCGCAACTCACGCTGCGCGTCCTGCCGACGCTGTCGGAACTGCCGGGCCTGCTCGATTTCATCGCCGCGCAAGCGGCGGCACTGGCGACCGCCGATGCCGCGCGGGTCACAGCGTCGCGAACAGCGCGATCACGGTGATCGCCATCGCCGCGGTCGCCGCCCAACCGAGCACGCGCAACCTCCGTCCGATCGCATGGCCGCGCATCACGCGAGAGTTAGTAGCAAGCAGCATCATCACGGCCATGATCGGCACGGCGATGACGCCGTTCAGCACCGCGGCCCAGAAGAGCTCCTGCACCGGGTCGAACGGTGAGAAGCACAGCATCACGCCACCGAAGGTAGCTGCCGCGATCAACCCGTAGAACCCCCGGGCGCCGTCGCTGCTCCGGGTCAGCACCAGGCCCAGGCTGCCAGGCCAGCCAGCGGCTTCCGCCACCGCGTACGCGGCGGAGCCGGCGAGCACCGGCACCGCCAGCATTCCGGTGCCGATGATGCCGAGTCCGAACAGCATGAAGGTCAGGTCCCCAGCCAGGGGACGCAGCGCTTCGGCGGCCTGAGCCGACGTCTCGATATTCGTAATGCCGGCACGATGCAGCGTCGCCGCGGTGCTCAGAATGATGAAAAACGCGACGAGGTTGGAAAACGTCATGCCGATGATCGTGTCGATCTTGATCCCGCGCAGGTGCTGCCGGACGCGCGCCGCCGTGGGCGTCCTGCCGCTGTCCGCTTCCTCCTTTTCCAGACCGGCCTGCCAGAAGAAAAGATAGGGACTGATCGTCGTCCCGAAAAGCGCGACGATCATGAGGATCGCGTCGTGCGCTTTGGCCCCCGGGGGTAGCTCGAGCGCGAGCGCACCGCGCAGCACCTCAGCCAGGTTGAGGTCCAAAGTGAACACGAGCACGACGTAGGCCAGCAGTGCCAGCGTCAGCCATTTCAGCCAGCGCACATAGCTGCGATACGGCAGAAACACCTGCAACAACACGGTGAGCAGCCCGAAGGTGATCGCGTAGACGTGCGCCGATCCGCCGAAGAGCAGCCGCAGCGCCTCGGCCATCGCGGCCAGGTCGGCGGCAATGTTGAGCGTATTTGCGCCGACGAGCATGCCGACGATCGCAAGCAGCACCCAGCGCGGGTACGTCGCCTTGATGTTGGCCGCCAGCCCATTGCGCGTGACATAGCCGATGCGCGCACTGATGACCTGGATCGCCGCCATCAGCGGCAGCGTGAAAACCATGGTCCACAGAAGCGAATAACCGAAGCGCGCCCCGGCCTGAGAGTACGTGGCAATTCCGCTCGGGTCGTCGTCCGCGGCGCCAGTGATGAGGCCCGGGCCTAGCCGTCGCAGAAGGTCGCGCAGCCGGCTCCGTCGGTGGGGCTTGGTAACCATGAAGGGATGTATGTGCTGCTGCGCAGCGAGACATGGCACTTCGCTTGCTGGCGCTCGGCATCTGCTTGGTGCAAAATGGCTGCAAGATGCAAGCCAGCGTCGTGCCGCTGACTCCTGTCCTTGTCCGGTCCTGGGGCACCGGTGGGAGCGGATTCGGTCCGGCGGTTGGCCGGGATCGATGCTTCCGGACGCATGCCAATGCGCGCCCCGTCGATCTCAAATGGAGTCGAACACGACTTCTTTTCGTGCACTTCGGGGAGCGCCGGCAGGATCACGCTTCAGGTCACGTATGGACTTCCGGAGGCGCGATGATTTCCTCACCGAAGCGGCATCAGAACCAGGCCACCACCCATCCGCTGTTGCAGGACCACGATTCCGCGCGCGGTCTTCTGACCGCCGCGCTCATCGGAGCGCTGTGCTGGTCCCTGCTCGGCGTGCTGGGCTGGGCGCTGGCCTAGCGCGGCTCTGCCGGCCGGGGTTCTGCTTCGGCAGTCCCCAGCGCCGCGGGCCACCGCACACCGAGCTTTTCGGCCCAGGGTGTAAGCCCTGGCACGATGTCTTCCTGCAATTCGATCCCTCGTTCCAGTTGCTCGCGACGGCGCGCGAGCCCGCGCTGACCCGGCACCCGCACCGCATCGATGCCGGGCCGCGGCGGATTCAATCGGCACGCCTGCACTAACCAATCGGCCTGCCGGACAAGGGACGCAGTTCCGCCGAAGGCTTCTGGGTCCCACACCTGCACCGTCACGGTCGCGCCCCACCCTTCCGTCGCATCGGCGCGCCCCAGCCCCGCGAGTCCGCCGGTCAGTAACTCGACGATCAATGCGAGCGCGTAGCCCTTGTGGCCGGCGTCGAGCCCTCCGGCAGGAAGAATCGTTCCCTTCGGCTCGCTGAAAAGTACGCCGGGATCATTCGTGGCGTGGCCTGCCGCGTCGAGCAGCCACTGGTGCGTCAGCGCGCGCCCCCTGCGATGCAGTCGCGCCGTCATGCCGTTGGTGGTCAGCGATGCAGAAAGGTCGATCAGCACCGGTTCAGCCGACGTCGGCGCGCCGAACGCGATCGGATCCGGCGTGAACACCGGCTTCAGCCCGCCATGCGGCGCGACGCTGGCGGAGTTCGGGTCCGAGCAGGTCAGCAGCAGCACGAAGCCGCGATCGGTCGCGCGCGTCAGATAGGCCGCGAGGCAGGCGATGTGGTGGCTGCGGCGGACGACGACCGTGCCGGAACCGAACCGGCGTGACATCTCGATCGCGCTATCGATCGCGCGCAGCGTAAGCCACGGTCCCGGCAGGCGCCCGCCGTCCCACAGCGCGGCGGCGCCCCGCTCGCGGATGACACGGTAGGAACCCTGCCGCGCCATGCGTCCTGCCTCGAGCTCGGCCAGGTATGGCGCAAGAAGCGCCAGCCCGTGCGTGTCGTGGCCGAGCAGGTCGCCTTCGACGAGCACATCGGCCACGTCGCGTGCGAGCGGTTCGTCCAGGCCCGCAGCAGCGAGCAGTGACACCGCCGCATCGCGCAGCGCATCGGCTGCATACCGCATCAGTACACCGCGCGCCCGCCCGACAGGTCGAACACCGCGCCGGTCGAGAACGAACAATCCTCGGTGCTGAGCCACGCGACGAGCGCCGCGATCTCCTCGACTTCGCCGAAGCGTCCCATCGGGATCTTCGAGAGCATGAAGTCAATGTGTGACTGCGTCATCTGCGCGAACATGCCGGTTTTCACGGCCGCCGGCGTGACGC
The DNA here is from genome assembly GCA_035255845.1 of Burkholderiaceae bacterium. Lineage (GTDB taxonomy): Bacteria > Pseudomonadota > Gammaproteobacteria > Burkholderiales > Burkholderiaceae_F > JALORV01. The sequence continues at coordinate 1,607 of DATEZE010000069.1, read as the reverse complement.
AGTTGACGCGGACTCCGGTCTTCGCAAGTTCCTTGCCGAGCGACTTGGTCAGCGAGATCACACCGGCCTTCGAGGCGCTGTACGCCGAGGCATTCGGGTTGCCTTCCTTGCCGGCAATCGACGCGATGTTGACGATGCGGCCGTAGTTGTTGCCCACCATGTGCGCAACGACTGCGCGATTGCATAGGAAGACACCGGTCAGGTTGATGTCGATGACCTCCTTCCATGCCGCGAGCGTGTACTGCTCGACCGTCGTGTTCGGGCCGGTGATGCCTGCGCTGCAGACGAGCGCATCGACGCGTTGAAGTGCAGCGAGCGACGCGTGAAAAGCAGCAGCCACTGCATCTTCCTGCGTGACATCGACGCGCTCGACATGTGCACCCAGTTCACGCGCCGCGACTTCGAGCGCCGCCTGATCGCGGTCCCACAGGCTGAGCCGCGCGCCTGACTTCTTTAGCCGGCGCGCGATCGCGAGCCCGATTCCGGCCGCACCTCCAGTGACAATCGCGCCACGCCCCTCCATGTCCAGCTGATTCATTCGTCCGCCTATGCCGGCGCATGCGGCGCCGCGGCGGCACTATATCCCCGCCACCAGAATTGGTCAGACCACCTGACCGGTTTCCGTTGACCCCCCTGGGAGCGGCCGATACACTCGCCGCCACTTTTTCATCTCCCCATCCGATGTCCCGCAAACCGCGCCGCAGTCAAAGTTGGTTCGGTCGCCTCGACCGCGAAGGCTTCATCTACCGTTCGTGGACCAAGAACCGCGGCATCCCGCACGATCAGTTCGATGGCCGCCCGGTAATCGGCATTTGCAACACCTGGTCCGAACTCACTCCGTGCAATACGCATTTCCGCGTGCTCGCGGACCACGTCCGGCAGGGTGTGCTCGAAGCGGGTGGCTTTCCGCTGGAATTTCCGGTGATGTCGCTCGGCGAAACGCTGATGCGACCGACGACCATGCTGTTCCGCAATCTGGTCAGCATGGACGTCGAGGAATCGATACGCGCCAACCCGCTCGACGGTGTGGTCCTGCTGATGGGATGCGACAAGACGACGCCGGCGTTGCTGATGGGCGCGGCAAGCGTCGACCTGCCGACGATCGGCGTCTCCGGCGGCCCGATGCTCTCCGGCAAGTTCCGCGGCGGCGAGCTGGGATCCGGCACCGGCGTATGGCAGATGAGCGAGGCGGTGCGCGCCGGCACGATGTCGCAGGCCGATTTTTTCGAAGCCGAAAGCTGCATGCATCGCTCGCACGGGCACTGTATGACGATGGGCACGGCCTCGACGATGGCGTCGATGGTCGAAGCGCTCGGCATGGGGCTGCCGGGCAATGCCGCTTACCCCGCGGTCGACGGACGCCGCAATGTGCTGGCGCGCATGGCGGGTCGGCGCATCGTGCAGATGGTCGAGGACGACGTCGCGATGTCGAACATCCTGACGCGCGCGGCATTCGAAAATGCGATTCGCGCCAATGCCGCGATCGGCGGCTCGACCAACGCGGTGATCCACCTGCTCGCGCTGGCGGGTCGCGTCGGCGCGCCGCTGGCGCTCGACGACTGGGATCGCCTTGGGCACGACTTGCCTTGCCTCGTCGACCTGCAGCC
>DATEZE010000068.1:0-5038 GCA_035255845.1 Burkholderiaceae bacterium | reverse complement strand
TTAGTCTTGCCAGCAGCCTGGGCCAAGGCGCGCTGCGACCAGCAGGTGCTCTCTTCAGGAGGAAAACCTGCGCTCGGCGGTGATCGCCAGCCCGCTGACGACGCTCGCAAAGCGGTCGCCGCGGATCACCTGGGCCGACGGAAATATTGCCGCAAGTTGCCCCACAAGCGACTTGAGCCCGGTCGAGCCGCCGGTGCAGTAAAGCGCGTCGATCCTCTCGGTGCCCATTTGCGCCAGCCGCACGGTTTCACGCGCTGTGGCAACGATGCGTTCGACGCTCGCCTGCAATGCCACAGTCTGCTGGTCCTCGCTGAGCGGCTTCTGCAGGTCGGGCTCGATGAAGCGGAGATCGATGACCGCACGGCCTGAATCGGACACCTCGATCTTGGCCGCTTCGGCCAGCGTCGCGAGCTCATGGCCGCGATGCTGCTCGAGAACACGCATCAGACGATGGTGCGCGCGATGATCGTGATACATCCGGCGCATCAGCTTCAGTTCCGAAACGCGACTCGGCGTGTATGTCGTGTTGATCAGGTGCCATGTCGCGAGATCGAAATAGATCTTCGACGGGACCGGCCGGCCACCGGGACCGTCGCCGCCGTAGCCGAGGATCGGCATGATCGCCGCGAGGTTGATCGCGCGGTCGAAGTCGGTGCCGGCCAGGTGCACCCCGTGGTTGGCGAGGACATCGGCGCGCCGATCGAGGGTGCCGTGCGCTGCCGTGCTGGCCCGAACGACCGAGAAATCCGACGTTCCGCCACCGATGTCGGCGACGAGCACCAGTCGCTCGCCGTCGCTCGGTATCAGTCGCGATTCGTAGTCGAGCGCGGCGGCGATCGGCTCGTACTGGAATTGCACTTCCGCAATTCCGGCAGCGCGCGCGGCGCGCAGCAGCGTCTCCTGCGCTCGGGCATCGCGTTCGGGGTCATCGTCGACAAAGAAGACTGGCCGACCGATAACCACGCGACCGATCGGCGCCTTCCAGTGCGCTTCGGCCTGCTGCTTCAGCTCGCGCAGATAGGCGACGACGACATCAATGAAGCGCACTTGCAAGCCACTCGGCAGCTCGGTCGCCTCATCCATCAGATCGGACCCGAGGATGCTCTTGATCGATCGCATCAGCCGACCTTCGTGGCCGTCGACATAGGATGCTATGGCCGCGCGGCCGAAGGCGCGCGACCCGTCCTCCGCGTTGTAGAACACGGCGGTCGGCATGCTGGTCGCGTCGCCTTCCAGCGGCGCTAGTTCGACGCGAGCGAGCGCAGCGTTGCCCGCATCGGGAACGACCCGCGCAACCGCTGAGTTCGACGTGCCGAAGTCGATCGCGCAGGATTGCTGGTTGGAACGGTGGGTCAAGTTTGGAGCCTCGACGCTGTGTCGGCGGATTTTCACCGACCTCAGGCCCACGCGCCCGACTAGCGAGGCCTAAGCACGCGTCAGGTCGTACACGAAGCCGCCAGTGGTCAGTACTCTACTGACCATGGCAACGCTCAAGACAAGAGCCTGGCTGAGTCTCGCCGTGCTTGCGGCGGTCATGGGCTTGCTGCTCTTGGGCGCTGCCGGCAGTTTCCGCTATTGGCAGGCCTGGATCTATCTGTTCCTGTTCTTCGGGATGTCCGCCGCCATCACGCTCGACCTGCTGGCCCGCGACCCGGCCCTGTTGGAACGACGCCTGAAGGGCGGACCGACGGCCGAGCGCCGACAATTGCAGCGGCTGATCATGGTTGGCGCGTCATTGGGGTTCATCGCCCTGCTTGTCGTGCCGGCTCTGGACTTTCGCTTCGGGTGGTCGAGCGTGCCGCTGGGCGGGGTAGTCGTCGGCGATGTGTTGTTTGTCCTCGGATTCGGATTCATTGGCCGCGTGTACCGGGAGAACACATTCACGTCAGCGACGATCGAGGTTGCAGCGGGGCAGCGAGTCATTTCAACAGGACCGTATTCTGTCGTGCGCCACCCGATGTATGCGAGCGCGCTTTTGTACCTCCTCGGAACGCCGCTCGCCCTTGGCTCGTATTGGGGGTTCGTCGCAACCCTCGGAATGCTGCCGTTTCTGATCTGGCGCCTGCTGGATGAAGAGCGCCTGTTGGCAACCGACCTTGCGGGCTACACCGATTACCAGCGCAAGGTGCGGTTTCGGCTGGTACCGGGCGTGTGGTAGCTGGGTCGGTGCCGCTAATACGCGAATACGACGATCGTCGCGCTGCCCGAGACAGGAATCGAGCCTCCGCTATGGCCGGAGGCGACTGCGACGTATTGGCGTCCTTGCTGCTCCCAGGTGGCGATTCCTCCGGCAATCGGGCCGCCGGTATTGAATCGATAAAGCGTGCGTCCGTTGCGTGCGTCGAGCACGAGTAAGTCGCCTTCGAGGTTGCCGGTGAACAGCACATCACCCGCAGTCGGCGTGATCGCCGCATACATCGGCGACGGCGTCTTCACGCGCCAGGCGATCGTGCCGGTGGTGGGGTTGACTGCGTTGATCCAGCCGGCCCACTCGCTGGTCGGATCATTCGTGCCCCAGCCGTTCGCCAGCCCGGTGTACGGCACGGTCGCCTCCCACTTCGGCTCCGGACCGAGCTTGAACACGGAGCACCAGTCGATCGCGTTGATGTAAAGCAGCCCGCTCTTCGGACTGTGCGCTGCGCCGTTCCACTGCACCCCGGCGACCGGGCAGACGCGCACACCTTCTGCGGTCAGAGGGGCATCCTGGTTGAGCACCGTCGTGACCGGCACCTTGAAGCGCAGAGCACCGGTCGTGCGATCGACGACATGCAGGATGCCCTGCTTGCCGGAGGTCGCCAGCAGCTTGCGGCCACCGCTGTCGAAGAGCGACACGTTGGTCGCATCCCAGTCGTGATCGTCGTTGGCGCGCAGCTGGTACCCCCATTTGAGCGCGCCGCTGCGAGCGTCGAGTGCGACGACCGAGATCGTGAACAGATTCGCGCCCTTTCGCATACCGCTCTGATAGTCCGGCCCCGGATTGCCAACGGGCAAAAAGATCGTGCCGGTCTCGCGGTCGAGCGCGTAGGCCGTCCACGCGGCCCCGCCACCATGTTGTGTGGCGCTGGGGGGCTGCCAGGTGTCGGCCCCCGTCTGATTACCGGTCGGGATCAGGTCGAAGTGCCAGGCCGGCGCGCCGTCCTCGACGCGGAATGCCATCAGACGCCCCTGGATGCCCCAGTCGCCGCCGGCCTTGGCGATGTAGACGAGCCCGTTCCAGATCGTCGGCGCAGCACCGATGCCCTCGCCGATACGCCAGTCAGCCACCTGCCGCTTCCATAGCATCGCACCGGTCTTGGCGTCGAGCGCGTAAAGAAAGCCGTCCTGCGTGCCACGGATCACGCGCCCAGCGTGCAGGGCCACGCCCTTGTTGGTCGCGTTCATCTCGGGGCCGACCGCGACATGATGATGCGTCCACTTGCGCTCGCACGTCGTCGCGTCGATCGCGTAAGTGCCGAGATGCGTCGTCGCGTAAAGCAGTCCGTCGTAAACGACGGGACCGGTCGAAAACGTCCCCAGTTCGCCGAGCTGGAACATGCAGACGGCGCGCAGCTTCGCCGCCGTAGCGGTGTTGATTCGTGCAAGCGCCGAATAGCGCTCGCCGCGATAGCCCTTGTTGTACATCAGCCAGTGCCCGTTCGCGCCGTCGGCCGCGTCCAGTTCGGCTTGCGTCGGCGTCCGCGTGCTCGGCTCGACAACGCTGCCGATCAGCGCACCGAGCGTCACCGGTGCGGTTGCTACCGAACTGCCGGGTGCCGCGGCTGTTTGGGCGTCGGAAAGTACCAGCACCCGCGTCATCGGCGAGCGCAAAGTCAGTTTTTGCGTGCCCGCAGGTAATCCGCTGCGCGCCAGGATGTAGGCGACGACGTTGACGTAGTCCTGTCCCTTTAGCGTCCCGGCGGCGCCCAACGGCATCTGGCCGTGCACATACGAATAGAGCTGTTGCAGGGTCTTGCCGTTCCATTGCGCGTTGAACGTGTTGCCGCGCAAGGCCGGCGCGCCGGCGCCCTCGAGGTCGACGCCATGGCAGGTTGCACAGCGCTGCTCGTAGGTCCAGCGGCCGGTGTTGGCCTGATCGGGCGTGAACCAGCCGGTGCCGTCGGCCCATGCCACGCTAGTGAGAAGTGTCGCGGCGGCAAGCGAGAAAAACAACTTCTGCCTGCGATGCGTCTTCATCTCGTCCTCCAGGCTGCGCGGTGCAGTCGCGCCACTCAGGGCATCAGCTGTCCGCCGTTGACTTCAATGATCTGGCCGGTCACGTAACCGCTAAGCGCGTCCGAAGCGAGATACAGAAACGCCCCGGCGCACTCGTCCGCAGTCCCAAGCCGCCCCATCGGCACGGTGCCCTTCAGTGCGTCGAGCGTGGCCTGCGACGTGTGCCGGTCGTGCAGCGGTGTCAGGATCACACCGGGGGCGACGCCGTTGACGCGTACACGGTCGCCAACCAGCTCCTTCGCGAGGCCGCGCGTCAACGTGCTGACGAATCCCTTGGTCGCCGCGTACAGGATGACGCCCGGGCCGCCGCCGTTGCGGGCCGCGATCGACGTGACGTTGATGATGTTGCCGCCACCCTGTGCACGGAACACGGCGACGATCGCCCGGCACATCGCAACGACTGAGCGCACGTTGAGCTGCAACATCGCGTCGAACTCCGGCGCTGTCCACTCGCTGAACGGCTTCCGGTCGAAGACGTCACCGGCATTGTTGACCAGGACGTCGATGCGCCCGTAGTGTTGCTGCACGGCGCCGACGAGCCGCCCCGGCTCGTCCGGTTGCATCAAGTCGGCGCGGAAGATCTCGGCCGCGCCGCCCGAGCGTGCGATGTCCGCAGCGACCTCGCGCGCCGGCGCTTCGCTCGCGTGGTAATGCACTGCCACGCGCGCGCCCTCGCGACCGAACGCGCGCGCCGCTGCGGCGCCGATGCCGGTGCTCGATCCTGTAATCAGCACCACCTTGCCTGCCAGGTCACTCATCGTGGGCTCATGTGACCGCGGTCACCAACGGGCGGCCCGCGACCCACGCGGCGACGTTGTCGAGTACG
>DATEZE010000067.1:0-11286 GCA_035255845.1 Burkholderiaceae bacterium | reverse complement strand
TTGGAGTCTCCTGTCTGAAATCGGATCGGCCTGACTGCAATTGCAGCAGCGAAAAGTCTAGCCAACGATCCCGCGATTCGGCGCCGCCGTGCAGCACCCGCCCCGTAGACCGCGTTGCACGCCGGCGCCGGGGCCGACCGGCCGCCGGTCGCCCTGTGCTTGACAATGCCGCCGGTCATTATCAAAGTGATATCACTTTGATAGGAGGCCGTGATGCCAGCCATGCCCCGCACCAACGAAGTCGACCACCGCAGCGCCAGCGGCTATCTGTGGATCGCGATCGGGCTGGTGCTGATCGGCGTCGGCATAGCGCTGGTGATCCGGCCGGCGGGTCTGCTGCCGCTGCTCGCCGGAGTGCTGCTGATCCTGACCGCCGCGTTCGTGCTGGCCGGGCTCTACATGCTGCAGCCGAACGAGGCGGCGATCCTGCTGCTCTTCGGCGAATACGTCGGCACCGATCGCTCGGAGGGGCTGCGCTGGGCCAACCCGTTTTACCGCAAGCAGAAGATCAGCCTGCGCGTGCACAACCTGATGAGCGAGCGCCTGAAGGTCAATGACAAGCGCGGCAACCCGATCGAGATCGCTGCGGCCATCGTCTGGCGCGTGCGCAATACCGCGCAGGCGGTGTTCGATGTCGAGGACTACGACCAGTACGTCCGCGTGCAGGCTGAAGCGGCGATCCGGCACCTCGCCTCGAGCTATGCGTACGACGAAGGCGAGACCGACGGCTCGGACGAGCCGACGCTGCGGGCCAGCCAGGACCGCGTCGCGCAGGCGCTGGTCCGCGAGCTGGCCGACCGTTTCGACCAGGCCGGAATCATCGTCGAAGACGCCAAGCTGACACACCTCGCCTACGCACCGGAGATCGCGCAGGTGATGCTGCGCCGGCAGCAGGCTGAAGCGATCATCGCCGCGCGCAGCAAGATCGTGCAGGGCGCAGTCAGCATGGTCGAGATGGCGCTCAAGGGGCTGTCGGAGCGCGGCATCGTGAATCTCGACGACGAGCGCCGCGCGGCAATGGTCAGCAACCTGCTGGTCGTGCTGTGCGCCGAGAACGAAGCCCAGCCGGTCATCAACGCCGGCACGCTGTATCAATAGGTCGTCGGAACCGCCGTATGAATCCGGCGTTGTGTCTCGTGCTGGTGCTGCTGGGCTCGGTGATGATGGTCGCTGGTGTGCTGGCGGCGGTCCTCGGTTGGCTGCCGATTGTGCCCGCGGTCGCGCTGGCAGTTGGCGGCGCGGCAATCGAAACGCCAGCTGCACTCGCATTCGCGCGCAGCCGGCGCCGGGTCGCGTCTCCGCAACCACGACGATGACGCGGCCTGTCTACGAGCACACGCAGCCGGGCTGGCCGATGCGGCTGACGTTCGCGGTGCTCGCGCTCGGTCTGATCGTGCTCGCTGCGCTACCGCTGCCAGCCCTCGGACGCGCCCCGTCATGGGCGCTGCTGGCCGGCGCTGCGCTGGCAATCGCCGTCGGCTGGTGCTTTTCATCGCTGACTGTTCGTGTGATGGACGACGAACTGCAGCTGCACTTCGGCTGGGGCTGGCCGCGCAAGCGCGTGCCGTTCGCGGATCTCGATGCGATCGAGGTCACCCGCACGACGTTCATCGAGGGCTGGGGCGTGCATCGGACGCGGCGCGGCTGGCTGTACAACGTCGCCGGCTTCGACGCGGTTGTCCTGCGGCGACGCGACGGCACAATGGTGCTCGTCGGCAGCGACGAGGCGCCGCGACTTAAAGCCGCCATCGAACGCGCGCGCGGACGCGTCTGACGTGGCCAGCGCCGACAAGAAGTCGTTCCTGCTGCGCATCGACCCGCGGCTGTGGGACGAGCTCGAGCGGCTTGCTGCCGCCGAGCTGCGTTCGGTCAATGCGCAGGTGGAGTTCCTGCTGCGCGAGGCGCTCGAGCGCCGCGGCCTCCGCCCCACGGACGCGAAGGATTCCACGCGACGCCGGGCCGGGCGCTGAGTCTGCGGAATACAGCGCCTCAGCGCGTGCCGTTAATCTCCGCGTAGAACGCGTCGCTGTTCGGCTTGCGGCCAAGGAACGCTTCAACCAGGGTGCCAGGCTGCCGTTGCCCGCCCGAAGAGAGAATCGTCTCGAGGTAACGCTGGCCGACTGACGGATTCATCAGCTTCCCATCGAACGCGGTCAGCATGTCGAGCGCAAGAACCTGCGACCACATGTAGCCGTAGTAGCCGGCCGAATAGCCGCCAATCAGGTGGCCGAACCCCGCGGGGAAAAGTGACCCTTCGACATAGCCGAGCGGATCGGCGCTTTCAATGGCGATCCACGGCGGCATCGACGCGCCCGGCTTGCCGGTGTGCAACCGCATGTCGTACAGCGCATATTCCCCCTGGCGCGCGAAGAAGTATCCGCGACCAAATCGGCGGGCCGCCTCGAGCTGTGCAATCTGCTCCTTCGTCAACCGCGGGCAGGTCGGGCAGACCGTCGCGAACAGCGCCAGCGGCTCCTCGCGTCGTGCCCATTCCTCGAACATCTGCGACGGCGCTTCGACGAAGTCGCGCTTGACCGAAGTGCCGGATTGGTCGACGTAACGCGTCTTCGACAGCACGCCATGCAGTACGTGACCGTATTCGTGCAGCAGCGTCTCGAGTTCGTCGTGGTTGAGCCCCTTCGCGTTCAAGTTGGCCACCAGCACCGAGATCGGCGTGCGGTTTGCGAGCGTCGAGACACCGCGTGCCGGGAATGCCGCCGCGTGGTTGTACTTGCCGTCGCGCGGGAACAGATCCAGGTAGATGCCGCCGATGAACGCGCCGCGCTTGCCATCGGACAGACGTTCATAAACGTCGTAGTAGCGAACGTCCTTGTGCCAGCGCGGCACGTCGCGCGCAACGAAGTCCACCGAGTAGAGCTTGCTGGCGAGCAGCATCGCGTACTGCACGCTCGGTTCCGTCGGAAAGTAAGCGCGCAGCGCCTCCTGGTCGACGCTGTAGCGGGCCTTGCGCACGCGCTCCTTCAGGTAAGAAACGTCCCAGCGATTCAGCCGGGTTTCCGCCAATGGAGTGCCGTCGAGCTTCGCCTTCTCGGCGCGCAGTTCGGCAAACTCCTTCGCTTGCAGCGGATCCGCGGCCTCTTTGACCTTGCCGAGGAACTCGTAGACCGCAGCCGGCGTCTGGGCCATGCGGCGCTTCAACGCGTAAGTAGCGAAGTCGGGCTGCCCGTGCAACTGAGCCAATTCGTATCGCAGGGCCAGCGCCCGTTCGAGGATCTTGAGGTTCTTCTCGCCACCTTCGCGGTTCTTCGCCATCCACACGCGCTTGCGCGCCTCGGCGTTCGTCGCCAATTCAAGGAACGGCAGGTACGTGGGGTAGTCCATCCCCAGTACGAGATCGCCCTGGTCGTCGCGCTTGCGCGCAGCGATCCACGACTCGGGCATGCCGGCCGCTTCGGCCAGCGTGATGGTCACGGTGGTGCCTGCTTCGTTGATGTTCTTCTGGAAGTCGAGCCCGAGTCGCTCGAGTTCGTCACTGATTTCCTTGGCGCGCTTGCGCTTGTCGACCGGCAGCGTGGCTCCGCCGTCTTCGAATTTCTCGAACAGATCCTGCAGATAGACCGTGTCGATCGAGTCCTTCGCCTTGACGGCCTTCACCCGCTCGTAAAGCGCGGCACTCTGGTAAACCTCGGTCTCGAACGGCAGCAGCTTTTCCAGGCACGCCTGCGCCGCATCGCGTGTCGCCTTGTCGACCGCAACGTTCTGCAGCAGGTACACCGGGTTGGCGAAGTCGGAAGCTTGGATCGACAGGGCGTTGAGCTCCGCCAGAACGTCGCCTGCGCCTTTGCGCGCTTCCATCGCCTTAAGCATCTTGCGCGCGGCAGCCAGTTCGGCGTCGCAACGAGTGCTGATTTCAGCGGCGGTGTACACCGGGATCAGCGGACGGGCAGGCTCCGCTGCCTGCAGCGGCAGTGCGCCCGCGGCCAGCAGGATCGCTGTGGCCGTGTGCCGGGGTTCGAATCGCATGGTTCTTTCCGTAGTGTCGGGTGCGCGGGTACGCGCGAAGCGCGAGCTTACGTGTCAGACGGTCGCCGGCCGGCGTCCTGCGACGGAATGCAGGTCGAGGCGACGAAAAGCGCATTCGTCTGACGAATCGGTCTAGAGCGAGGATTCTAGTTAGCGCTTCTTCTCATGCCGCCACAGAACGTCGGCTCCGCCGGCATGACGGTTCAGCACCCGCGCCAGCACGAACAGCAGGTCCGACAGGCGATTCAGGTACTGCCGCGCCTCTGCATGAACCGCTTCGCTGGCCGCCAGCGCAACTAGTGCGCGTTCAGCGCGGCGGCACACGGTGCGGCTGACGTGCGCCAGCGCGGCCGCACGCGATCCGCCCGGCAGCACGAATTCCGCGAGCCGCGGCAAGTCGGCGTTGTAGTGCGCCAGCCGATCATCGAGACGGGCGACATGCGACTCCTTGATCATCGAGTAGCCCGGAATGCACAGTTCACCGCCGAGGTCGAAGAGATCGTGCTGAATGTCGATCAAGTCGGCCCTCAGCGGCTCCGGCATCGGCTCGGTCAGCAGCACGCCGATCGACGAATTCAACTCGTCGACATCTCCCATCGCCGTGACCCGCAACGTGTCCTTGCGCGTCCGCGTGCCATCGCCCAGTCCGGTCGTGCCATCGTCGCCGGTGCGAGTCGCAATCGTAGTAAGACGCTTGCCCATGCTTGCAGCCTGCCGGTGTATGGTGGGGCCGTGAATCCGGCCGGAGTTCGATTATGAACGCGCCCTCGGCACGCGCACCGTTGCCACCCTCGCTTACCGATGCGCTCGAAGCACGCTTTGGCCCGCGCTTCTCGACGAGCGCCGGGGTGCGCGAACACCACGGTCGCGACGAGTCGCCGTATGCGCCGATGCTCCCGGATGCCGTGGTCTTCGCCGAATCGACCGACGATGTGGTCGCGGTGCTGCAGCAGGCTGCGGCCCATCGCGTGCCGGTGATTCCCTATGGTGTCGGCTCGTCGATCGAGGGACACCTGCTCGCGCTGCACGGCGGCATCTCGATCGATCTCGGGCGCATGAATGCCGTGCTGTCGATCAACGCCGAGGACCTGACGGTGACCGCGCAGGCCGGCATCACGCGCAAGCAGCTGAACGCCGCGATTCGCGACACCGGACTGTTCTTCCCGATCGACCCCGGCGCCGACGCCACGATCGGTGGCATGGCCGCCACGCGCGCCTCCGGCACCAATGCGGTCCGCTACGGCACGATGCGCGAGAACGTGGTGGCGCTCACCGTCGTGACAGCCGAGGGCAAGGTCATTCATACCGCGCGGCGCGCGAAAAAGAGTTCGGCCGGCTACGACCTCACACGAATCTTTGTCGGTAGCGAAGGCACGCTCGGCGTGATCACCGAGGTCACGCTGAAGCTTTACCCGCAGCCGGAGGCGATCTCGGCAGCGACCTGCTCGTTTCCGAGCGTCGCCGCGGCGGTGCGGACGACGATCGAGACGATCCAGCTTGGCGTGCCGATCGCGCGCTGCGAACTGCTGGACGCGCTGACGGTCAGGGCCGTCAACCAGCGCGACAAGCTCGGCCTGCCAGAGATGCCGCTGATGCTGTTCGAGTTCCACGGCTCGCCGGCGAGTGTCGAAGAGCAGGCGCGGACCGTCGAGGCGATTGCCGCCGAGCATGGTGGCCAGGGCTTCCGGTGGGCGACCCAGCCCGAGGACCGGACCCGCCTCTGGGAGGCACGGCACAACGCCTACTTCGCATGCCTGGCACTGAAGCCGGGATGCCGCAGCTTCACGACCGACGTCTGCGTGCCGATTTCTCGCCTCACCGAGTGCATCGAAGCGACGATCGCCGATACTGAAGCGAGCTTCCTGCCGGCCCCGATCCTCGGCCACGTGGGGGACGGCAACTTCCATTGCGCAATCCTCGCGAATGCCGATGATCCGCGCGAGGTGGAGGAGGCCGAGCGGCTGAACAACCGAATCGTCGCGCGCGCGCTCGCCGCGGACGGGACCTGCACCGGCGAGCACGGTGTCGGCATGCACAAGATGGGGTTTTTGCACGAGGAGCACGGCGAAGACGCGCTCGAACTGATGGCGCGACTCAAGCGCGCCTTCGATCCGCTGAACCTGCTCAATCCGGGCAAGATCGTCCGCATTTAGCGCTGCGCTTACACGGACGGCCGCCAAGCTTTGGCTGCTGGCCAAGATTAAATCAAGCGTTTGATTTGTGCTAAGGTGACGGGATGCCGACCACCTTGCAGCGCAACAAACCTATTTCTCCAACGCGAGCCGCCGATGCCGAGCGCATGCCCGACAAGGGTGGGCTCGCCCGCGAGCAACTGCTGACACACGCCACGCGCATCTTTGCCGCCAAAGGCTTCGCGGCGACGACGACGCGCGAGATCTGCGACGCCGCCGGCAAGAACATCGCGTCGATCCACTACTACTTCGGCGACAAAGAAGGCCTGTACCGCGCGGTGCTGCTGCGACCGATCACTGCGATGACCGCGGCATTCGGTCGCTTCGACGACCCTGGCCTCGCGATCGAGGACGCACTGCGTATGTTCCTCGCCCCATTCCTGCTGCCGTCCGCGGACGAAGCCGCCCGAGTCGACAGCGACCTGATGCGGCTGCATCTGCGCGAAATGATCGAGCCGTCCGAGGTCTTCCGCGAGATCACCGCGCAGACGATCCTGCCTGCGCACAACCTGCTGGCGACCACGCTGGCGCGACACTGCGGGCTCGGGCGCGCCGACGCCGATATCCACCAGCTCGCCTTTGCGATCGTCGCGATGGCGCACGACTACTGCATGTCGCGCGAGTTCATGAAACTGCTCGCGCCGGAGGTGCTTACGCGCACTCGAGCGATGGAACGCATCCTCGACCGGCTGGTCGGCTACAGCCGGGCGTTGGTCGATCACGAAATCGCTCGGCGTCGGTCGCCGGATGCGGACAGGACCTCGCGATGAGTACCGCACGCCGCTCGTTCAGACCTGGCCGGGTCCGGATCCTAGGCACTGCGCTGCTGGCCACAACGCTGCTCATCACCGGCTGCGGCAAAGATGGTGGCAACAGCAAGGCCGAAGCCAAATCCGCCGCGCGCCCGGCACTGACTGTCACGGTCACCACAGCGCAGCGGGCCGACTGGCCACGCACGCTGACTGCAAACGGCAACGTCACGGCGTGGCAGGAAGCGGTGATCGGCGCAGAACTGTCCGGGCTGCGAGTGACCGACGTGCTGGTCAATGTCGGCGATAGCGTGAAGCGCGGTCAGCCGCTGGCGAGCATCGCGACCGAAGGCGTGCTCGCCGACCTCGCGCAGGCCAAGGCGTCGGTGGCCGAAGCCGAAGCGGCATTGGTCGAGGCGCGCGCGAATGCGGAACGCTCGAAGCAGCTGCAGGCGCAGGGTTTCATCAGCTCGCAGGCGACGATACAGGTCGTTACTGCCGAGCAGACCGCGGCCGCGCGGCTGGCCGCTGCACGCGCCAGGGTACAGGCCGAGGACGTTCGCCTCGCGCAATCGCGCGTGGTCGCACCCGATGACGGCGTCATCTCGGCGCGGACAGCGACAGTCGGCTCATTGACGACACCGAACCAGGAAATGTTTCGACTTATCCGCGGTGGCCGGCTGGAGTGGCGCGCCGAGGTCACGGCCTCCGAACTGCAGAAGCTCGAGCCGGGCATGCGCGCGACGCTCACGACCGCCAGTGGTACGCGCATTGAAGGCACCGTGCGCGCGGTCGCGCCGTCGGTCGACCCGGCAACGCGTAACGGCCTCGTCTATGTCGATCTGCCGCCGGGCGGCGCACGCGCTGGAACCTTCGCGCGCGGCGAGTTCCAGCTCGGCAGCGGCGCCGCGCTGACCGTGCCGCAGAGCGCCGTCGTGCTGCGCGACGGTTTTGCCTATGTCTTCACGGTCTCCACCGAGAACAAGGTGATGCAGAGCAAGGTCGAGGTCGGCCGACGCGTTGGTGACCGCATAGAGATCCTCGCCGGACTGCCGGCCGACGGTCGCTTGGTCGAGTCCGGCGCGGGCTTTCTCAGCGACGGTGACGTCGTTCGCGTGGTCGAGACTCCTGTCGCGCCGGTGAAGGCCGCAGAGAAGTAACGATGGCGATCAACGTCTCGTCGTGGTCGATCCGGAACCCGATTCCGGCGGTCCTGCTGTTCGTGATGCTGACGCTGGTCGGCGTCGTCGGTTTCAAGGCGATGAAGATCCAGCAGTTCCCCGACATCGACTTGCCGACCGTGACGGTGGTCGCTGCGCTACCGGGCGCGGCGCCGGCGCAGATGGAGACCGAGGTCGCGCGCAAGATCGAGAACTCTCTTGCAACGCTGCAGGGGATCAAGCACATCTACACCAAGGTGCAGGACGGAACCGCCACGATCACGGTTGAGTTTCGCCTGGAGAAGCCGACCCAGGAAGCGGTCGATGATGTGCGCGACGCCGTCACGCGGATTCGCTCGGATCTGCCGGGCGACCTGCGCGACCCGGTGATCTCGAAGGTCAACCTGGCCGGCGCGCCGATCCTGACCTACACGGTCGCTTCCGATCGGCTCGACGACGAAGCGCTGTCGTGGTTCGTCGACAACACCGTGACCAAGAGCCTGTTGGCGGTGCGCGGTGTCGGCGCGGTAGCGCGCGTCGGCGGCGTCGATCGCGAGATCCGCGTCGAGCTTGACCCCGCGCGCCTGCTGGCGCTGAACGCCAGCGCGGCCGACATCTCGCGCCAGCTGCGCCTGATCCAGCAGGAGGCTTCGGGCGGGCGGGCCGATATCGGCGGCGCCGAGCAATCAGTGCGTACGATCGGCACGGTGCAGTCGGCCGACGAGCTGGCCGCGATGGACATCGTGCTGTCGGACGGCCGTCGCGTGCGGCTCGATCAGCTTGCGACCGTTCGCGATACGGTGGCCGAGCAGCGCTCGGCAGCACTGCTCAACGGCCGTCCGGTTGTCGGCTTCGAAATCACGCGGTCACGCGGCGCCGGCGAGATCGACGTCACCAACGGCGTGCGCGCGCAGCTCGAGAAGCTGAAGGCGGAACATCCGCACATCCGTATCACCGAGGCGTTCAACTTCGTCGATCCAGTCCAGGAGAACTTCGATGGCTCGATGTGGCTGCTGATCGAAGGCGCGATCCTCGCGGTGCTGGTGGTGTGGCTGTTCCTGCGCGACTGGCGCGCGACCCTGGTTTCGGCCGCCGCGCTGCCGCTGTCGATCCTGCCGACGTTTGGCGCGATGTACTTCATGGGCTTCACACTGAACGTCGTCACGCTTCTGAGCCTGTCGCTCGTGGTGGGGATCCTCGTCGACGACGCGATCGTCGAGATTGAGAACATCATGCGACACCTGCGCATGCGTCGCGCCGGGGTGTCCGGGGGCGCACCTTCGGCCAGCGCGGGCGTGGCGACGACGCCGGAGCGCGGCGAACTGAAGACGCCGTACCAGGCCGCGATGGAGGCAGCCGACGAGATCGGCCTCGCGGTCATCGCCACCAGCTTCACTCTGATTGCTGTGTTCCTGCCGACCGCGTTCATGAGCGGCGTGCCCGGCAAGTTCTTCGTTCAGTTCGGCTGGACCGCGGCGATCGCAGTGTTCTTTTCGCTCGTCGTCGCGCGGATGCTGACTCCGATGATGGCCGCTTACATCCTGCACAGGCCGGAGAATGCGTCGCAGCAGCCCCGCTGGTTGACGATCTACCTCGGCTGGGCGCAGTGGTGCCTGCAGCACCGCATCGCGACTCTGATCGGTGCTGCGGCCTTCTTCTTCGGCTCGTTCGCGCTGGTGCCACTGCTGCCAACCGGTTTCATTCCGCCCGATGATCTGTCGCAGACGCAGGTCTACGTCACGCTGCCACCCGGCAGCACGTTCAGTCAAACGCTCGCCGCCGCCGAGCAGGCGCGTGTGATCGTCGAAAGGAACCCTCACGTCAAGCTCGTCTACACCGCAATCGGCGGCGGCGCCGCAGGTTCCAACCCGTTCGAGCCGCGCGGTGCTGCCGAAGTGCACAAGGCCACGCTGACGATCAACATGACACCGAGATCGGACCGGCGCGGCGTCAGCAAGCAGGAGATCGAGCGCGACCTGCGCGAAGCGCTGACGGCGCTCCCGGGCGCCCGCATCACCGTTGAGCTCGCCGGTGGCCAGGAGAAATACGTACTGGTGCTCGCCGGGGAAAACGGCGCAGTGCTCGCCGAGCACGCACGCAAGGTCGAACGCGAGCTGCGAACCCTCGACGGGATCGGTGGCGTGACGACGACGGCGAGCCTCGTGCGGCCGGAACTCGTGATCCGTCCCGACTTCGCCCGCGCGGCCGACCTCGGCGTGACCTCGCTCGCGATCGCCGACACGCTGCGCATCGCCACCGCCGGTGACTACGATCAGGGCCTCGCCAAGCTGAACCTGTCGCAGCGGCAGGTGCCGATCGTCGTGAAGTTGCCGCCCGACGCTCGGCAGGACCTGCAGCTGCTCGAGCGTCTTCCGGTGCCAGGCAAGCGCGGGCCAGTGATGCTGGGCAACGTCGCGCAGCTGTCGATCGCCGGCGGTCCGGCCGAAATAGACCGGTACGACCGACTGCGCAACATCAACTTCGAGATCGAGCTCAATGGGCAGCCGCTGGGCGAAATCGAAAAGCAGGCGCTCGCGCTGCCGAGCCTGCGCAATCTGCCCCCAGACGTGATCCAGACCTCGGTCGGCGACGCGGAGGCTATGAACGAACTGTTCGCAAGCTTCGGCCTGGCGATGCTGACCGGCGTGCTTTGCATCTACATCGTGCTGGTGTTGCTGTTCAAGGACTTCGTGCAGCCGATGACGATCCTGGTCGCACTCGTGCTGTCGATCCCCGGCGCCTTCCTTGCACTCTTCGTCACCCAGTCGGCGTTGTCGATGCCGTCGATGATTGGCCTGATCATGCTGATGGGCATCGCGACCAAGAATTCGATCCTGCTGATCGACTATGTGATCCTCGCGCGGCGCGACCACGGCCTGACGCGCTGGGAGGCGATCATCGACGCTTGCCGCAAGCGCGCGCGACCGATCGTGATGACGACCGTGGCGATGGGTGCGGGCATGACGCCTATTGCGATCGGACTCGGCACCGACCCGAGCTTCCGCGCGCCGATGGCGATCGTCGTGATCGGCGGTCTCATCACGTCGACTTTCCTCAGCCTGCTCGTCGTGCCGGTGGTGTTCACCTACGTCGACGACGCGCTCGGATGGATGCGGCAGCACCTGCGCCGCGTTCGGCCGCAGGCCGAGCCCGCAGCGGCGCCAGGCGCCGAATGATTGTGATAGTCCGAGGCCTAGCGCG
>DATEZE010000066.1:0-12694 GCA_035255845.1 Burkholderiaceae bacterium | reverse complement strand
CCTCGGGCAGCGGCCCGCGTGCGTCCTCGACGATCTTGCCGCGCGGTATCTTCACGCCGAAGCTGCGCTCGAGGCGGAACACCAGGTCGAGGAAGTCGATCGATTCTGCATCGAGACCCTCGATCAGCGGGACCTTCGGCTTCACGTCTTCGACGTCGCAGCCGAGCGCGTCCGCGATGACCTGCGCGACCTTCGGAAAGACCGCATCGATTTCTTGTTGGCTGATGGCCTGTTCTGACATTCCCTCACTCCATTTTGAATCCGCCGTCGACGTGCAGGACTTCGCCCGTGATGTAGTCGGCGAAGCGCGAGGCGAGGAACCAGACGGCGTAAGCAACATCGCGCGCCTGTCCATAGCGGCGTAGCAGGATGCGCGCCTTGACTTCATCGCCGGCCAGTTCCCTGACCTGCTGTGACATCTCGGTCTCGATCACGCCGGGCGCCACGCAGTTTACCGTGATCTTGCGCGAGGCCAGCTCGACCGCCATCGCCCGCGTGAAGGCATTGATCGCGCCTTTGCTTGCCGCGTAGTTGGCCTGGCCACGGCCGGCTTTTTCGCCCGCGACCGAACTGAGATTGATGATTCGCCCCGACCTCTTGGAGATCATGTGCGGCACGACCGCGCGCGTGACGTTGAAGACGCCGCCAACGTTGGTGTCGAGGACGACGCCGATGTCCTCGTCGCTCAGCAGCGCCAGCAGGTTGTCGCGCACGACACCGGCATTGTTGACCAGGACGTCGATGCGGCCGCGCGTCTCGATGACGCGTTCGATGGCCGCGGCGACCGCGGCCGAATCGGCGACATCGGCCTGGATCGCCTCGGCCTTGCCGCCGGCCTGCGCGACCGCATCGGCGACCTCGCGCGCGGCGTCGGCATTGCCGCGATAGAAGAAAATCGTGTCGACTCCGTCGGCGGCCAGCAGTTCGACGATCGCACGACCGATGCCGCGACTGCCACCAGTGACGACCGCCACTTTGCCTGAAAGCCCTGAATCGAGAGCAGCGGCCATGATCACCCGGAGATGGCAAAGCCGCCGTCAACGAACAACGTCGCGCCGTTGATCATCGCCGCTTCCGGCAGACACAATAGATAGACCGCGCCCGCGACGTCCTCAGGCGTCAGCACCGGGCCGGCGGGTGCGCGCGCGCGGAACGACGCCACGAGTTCCTCGCGGTTCGGGAAGTAGGAGAGGGCGTCGGTCACGACCACTCCAGCACTGACCGCGTTGACACGGATGCCGCGCGGGCCGAGCTCCTGCGCCAGCGCGCGGACCAGCGATTCCAGCGCCGCCTTCGATGCGCCGATGAACGCGTAGTTCGGCATGGCGCGCACCGAGCCGAGGCTCGACATCGCGACGATGCGCCCACCGGCACTCATCAGGGGCGCGGCCTTCTGCGCCAGAAGATTCAGCGCGAACGCATTGGTCTCCATGCACCAGCGCCAGTGCTTCAGCGTCATGTCCATCGCGGGCTTGAGCACGCCGCTGGCGGCATTGCTGATGACGATGTCGAGCCGGTCGAAGTGCTTGGTGAGTTCGCCGAACATCTCGTCGACGCTGTCCGGAAGACCGACGCTCGCCTTCAGTGCCATGGCGCGGCGGCCGAGCGTGCGGAACTCGGCGCAGAGCGCTTCGGCCTCGTCATGGCTGTTGTAATAGTTGACGACGACGTCGCAACCTGCGCTCGCCAGCTTGCGCGCGATCGCGCGGCCGATGCCACGCGCGGCGCCTGTGACCAGCGCGGTGCGGCCTTCGAGCGGCAGCGCCGCGCCGGCGGCAGGGGATGAGGTGGACATGAGCGGGTGCGGAAGCGCCGAAGCAGCGCGACCGCGATTGTATTGACTTTGACATCGAGCCGTTGCACGCGCTTCAATCGCGGTCTTTCGGCACAGCACTCCGCATGAGCGCATCGAGTCCACCCGAGACCGGACCGCCCGCCGACGGCGAGCCGCCGGCGCCGACGGATGCTGCGGGGCCGGTCGGCGTCTCGAGGCAGCGTGCTGCACTACTGTTGGCGTTGGCGCTGGTCCTCGTATGGGGCGTCAACTTCAGCGTGCAGAAGGCGGTTTTCACCGCGATCACGCCCGGCGGCTTTCTATTCGTGCGCTATCTGATCATGCCCGTTTGCGCGGTCGCACTGCTATGGCAGCGCTATGGATCGCGCTGGCCCCGGCTGTCGCGGGACGAGTGGTGGGCGCTGCTGCGTCTCGGCCTGCTCGGGCACTTGATGCATGTCGTTCCCGTGACTTTCGGGATCGACTGGTCGACCGCGTTCTCCAGTTCGGTGATCCTCGCCTGCGGTCCGGTGTTCACGTTGCTGCTGCTGCGTGGGCTCGGCGTCGAGCAGTTGACACGGGCGCAAGTGGCCGGCGTCGGAGTCGCTTGCTTCGGCGCGCTGGTGTTCCTGTCCGACAAGCTGCTCGGACAGCAGTGGCGCGCAAGCGGTGGCGATCTGGTGCTTCTCTTCGCGGCCTTCTTTTTCGCGGCCTATACGGTGGCCGCCAAGCCGCTGATCGACCGTCACGGGGGCGTGCTGGTCATGACCTATGCGACGCTGCTGGGCAGCGTGCCGGTGCTGCTGCTGAGCCTGCCGGCGGGCCTGCGAGTCAACTGGTTGGCCGTGCCGCTGGCGATCTGGGCCGGGCTGCTGTGGGCCGTCGTCGTCTCGGCCTTCGCCGGCTGGATCGTCTGGGGCTGGGTCAACGCAGTGCGCGGTGTCGCCCGTACCGCGCCGCTGATATACCTGATGCCACCGGTCGCCGGGCTGGTCGCCTGGTGGGTGACGGGGGAAGGTTACGGCGCAATCAAGCTGCTCGGCGCCGCGGTCACGTTGCTCGGCGTGGCGGTCGCCCAGTTCGCGCGGCGCGGCGATCCGGCGAGCGAGGTTGAGAGCGTCGGGGTCGTCGACTGAGCGCGGTCGCGGCCGATTAATGCACGGGTGCAGGACGACTGCCACATCCCGCTGACGCGCACGCGCTGAGAGCGCCCGGATCAAGACGCTGGCCGGGATTGCGCCGTAAGCTTGTGGTTCGGCTTCAGCCGTCCCGTCGTCGGTCGGTTACGGCCGGGAGGAATGCGGATGCCGAATGACACCTCTGCGCCGCCTGGAACGCCGAAAGTTCCACGCGATCCAGCTAACGACTACACCGAGGCGATGGCCTTGCGCCGGCGCGAGTTCGCCACGCAGCAGACGGGTCAGGCGCTGCCGCACGTCGGCCACTACTCGATCGATCCTGCCTCACTGCCCGGGAACATCGAGAACTTCGTCGGCGTCGCACAGGTTCCGATCGGTCTCGCCGGGCCGCTATTGATTCGCGGGGAGCACGCCAATGGCCACTTTTACGTGCCACTTGCGACGACCGAAGGCACACTGGTGGCGAGCTACAACCGCGGCATGCGCCTGGTCACCGAGTGCGGCGGCGTGAAGACGACTGTGGTCGAGCAGTTCATGCAGCGCTCACCGGTATTCGTCTTCGACGACGCTCTGAAGGCGCGCGAGTTCGGAAGCTGGGTCCAGGCGCAGTTCGACGCGATCAAGGCGGCTGCCGAAGCGACCAGCCAGGTCGGCCGCCTGGTCAATATCTATCAGTACGCCGTGGGGCCGATGCGCCATCTGCGCTTCAACTACACCACTGGCGATGCGGCAGGTCAGAACATGACAGGCAAGGCGACGCTGGCGGCGTGCGAGTGGATCGCGGCGCACTACCCGGGCGGTGCGCGTTACCTGCTGTCCGGCAACATGGATACCGATAAGAAACATTCACAGCTCAACATGCTGGTCACGCGCGGCAAGCGCGTCGTCGCCGAATGCGTGCTGCAACGTGAGCCGACGAAGCGGATCATGGGCGTCGACACGGCCGAGATGTTCGCCGCGCGCCAGATGTCCAACGTCGGAGCTTTTCTGGCCGGCTCGGCCAACAACGGCGCGCACGCCGCCAACGGCCTGGCGGCACTGTTCATTGCCACGGGACAGGACGCCGCCAACGTCGCCGAATCGCACGCGGGCGTCGTCTACACGCAGTTACTCGCCAACGGCGATTACTACTGGTCGATCACGCTGCCCTCGCTGATCGTAGGAACGTACGGTGGCGGCACGGGACTGGCGACCCAACGCGAGTGCCTCGAGCTGCTCGGCTGCTACGGCAGCGGTAAGGCGGACAAATTTGCCGAGATCTGCGGGGGCGTCGTATTGGCGGGGGAGACCTCACTCGCGAGCGCGGTCATCCATGGCGATTGGGTTGCGAGCCATGATCAGTTGGGCCGCAACCGGCCCTGAGCGCGCACTTTGCCCGTCACTGTACTGCCCGGGTCTGCCAGACCCGGCCGGCGTAGGCTGTCGGCGTGAACGTTGCGACCTGGATGCCACTTCCTGCCGGCGCGATACCCGCTCCGCCCGAAGTCGACGTCATCATCGAAATTCCGAAGGGCTCGTTCATCAAGCGCGGCTCGACGGGACACGTTGATTTCATCTCGCCCTTGCCATGTCCGTTCAACTACGGTTCCGTGCCGACCCACGTCGGACTCGAAGGCGATCTGCTTGATGCTCTGGTGCTGGGACCGCGCATCCGATCCGGGACCCTGTTGCGCGTGAAGGCGTGGGGGGCGGTCACGCTGACCGACCGCGGCATGTCGGACGACAAGCTGGTGTGCAGCACTTTCCCGCCGAGTGACGCGCAGAAGCGGAAAGTTCTGCGATTCTTCGGCTTCTATGCAAAGTGCAAAGGACTGTTGAATATTCT
The DNA here is from genome assembly GCA_035255845.1 of Burkholderiaceae bacterium. Classification (GTDB taxonomy): domain Bacteria; phylum Pseudomonadota; class Gammaproteobacteria; order Burkholderiales; family Burkholderiaceae_F; genus JALORV01. The sequence continues at coordinate 7,956 of DATEZE010000066.1, read as the reverse complement.
GCGAGGTCGACCGGGCCGCAATGCATGCGACGGCTGGCTCGAGGCCGCGCAGGCGCTGATCCGCGCCCAGCCTCGGGATGAAGACTGGCGCGGGCCGCCGGTGCCGTTCTGATCCAGGGAATCAAAGCGCGCGGACCGGAGATCCCATTCGCACTGCGCGCTGCGCTGGCGTAGGCTCATGCGTCTATGAACGCGCCAGCGACTCGCCCGACCAATCGCCTCGCGCGCGAGACCAGTCCCTACCTGTTGCAGCACGCGCATAACCCGGTCGACTGGTATCCGTGGGGCGAGGAGGCCTTTGCGAAGGCGCGCGCCGAAGACAAGCCGATCCTGTTGTCGGTCGGCTACGCGACGTGTCACTGGTGCCACGTGATGGAACGCGAAAGTTTCGAGGACGAGGCGATCGCCCGCCAGCTCCGCGCCGGCTTCGTCGCGATCAAGGTCGATCGCGAGGAGCTGCCCGACGTTGATCATGTCTACATGAGCGTGCTGCAGGCACTAACAGGTCGCGGCGGCTGGCCAATGAACATGTTCCTGACGCCGCAGCTAAAGCCGTTCTTCGGCGGCTCCTACTTCCCGCCGGCGGACCGTTATGGCCTTCTGAGCTTCTCGGGCGTGCTTTCTGGCGTAAGTGAAGCGTGGAAAACGCGCCGCGCCGAGGTCGAGCAGCAGGCCGATGCGCTGCTCACGCATGCCCGCGAAGGTACGATCGCCGCGCCGCGCCGTCCGGCCGATCGGCTTCACGAGCAGGCGCTTACGCGACTCGCGCGCCAATTCGACGAAAGACATGGCGGATTTGGCGCCGCCCCCAAGTTTCCGCAGTCGCCGCTGCTGCAGTACCTGCTGACGCTGGCGGCTATGGGCGAAGAGCGAGCGCGCACGATGCTGACCACGACGCTTGCCGAGATGGCCGCCGGTGGGATGCTCGATCAAGTCGGTGGCGGCTTCGCGCGTTATTCGACCGACGAGCGCTGGCACGTGCCGCATTTCGAGAAGATGCTGTACGACAACGCGCAGCTTGCGCGCATTTACGCGGGCGCGTACCGGCTCACGGGTGACGAGCGCCTGCGATTTGTCGCCGAAGACACGCTCGCGTGGCTGCGTCGCGAGATGCACCCGGCCGCCGCGCCGGCCGCGTTCAGCTCCGCGCAAGACGCTGATTCCGAGGGCGTTGAAGGCAAGTTCTATGTCTGGACGGCCGCCGAATTCCATGAGGTCCTCGGTGCCGACGCGGGCCCCGCCGCGCGCCTGTACGGTGTGACCGAGGAAGGGAACTGGGAGCATGGCTTCAATGTGCTCGAGCGACGCGATCCGGAGGCGGTGCGGTCGGCGCTCGGCCTCGATGCGGATTCGTGGGAGCAGTCGGTGCGGGAACGGCTGTATGAGGTCCGCTCGCAGCGCATCTGGCCCATCACCGACGACAAAGTGCTCGCCGACTGGAACGGCATGGCGTTGCGTGCGTTCGCCGAAGCGGGCCGCTTGCTCGGCCGCGACGTCTTCGTCGAAACCGCGCGCTCGCTTGCGCGTTTCCTGCTCGGCACGATGGTGAGCGAAGACCGGCTGCGCCACAGTTGGCGCGACGGCACGCTGCGAGCCGAGGCCTATCTATCCGATCACGCGCAGGTGGGGCTCGGCCTCCTCGAGCTGCACGCTGCCACCGGTGAGCTGGAGTGGCTCGAATCCGCGCGCGACCTGGCCGAACGCCTCGTTGAACGCTTTCACGTCGACGGCGAAGGCTTCTACGACGGCGAGCCCGGCCACCTGCCGGCGCGCGCGCGCGACGTGTTCGACAGTGCAGTGCCGTCCGCCTCGGCAGCCGCGTGCGAACTGCTGGCACGGCTGGCGGGCGCCTATGTCCGCGGCGGCTGGGCCGATATCGTCCAGCGCTCGATCGAGCGGCAGGCCGCGCTGCTCGAGGCTGCGCCGGCTGCCGTGCCGACGATGCTGCTCGTCCATTTGATGAGCGAGCACGGCGCTGACCTGCTGCTGCCGGTCGGAGACCATCCGCTCTCGATAGTTCGCTCGGATTTCGCACCGCTGGCGACGTTCATCAGCGCGCCGCCCAGTGCTGTTCCGCTCGCGGCAAGTCGCGATGCCGGCAGCGCATACTTGTGCGAGCATGGGACCTGTCGGTTGCCGGCGACGACGCCGGGGCAGTTGCGGGCTCAGCTCGCCCAGCTGCATTCGATCCAACCGAAGGCAGTGCCCGCCTGATCCGCACGGGGGAGGATCTTCATGAAAGGTATCGCCCAGATCCTGAAGGGGAAGACGAGCAAGGCCGTGCATGCGATCGGCCCGAATGAAACCGTTTATGAGGCGGTCAGGAAGATGGCCGAGCAGGGGATCGGCGCGCTGCTGGTGATGGAAGGCGAGACGATCGTCGGCATCGTCACCGAGCGGGACTACGCACGCAAGATCGTGCTGGCCGGCCGCTCGTCGAAGGACACACCGGTGTCCGTCATCATGACTACACGGGTGCTGTGCGTTGGCCCGCAGCAGACCACCGAGGAATGCATGGCGATCATGACCGAGAGCCGCGTGCGCCATTTGCCGGTGCTTGATAACGGCAAACTGATCGGCCTCGTTTCGATCGGTGATCTCGTCAAGGACATCATCTCCGAGCAGCAGTTCATCATCGAACAACTCGAGCACTACATCAGCGGCAGCCGCTGAGCTCTGCCCAGCGGCTTGCGCGTCTGCTTCGGTTCAACACCGCGCGAGCTGCGCGCCTATGAGCCCGCGCTGATGCCGTTGTCCTTGACCACCTTGCGCCAGCGCTCGATTTCCTTCTGAGTGAACGCCTTGAACTCCGCCGGGCCCTGGCCGGTGATCGTCATGCCCTGCGCCGCGAGGCGTTCGGCGACCGCCGGGTCCTTCAGCGCCTTCTGAAGCTCGGAATTCATTCGCTCGACGATCGTCGGCGGCGTCTTCGCCGGTGCGATCACGCCCCAGTAGGCGAGCGCCTCGAAATTGCGGATGCCGGATTCGGCCAGCGTGGGCGTATCGGGCAGGCTCGGGTGGCGTTTCGCGCCGGTCACGGCGATCGGCCGCACAGTGCCGGCCTTCACGTGCGGCATCACCAGAAAGACGGTGCCGATGCCGAGCGGTGTGTGCCCGGCCACGACGTCGTTCATCAACGGTCCACCGCCGCGATACGGAACATGTGTCCATGACCAGCCGTCCTGCTTGCCGGCCTGGATCATCGCGAGGTGACCGAGGCTGCCGGTGCCGATCGATCCGATCGTCACGCCTTTGACGCTCCGCGCATCGGAGTTGACGTCGGTGAACTTCATGTACTTCGACCGTGCCGACGCCACCAGCGCCATCGGCGATGTGCCGATCAGCGTCACATGCTCGAGGCCTGAGATCGTGTCGTACGAGAGGGCAGGGATAAGGCTCGGATTCGTGCCATGCGTGTCGAACACGACGCCGAACGTGTATCCGTCGGGCGCTGCCTTGGCGACAGCCGCGGTGCCGATCGCGCCGGACGCGCCACCGATGTTCTCGACGACGACGCTCTGGCCGAGCTGCTTGCTGAGCTGCTGCGCCAGCACGCGCGCCACCTGGTCGACTGATCCGCCCGGCGGGAAGACCGAAATCAGCCGCACCGGCTTGTCCGGCCAGGTCTGGCCGCCGGCGACGCCGGCCGCAGCGGCGAGGACGCTGGCGACGAGCAGGTGAACGAATCGAAGCATCCAAGCCTCCGTGGCGCGCCTTCGGGCGCTTCGGGGCGCGAGCTTAGTGGCGCGCATCGCAGCCGTCATCCTGTCGATTGAATCGAGCTGCTGCCGGCAGTGTCATCTCCAGAACGGTGCACATTGCGCTTGTCACCTTTTTCGGCCGTCAGCGTCCAATGAACACCCACCGGAGCATGGAATGTCCGTGAAATCAGAGTTGCCGACGGCAACATCGACGTCAGTCGAGCTCGCGGCGCGCGCCCGTGCCGGTGACGCTGCCGCGTGCCGCTTGCCACTCGATCGAAGGCAACCGCACCGGGCCGCAGCACTGCGGCCTGTTTGGCCGACGCGCTGGTTCGGCTCCCGGCTACGACAGCTATTCGAAGTCGATGCGAGATTCCCGCATCGTCTGGAACGAACGGGCGCTCGACAGATTTTTGCAGGACCCAACGAAGGTTGTCCCAGGCACGACGATGGGGTATGCCGGGGTCAAGGATGCATCTGAGCGTGCCGACCTGATCGCGTGGCTGCGCCATGCCACAGGTCTGGGGCACTGTACCGTTCAGCCGTAGCGACGCGATCCGTGGCGCTCGGTGAAAGATCCCGGTGGCCAAGCCGCACTTCTCGCGCGCTTCAGCGCCGCTTCAGCCGGCGAAGAGCTTGCGGTCGCGCTCCTTGACATGGCCGGGCCGGTAGTACTGGTCGAACCACGGCTTCTTACCTGGAGCAGGTGGCTTCTGCAGTCGAAGCGTGGTCGGCGCGTCGGGGGCTTTGGCACTGACGCGAAAGTGAAAGTGATCGAAGAGCTTGAGCGCTTCGATCGCGTAGGCAATTGCGATCTTGCGGTCCTCGATGCGGATTAAATGGTCGCCGTTTTCCTTCTCGCCCCCCGCGCCATGTTGGACGAGCCGGTGAACACTGTCGGGCGCGCGCCGTTGAAGTCCGTGACGACGAACTTGTGATGCACCATCTGCGAGAACTGCGTCGTGTTACCTGACCATTCACTTTTGAAGGGCTCCGGCGCGTTCTCTGCGAGGTAGGCAAACTCCAGCAGTGCAACGTCGCCGTTTGGTTTCTGCACAGCCAGGCCGCTGGTGCGCTGTGCAACGCCATAGGAAAACAGCGACCGCTGCATCAGTTCGTCAAGGGCGGTGCGCACCTTTCCATTGATCTGGTTGAGAAAGACGATCGAGTACAGCACCGAGCTGTCTGCTTCCTCGATCGCGGTTGCTACCGGCGCGAGAGACAGATCGCCATCGCCATGGGGCGAGAAGCACAGGGCGACGTGCGATTGCGGTTCGTCGCGCACGACCGACCACTGCTTCGACAGCGCTTTCTGGCGGAAGGTCGATGGCGATTTCCAGTAGGCGTCGAACACCTCCGCGAACTTGGCTGCGACGACATCGTTTTCGAAGAGCAGCGCGTTATTGGCCTGGATGTAAAGGCCGCGAAGCGAGAAATTAGTGGAGCCGCCGAGCGCCCGAACCGCGAGGCCGTTTTTTCGGACGATCAGCACCTTGTTGTGTTGTTGTCGCGCGAAGTGCATGCGCTTGACCTGGGCGCCGGCCGCCTTCAGTCGGTCCGCACTGATCGTCTCGCAGCTGTCTGGCTCACCCTGATCGGCATGATCGTCAATCACGGCGCGCAGCCGCGGACCGAGCGCCACCAGCCGTTTCAGGATCTCCGGCTCCTTGCACTCGTAAATCAGCGCATCGAGCTTCTGCGACGGATCGGCGATGACCTCGTCCAGCAACTGATAGATCAGGCGTCGCACTTCGAAGCCTAGCCAGTCGTATTGCTTCGGGAACGGCGTCATGTCGTGAGACAGACTGGCCTTCGCCGGCGCGTTCACAGGCGGCAGGATTCCGGTTTCATTGTTGAAGCGCTCCGCATACGCCTGCGAAGACGCAAAGCCTCGAGTAAAGGCGACGTTGACGAATCCCGCAATGGTTTCCGGCAGCAGGGAGATCGACTCCTCCACTGCCGCTCCAGCGTGGAGCTTCCCAGTCGCGTCCATATAGCGCGCAGTCACGCGGTAGCGAAACTCGCCGACGCCGGAGACGTCCGTTGGCACGTGCACCCACCGGAACTTCTGGAACGGCGCCTCCGTGGACTTGAACGAGAGTGGTCGCTCCGGGTTGGGCGGGTAGTCGAAATGCAGCCGGTTGCGAAGGGCGCCCCAGTTATTGCTTCCGGGGTACTTCACTTCCACACTGAATCCGACGAAATCATCGGTAGCCTTCGCCCGTTCGAGGTCGAAGGCCAGCAGCGCCGCCCCTTCACCCCGGTAAAGTCTGAGCGACAGTCCGTCGACAGTCTTCTTTCGTTCGTAATTCGCCACGCTGCGTACCCCGCTCTTCCTGGATGCCTACCGCCGCTCGCGAAACTTCAAACCGTAAGGTGGCACGGCCCCGTGTCAATCACTTCTTGCTGCCGGGCCAGGATCGCTCGGGATCTGCGCTATCGCAAATGCTGCGTTCCAGCGGCGGCAGATCGGCTTTGATCGGCACAGCGCGGAGGCCGCGTGGCCACGGCGCCCCTCAGAACACTGCGCCGCGCGCGTCGATCGGCCACAGATCGACGACGACGTCGTTACGCGACACGACGATGACATCGTGCAGGTTCACGGTCGGGTCGATATGGCCTGGAATCAGCAGCGGCTTGTCGCCGAGCACCAGGTTGGGTCCTTCATTGCCGACGCGGATCAGGATCGTGTGCTCGTCGGAGACGCCGCGCACTTGCCAGCCTTCGAATGCAGGCATTGCGGGTCCGGAGTCGGTCGAAAACGCCTTGAGCCCGGCATCGATCGTGGCGCGGTCACCGCGCGCGCTCATCACGGACGCCAGGATATAAAGCGCCGGTTCGAACGCGGGCGCGATCGGATCGAATTCGTTTTTGCCGTAGTCGACGTCCATCAGCACATACGAGCCGGGCTGCACTTCGTTGTAGACGCCACTGCCGGTCTCATACGGAAACGTGCCGGTGCCCCCGCCCGTGACGATGTCACAGCCGAGGCCTTCGGCCAGCAGGCCGTCGCGCGCCGCCCCGGCAAGGCCGGCGGCCAGCGTGATCGCCTGGCGTCGTTCGCGTACCGTGCGACGGTGCTGCGCCGATCCGTAGTAGGCCTGCAGTCCACGCAGCCGTAGGTTCCGGTGCAACTTGATCTCGCGCGCGAGATCAACGACCGACGCGGTGTCCGCCACCCCGGCGCGACCATGGCCGACATCGAGCTCGATATACACGTCGAGTTCGGCCGACAGCGCGCGGCAGGCGGTGGCCAGCTGCCGCACCTGCTTGACGTCATCGACACAGACTCCGATCTTCGCCTTCGGGTAGCGCACCGCCAGCGAAGCGAGCGTCGTGACCTTGCGCTTGCCGATGACCTCGTTGCTGATGAGCACGTCTTCGATGCCGCCGGCCAGGAAGACTTCAGCCTCGGATACCTTCTGACAGCAGATGCCGACAGCGCCCGCCGCCATCTGCCGCCGCGCGATCTCGACGCACTTGTGGCTCTTGGCGTGAGGCCGCACGCGCATCCCGCGCACGGTCGAGGAGCGCATCAGGCGCTCGAGATTGGCCTCGAACCGATCGAGGTCAAGCACCAGTGCCGGTGTGTCGACTTCGTGCAGCGCATCGCCGACGCGCGCGGGTGTCCACCGCAGTTTCATGTCATGAACCTTACGCGATCTGTCGGGACGGGAGCCGGGGCAGAGTCTAGCGGCCGGGCCCCTTCCGCCCGGCACCCTACAATCGCGCCTTCGGGTGAAGCTGGACCATTGACGACCGCGCTGGCGCGGCTCCTTGACGAGATGAGCATCAAGAGCGACAAGTGGATCCGCCGCATGGCGGTGCACGGGATGATCGAGCCCTTCGAGCCCGGGCAGGTGCGCGAAGTCAATGGCCAGCGCATTGTCAGTTATGGAACGTCGAGCTACGGCTACGACATCCGCTGCGCCGACGAATTCAAGATCTTCACCAACATCAACCACACGATCGTCGACCCGAAGAACTTCGATCCGAATTCCTTCGTCGACGTGAAGAACGCGGTCTGCATCATCCCGCCAAATTCATTCGCGCTGGCCCGGACTGTCGAGTATTTCCGCATCCCGCGGAATGTGCTGACGATTTGCCTGGGCAAGAGCACCTATGCGCGCTGCGGCATCATCGTCAACGTCACGCCGCTCGAACCAGAGTGGGAAGGGCATGTGACGCTGGAGTTTTCCAACACAACGCCGCTGCCGGCCAAGATCTACGCCGGCGAAGGCTGCGCACAGGTGAT
>DATEZE010000065.1:0-5047 GCA_035255845.1 Burkholderiaceae bacterium | reverse complement strand
CGCGCCGGCACCCGCTCCGACCGAAGCTCCGAAGGCAGACGCCGCGGCTCCGGCCGCGACGAGCGCCCCAGCGCCAGCGGCTGCTCCGGCCCCGGCTGACACGAGCACCGCTCCCTCGTCGATGCAGTCACAGGACCCGGCGAGAGCCGCCGCCGAAGCCGACAAGAAGAAAGCCGGCAAGTAGACAGCGTCGATGCAAGCAAAGGGCCGGCATTGCCGGCCCTTTTTTTGTTCACACGGTGCGCCAAGCCAGGCCGGCCTGCTGATTGGCGATGGCAATTTCGTGTATCGAACAATCGAGCGCGCAAGCCAGCGCGATCTGCGCAAGCTCTGGACGGTTGTTAGCCGCTGACAGGTGCGCGGCTGCGACCCAGCTCAATTCCGAGTGTTCGACATGGGCGAGGATTTCAGCTGCCTGATCGTTGGACAGGTGTCCCAACCCACCAGCTATACGCGCCTTTAGGAACAGCGGATAGGCGCCTTGCTGCAGCATTGCCGGGTCGTGATTGCACTCGAGCACGAGCGCGTGCAGTCCAGCCAGCGCAGCGAGAATCGCTTCCGAACACTCCCCCGCATCGGTTAGCAGTCCGGCGCGACGCGCGCCATCGGTGAACGTGTACTGCACGGGTTCGTTCGCATCGTGCGGCACCGCGTACGGCTCGATCCGGAGCGCACCGACTTCGACAGCTACGCCGTCTTGTACCCGGATCCAGGCGACGCCGAGGGCATCAAAATCACAAGCGGCGGCGGTGCCGGCGGTGCAGTACACCGCAACGCCATGCTTCAGCGCCAGCCGCCTGATCCCGGCGGCATGATCCGAATGCTCGTGAGTGACGAACACGGCATCGAGTGCAGCGATGTCGAGGCCGATGCGCTCGAGGCGCCGCGACAGTTGCCGCAGGTTGAAACCGTTGTCGACGAGCACGCGGTTCGATGCGAGCCCGTCGCTCGCCTCGACAACAAGACCGTTGCCACCACTGCCCGAGCCGAGACTGCAGAGCCGCAGCACCGGGGCTCGTCAGCGCAACTGGTCTTTGAGCAGCGCGAGGATGCGGTCGCCAGCCGGCGAGAGCTCCGGCTTGCCGTCCTTGCCGAAGACCTGAACCCAGGTGCCGGACTCCCCGGCCGCCGTCAGCTGCACCCTGTACTGGGGCGCCTCGACCGGCTTGTCGCGGCCCATCAACTTGGTGAGGAAGCCCTGGCTTTCCTTGGCCTTTGCCTCGTAATCGGGGTCTAGATAGCGCACGAAATAAACGCCCTTCGCGCGGTCGCGATCCTCGACCGTGAAACCGCCGCGATCCAGCGCCAGTCCGACGCGGCGCCACGCGCGATCAAAAGCGTCATCGATATCGAGGCGCTCGCTGCGGCCGTCTTTGCCTTTGACCAGGTGCGTCGTATCGGGCGGTGGCGGCGGCATCGCCGTAGGCCCGGCCGTTGCAACAGCGGGCCGTGCAGCCGTGGCGGCGGTCGTGGCGGCAGTCGTCGTCGGCGCCGCGGACTTGTCGAAGCGCACCAGCAGCCGTTGCAGCATCTCGGCTTCCATCTCGGGGTCCGGCGGGCGCGGCTGCCACGCCGTGCGGTCCTGCTGCGACGATGTGTACACCTCGATCATGCCGCGATGGCTGATGAAGATCTCAGACGTGTCCTTCGGCGTGCGCTCGATGCGCGCACGGTACTTGTCCTGCTCACCGGTCTCGTAGACCGAACCGAGGACGCGTCCGAGCGTCCGGCGGATCAGGTCCTGCGGCAGCTTGGCCTTGTTTTCGGCCCACACGGTCTCCATCACGCCGGTAGCCTGATCCGACTTCTCGACTGCGAGCCCGACGCTGGGCCAGAACTCGAGCACGACCGGCCACGCTTTCTCGGGCGGCATGTTGACGGCGAGCCAGCGCTGGCTGCCATCGCGCTCAATCTTGGCGAGCGCACCGGTCGGCGCGACCGTGGCCGCCACTGCGCTCGCCGGTGCGCCAGCCGGCGCACCGGGACGAGCGGCGGTTGCGGCCGAAGCGGTCACCGATTGCGGCCGCTCCGGCACCGTGAAGCGCTCGTCACGAGGCAGCTGCGAAAGGTCCGGCGGAATTTCCAGCGGCACGGTGCGCGTGCGCGCGGCCTGGTAGTCGACCTTGTCGTTGAACACACTACCGGTCCAGCTGCAGCCTGCCACCAACGTGGAGCCTGCCAGCAGAATCGGCGCGATTGACTTGCTTACGTTCATCAAGACTCCTGCGGCCTAGAGCAGCCCCGCATCGTTCATTGCGGCCAGCACGACCGGCTCCGCGGACGCCGACAGCGGAGTCATCGGCAGCCGGATGCCGCCCGGGATGCGACCCATCTTCGCCAGCGCCCACTTCACCGCGATTGGGTTGGGTTCGACGAAGAGCTTCTGATGCAGCGGCAACAATTGATTGTTGAGTTCGCGAGCGCGCGCGAAATCGCCGGCGAGCGCTGCCTTGCACATCTCGCTGACGCGCTTTGGCGCGACATTGGCCGTGACCGAGATAATCCCGTGCCCGCCAAGCAGCAGCAGCGCCAGCGCGCTGTCGTCGTTGCCGCTGTAGACCGCGAAGTTCGACGGCAGCCGCTTCAGCAGATCGCTCGCGCGCGCCAGATCGCCGGTCGCATCCTTGATGCCGACGATGCCCGGCACCGCGGCGAGGCGAAGCGTCGTGTCGTTGGCCAGGTCGGCCACCGTGCGGCTCGGAACGTTGTAGACGATCATCGGCAGATCTACCGTCTCGGCGATCGTGCGGAAGTGCCGGTACAGCCCTTCCTGCGTCGGCTTGTTGTAGTACGGCACGACCTGCAACGTGGCAGCGGCCCCAACCGACTTGGCATGGCGCGTCAGCTCGATCGCCTCGCGCGTCGAATTGCCTCCGGTGCCGGCGACGATCGGAATGCGGCCCCGGACCGCCTCGACCGCAACCTTGATCAGCTCGCCATGCTCCTCGGGGTCGACCGTCGGTGACTCACCGGTCGTGCCGACGGCGACGACCGCGTTCGTCCCCTCGGCGACGTGCCACTCGATGAGCCGACGATAGGCATCGAAATCGAGTGCGCCATCTTCCCGCATGGGCGAAACGATGGCGACGATACTTCCCTTGATCATGGTGTTCTTGTCTCCGCGCGCAAGCCGGCGATTCTACCGTGCGCGACATGCCGCACGACCCGCGCCCGCGTTCACAGCGCGAGTGTTTCGACCGGCTCGATCGCGTCGGGTTCGAGCTTCACCGCGGCCAGCCGCTGGATCGCCGCCGGCGTCGGGCCGGCGATGATGCCGTCCTCGAACGCCAGCACGCGCAGCTCGGCAAAGGCATCGAGCAGTTCGCGCGGACGCAGCAGGAAGTCGGGATTGCGCGGGCGGCCGAACCTTTCATTTCCGACCGCGAAGGTCTCGTAAAGCAGCAGTCCATCGGACCGCAGCGCTTCCGCGAGCCGCGGCAACAGCGGCCGATGCAGGTAGTGCACGACCACCACGGCGTCGAACGATGACGGCGCAAACGGCCACGCACCAGCCTCCAGATCGAAGGCCATGAAGTCCACGCCGTTGACGTGCCTCAACGATTCGCCGCAGGCAGCATCGACATCGATCGCAGTGACCCGGCAGCCTTGGCCAGCGAGGCGGCGCGCATGGCGCCCATGCCCGCAGGCGACGTCGAGCACTTGCGCCCCTGCGCCGAGGCGAGCGCCGAACCGAATGATCCACGGCGACGGATCGCGCGCGAGCGAATTCGACAAAGCACGCGCCTCGTCGCCCGCGCCGGGCGTGCGCGAGTCAGCCGTCGTAGGCAAGGCCCATCGCGCCACGCACATCGCGCATCGTGTTTTCTGCCTCGGCACGTGCGCGCGCACAGCCGTCGTCGACGATCGCCCGCAGCAGCGCCGGGTCGTCGAGGTACGGCTGCGCCCGCTCGCGCCATGGCGCCTGCTCTGCCAGCATCGCTTCGATGACCGGCTGTTTGCAGTCGAGGCAGCCAATGCCTGCCGTGCGGCAACCATGTGCAGCCCACGACTGGGTTTCGCTGCTCGAATAGATCTTGTGCAGCTGCCACACCGGGCAACGCTCAGGCTCGCCCGGATCGCTCCGTCGCACGCGCGCCGGGTCCGTCATCATGCGCCGCACCTTTTCGGTTAGCGCCTTCGGCTCCTCGCGCATCAGGATCACGTTGCCGTAGCTCTTGGACATCTTCTGTCCGTCGAGGCCGGGAAGCTTGGGTGTCTCCGTCAGCTTGGCCGCGGGCTCGACCAGGATTGTGCGGCCCGAACCTTCAAGAAATCCGGCGGCGCGCTCCCGGTCTTCCATCGAAAGGCTCTGCGCCTGCGCGAGCAGCGTGCGCGCCTGCTCGAGCGCCGCGGTGTCGCCCTCTTGCTGATATTGCGTGCGCAGTTCGTCGAATTGACGCGCGGCCTTACCGCCAAGCTTGCGCACCGCCGCGCGCGCCTTGTCCTCGAAACCGGGCTCGCGCCCGAAGAGGTTGTTGAAGCGGCGGGCGATCTCGCGCGTCATCTCGATGTGCGGCACCTGGTCTTCGCCGACCGGCACCATGGTCGCGCGGTAGATCAGGATGTCGGCCGCCTGCATCAGCGGATATCCGAGGAAGCCGTAGGTCGACAGATCGCGGTCCTTGATCTTCTCGATCTGGTCCTTGTAGGTCGGCACGCGTTCGAGCCAGCCGAGCGGCGTTGCCATCGTGAGCAGCAGGAACAGTTCGGCATGCTCGGGCACACGCGACTGGATAAAGACCGTCGCCTTCTTCGGATCGATTCCGGCGGCCAGCCAGTCGATAACCATGTCCCAGACACTCGCCTTTAGTATCTCGGGCGTCTCGTAGTGCGTCGTGAGCGCGTGCCAGTCGGCGACGAAAAAGAAGCACGGATACTCGTTCTGCAGTCGGATCCAGTTCTTCAGTGCGCCGTGGTAGTGGCCAATGTGCAGCGCCCCGGTCGGGCGCATGCCGGAAAGAACGCGATCTGGGAACATGCTCAAACGAACAGGCGCACGATGCCGACACCGAACTCGTAAAACGGCACGAGGAAGAAGCCGATCGTG
>DATEZE010000064.1:0-12139 GCA_035255845.1 Burkholderiaceae bacterium | reverse complement strand
CTGGTCCTGGTGCCGGTCGCACCGCAGACGCTTTCCAACCGTCCGATCGTGCTGCCCGACGACGTCGTCGTAGAAATCGAGATCACCGACGTGCGCGAGGCCAGTGCGCACTTCGATATGCAGGTCTATGCCAGCCTGGTGCCCGGCGACATCGTGCGGGCGCGTCGCGGCAACGACCTGGTGACGCTGCTGCACCCTGTCGGCTACAACTTCTTCGCGACGCTGCGACAGAAGCTGCACTGGAGCGTGATGCCGAGCGAGTCGCACTCGCGCGGCTGAACGGGCCGGCGGGCCGACGGTCATCGCATGCTCGTATCGCTGTCGATCCGACACTTCGTCATCGTTGACGGACTCGAACTCGAGTTCGCTCCCGGCTTCACGGTCCTCACCGGCGAGACCGGGGCCGGCAAGTCGATCCTGATCGACGCTCTGCTGCTCGCGCTCGGAGAGCGCGCCGACGCGGACGTCGTGCGCGAAGGCGCCGCGCGCTCGGACATCGCGGCCGAGTTCCGCCCGACCGCGGCGGTCGCCTGCTGGCTCGCCGAGCGCGAACTCGCCGGCGACGATGCCGGCCTCGTGCTGGTCCGCCGCACGGTGGACGCCAGCGGTCGCAGCCGTTCATTCATCAACGGCGCGTCGGTCACGCTGGCGCAGCTGCGCGAGCTCGGCGAGCAGCTGGTCGACGTGCATGGTCAGCACGAGCATCAGTCGCTGCTGCGGCCGGCGGCCCAGCTGGCGCTGCTCGACGAACATGGCGCACTGAGCGAAGCCAGCGCAGCCGTCGCGCTCGCGTTTGCCGCTTGGCGAAGCGAACGCCAGGCGCGCGAGCGGGCCGAGGCGATGGCGGCCAGCGCGCTGGCGGAGCAGGAGCGTCTGCGCTGGATCGTCGACGAACTCGGGGCGCTCGCACCTGCACCCGGTGAATGGGCTCAGGTCGAGCAGGAACACCGGCGGCTATCACATGCTGCGGGCCTGCTCGACGGCGCTCGCGTGGCCGTCGATGCGCTGGGCGAATCCGACAGCGCAGCTGCCTCGCTGGTCGCCGCGGCAGCCACGCGGCTGGGCCAGCTCGCCGGCTACGACAGTCGACTCGCGCCGATCATCGAACTGCTGCAGGGCGCGCAGGTGCAGCTGGACGAGGCGGTATCCGCGCTGCAGAAATACGTCGACCGCTCGGACCTGGACGCGTCTCGGCTGGCGGATGTCGAGGCGCGCGTGGCCGCGCTGCATGGGGCCGCGCGCCGCTTTCAGGTCGCTCCCGAAGCGCTGAACGATCTGCTGGCCGAGTCGCGCGACAAACTGGCAGCGCTGGCGGCGGCGAGCGACCTCGAGGCGCTGCGCTCGCGCGAAGCGACAGCGCAGACGCGCTACGACGAGGCGGCACGTGCGCTCGGTCAGCTGCGCGCCGCCGCCGCGAAGCGCATGGGCACCGAAGTGACACGCGCGATGCAGGACCTGTCGATGGCCGGCGGACGCTTCGAAGTGCAGTTGCACGCGGGCGAGCCGTCGGCGCACGGCAACGAGCGCGCGGAGTTCATGGTGGCTGCTCATGGCGGCGTTGCGTTGAAGCCGCTCGCCCGTGTGGCGTCGGGCGGCGAGCTGGCGCGCATCTCGCTCGCAATTGCGGTCATCACGTCCGCCGCGACGCCAGTGCCGACGTTGATCTTCGACGAGGTCGATGCCGGCATCGGCGGCGCGGTCGCCGAAACCGTCGGGCGGTTGTTGAAGCAGCTAGGCCAGAGTCGGCAAGTGCTGTGTGTGACGCACCTGCCGCAGGTGGCGGCGCGCGGCGACCAGCACTACGCGGTCAGCAAGGCTGTCGATGCCGAACAGCGGCCGCTGTCGACGCTGGAGCGGCTCGAACGGCGCGCACGCGTCGAGGAGCTGGCGCGAATGCTCGGCGGCCAGGCGATCACCGAGACGACGCGCAAGCACGCGCGTGAAATGCTGGCCGGCTAAACGCTTCCTGGTTCCAGCTATTCGGTGATCTCTAGCAGCAGTTGCGCGGCTGCGAGATCCGCAACAGCGGTTCCGACCGACTTGAAAAGCGTGATCTCGTCGGCAGACGTGCGTCCCCGCACGCCGCGGCCGAGTTCTGCGAGTTCGGCGACGATCGCGGAGCGCTCGATCACCCCGCGTTCGAGCGGTTCGATGATGTCAGCCGCCTCGGCCAGCGCGCCGGCGTAGGTGTCGACGACGATCCGCGCGCGCGCGACCGCCTCGTCGTCGGCCTCGCGCATGCCGCGGCGGAATCCGCCGACCAGGTCGAGGTGTGTTCCCGCCGCGAGCCAGGCACCGCGCACGATCG
Source organism: Burkholderiaceae bacterium (assembly GCA_035255845.1). Lineage (GTDB taxonomy): Bacteria > Pseudomonadota > Gammaproteobacteria > Burkholderiales > Burkholderiaceae_F > JALORV01. The sequence continues at coordinate 9,831 of DATEZE010000064.1, read as the reverse complement.
GCTGGGTCGCGGTCGTGGCGCAGCAGATGATGTCGGCTGCTCGCGCCGCCGCTTCGAGGTCTTCAACCGCCTGAGCGGGCAAGCCCTCGTCGCGCAGGCGCTGCGCCAGGGTCTGCGCGCCCTCGCCACGGCGGCCCCAGACCCATAGCCGCTGCAGTGACCGCGCGCACGCGTGCGCATGCGCCATGTAGGGCGCAAGCGTGCCGGTGCCGACGATCAGTGCGTTGCCGGCGTCGGCGCGAACCATGTGGCGCGCTGCGAGCAACGAAACCGCGGCCGTGCGCCGCAGCGTCAGCGCCTCGCCGTCGATCACCGCGCGCGGCACGCCAGTCGAGCGCTCGAACAGCAGATAGATTGCATTCACGCTCGGGTGTCCAAGGCGCCGATTCGCCGGCATGACGGTCACCAGCTTCGCGCCGAGCGCACGGTCCGACCATGCCGGCATCAGCAGCAGCGTGTCGCTGTCGGACAGCGCATGTGCATGCCGCAGCGGCGCCACCGGCGCAGCGGCGAGCATCGCACCGATGGCATCCGCAAGCCGATCCAGATCGAGCGCGGCGTGGACTTCGCGCGCCGGGTAGAAGCGCATCAGCGCGAATCGGCGGTGAAGCTGCCCGAGCGGCCCCCGTGCTTTTCAAGCAGCCGCACGTCACCGATCACCATGCCGCGGTCGACCGCCTTGCACATGTCGTAGATCGTCAGCAGGGCGACCTGCACGGCGGTAAGCGCTTCCATCTCGACTCCGGTCGGACCATGCGTCTCGACTCGGGCCGTGCACTCGACCGCGTGGCGGGCGTCGTCCAGTGCGAAATCGACGACGATGCGAGTGATCGCGATCGGATGACACAGCGGCACGAGTTCGGACGTGCGCTTTGCGCCCTGAATGGCGGCAACGCGTGCAACGCCGAGGACATCACCTTTGCTCGCGGCACCCGACCGGACCAGCGCCAGCGTGGCGGGCTGCATCGAGATGCGGCCGGCCGCCACGGCAACCCGATGCGTGGCCGGCTTATCGCCCACATCGACCATATGGGCCTGTCCGGAATCGTCAAAATGCGTCAGGGGCTTCATCGGATAGCAACAGGCCGCGGGTGGGAACGAAACATCTGGCTGGCTATCATACGGACGATACAGAGAGAGGCGGGCGCACGCGCGCCCCGGCTAGCTCCTTGAGCACCATTTTCTCCTCGCTGCGACTCGGCATCGTCATGCTGCTCGCGTTCGTGCTCGCGGCCCCGCTCGCACTGCCGGCGCGCGCACAATCGATCGAGCTTCCGGCGCTCGGGGAGGCCGGCGCCGAGGAACTTTCGCCGGCACAAGAGCGCAGGATCGGCGAACAGATCATGGCGCAGATACGGCACGATCCGGACTACCTCGCCGATCCCGAGTCGACCGAATACATCAATCGCCTCGGCTACCAACTCGTCTCGTTCAGCGCGGCGCGTTCGCAGGACTTCCAGTTCTTCATCGTCCGCGACCCGATGATGAATGCCTTCGCGCTCCCAGGTGGTTTCATCGGGGTGCACAGCGGCCTCATATTGCGGGCCGAGACCGAGTCTGAACTCGCCGGCGTGCTTGCACACGAAATCGGCCACATCTCGCAGCGTCACATCGCCCGCATGCTGGGAAACCAGAAGGAATCGATGGCGATCCAGATCGGCGCACTGCTGCTCGCGATCCTTGCGGCGCGCGCCGGTGGCTCCTCGGGCGGGGATCTCGCGCAGGCAGCGATCTTCGGCGGCCAGGCCGCAGCGCTGCAGCAGCAGCTCAACTTCTCGCGCGACGCAGAGCGCGAAGCCGATCGGGTCGGCTTCACCACGCTGGTCAACGCCGGGTTCGACGGGCACGGCATGGAGAACTTCTTTGGCCGCCTGCAGCAGGGCTCGCGGCTGTACGAGGGGACCGCGCCGGCTTACCTGCGCACCCACCCGCTGACGGTCGAACGCATCAGCGACATGCAGAATCGTTCGCGCAACCTGCGTTTCAAGCAGCGACCCGATCCGATCGACTTCTACCTGGTCAGGGCCCGCCTGCGGGTGCTGCAGGAAACGACAACGCAGGGCTGGCGCGATGAGCTCGATTACTTCAACCGGCAGATCAAGGAGCGCGCTTCTCCGTCCGAGGCTGCCGCGTATTACGGCGCAGCGGTGGCTGCCCTGAAGGTCAACCTGCCGGACATCGCGTACGAGGACGCGCTCGCCGCGCGCAAGGCAACCTCGGCGTCTTCGGTAATGCTCGACAAGCTGCTCGCGGAGACGCGCTTCGCCGCCGCCAAGAACGACGAACAGCGCAAACTCGCCGTCGATACGGCGCGCGACACCGCCGCGCGCTATCCGCTGTCAACGGTCGCCGTCGCCCATTACATTGAACTGCTGAATCGTTCGCAGCAATACGAGCAGGCGATCGCAGTGCTGCGTGATCAGTCCGCAATCACACGCAGCCAGCCCTCGTACTACGCGCTGCTCGGGCGCAGCTACGAAGCGCTCGGGCGCAAGTCGCTGCAGCATCAGGCAATCGGCGAGATGTATGCGCTGCTTGGCGTCAAGACGGCGGCACTGCAGCAGATGGAGCTCGCGCGGCGCGCCAACGATGGCGACTTCTACACGATGTCGGAGATCGACGCGCGGATCAGGGAACTGCAGTCGGACATCAAGCGCGAGCAGGAGACGATGCGCCAGACGATCGGGCGCGGGCCGTAGCACCGGGCCGCCCGCGACGGCATACGCTTATGCGCCGTTGGCACTGGCGCCGCGGCCGGAATCCGTACAATTGCGTGCCGCATCAGACCCCGCGCACGCGACCGCTGCCGGGAACGGAAGCTCTGCCCGATGAATTCGCTGACTACTTCAGAAAACACACAACTGGCTGCGCCGGTCGATGTCACCGGTGCGATAGAGACCGACGCCATCGTCGTCGGCGCGGGGCCGGTGGGACTGTTCCAGGTCTTTGAACTCGGCCTGCTGGAGATGAAAGCGCATGTCGTCGATTCGCTCAATGACGTCGGCGGCCAATGCATCGAGCTTTATCCCGATAAGCCAATCTATGACATTCCTGCCGTGCCGGTGTGCACCGGCAAGGAGCTGACCGACAGCCTGCTGAAGCAGATCGAGCCTTTTGGCGCGACCTTCCATCTCGGACAAGAAGTCAGCGTGCTGCAGAAACAAGCCGACGGACGCTTCTTCGTCGAAACGATCAAGGGCACGCGCTTCCTGACCAAAGTCGTGATCATCGCGGCCGGTGTCGGGTCGTTCCAGCCGCGCACGCTGAAGACGCCCGGGATCGACAAGTTCCTCGGGGCGCAGCTTCATTACCGCGTCAAGGATCCGGCGCAGTTCCACGGCAAGAACCTCGTCGTCGCCGGAGGCGGTGACTCGGCGCTCGATTGGGCGCTCGATTTCGCCGGCAAGGCTCACAGCATCGTTCTTGTGCACCGGCGCGATGGATTCCGCGCCGCCCCGGCCTCCGTCGCCCGGATGAAGGATCTGTGCGAAAAGCTGGAAATGCAGTTCCTCGTGGGCCAGATCAGCGGGTTCGAGGAAGAAAACGGTCGCATGACCGATGTGCGAGTCACGTCGCTCGACGGGCTGACCCGCCGCGTTCCGCTCGATGCGCTGTTGGTGTTCTTCGGACTGTCACCCAAGCTGGGTCCAATCGCCGACTGGGGCCTCGACCTCGAACGCAAGCAGATCCTCGTCGATACCGAGAAGTTCGAGACCAATGTGCCAGGCATCTTTGCCGTCGGCGACATCAACCTGTATCCCGGCAAGAAGAAGCTCATCTTGTCGGGCTTCCACGAGGCCGCGCTCGCCGCCTTCGGGGCGACGAGGTACGTTTTCCCCGAGCGCAAGGTCCACCTTCAGTACACGACGACGAGCCCGAAGCTGCACAAGATCCTCGGCGTCGAGTCCCCGGTCTTCGACTGATCGACGCGCCCGGGGGCTTCGGGTGTGCTGTAGGCAGCCACTTTTATTGGAATTTCCGTCACAGCTAGTTAAGGGTCCGAGGCAAAGTTACTGAGACTTCCCGACGGACTCCCTAGCAGCTCCAAGGCGGCAGTCGGCCAAAACCAGACATCATGAGTCATCCTTGGACTCGCGTTCTTGGGGTTCGGGGACCCTCGCGTCGCCTCGACGCCACTCGTTGAGCTCCCCGCCTTCTCCGTCCTAATCCACTCCCTGACCTGAACTGCGAGCACACTCAGTGGGAGCTCTCCGTTCGTCAGCACCACGCGGTGGAACTTCTTGATGTCGAACTTCGATCCGAGCTCTGACTCTGCCTCACGACGCAACCGGCTGATCTCCAACTGGCCGATCTTGTATCCAAGCGCCTGGCCGGGGTTGACGATGTAACGCTCGACCTCGGCGATCGCATCGCTCTCGGCCATCGACGAGTGCGCGAGCATGTAGTCGATCGCCTGCTGCCGGGTCCAGCCTTTGTGGTGCAAGCCGGTATCGACTACCAGGCGCATCGCCCGTAGCTGCTCATCGGATAGGCGCCCGTACCACTGGTACGGGTCGGTGAAGAGTCCCAGCTCCTTGCCGATGCTTTCGGCGTAAAGCGCCCAGCCTTCCGAATATGCGACGTAGCGGGTGGCAAAGCGGCGGAACTTGGGCAGCGACGAAACCTCCAGGGCAATCGACATCTGGAAGTGGTGTCCAGGCGAGGCTTCGTGCAGCGACAGCGTTTCCATGCCGTAGATCGGTTGCGCCTTCAGGTTGTAGGTGTTGACGTAGAAGATGCCGGGGCGAGAACCGTCCGCCGCCGGCGGCATGTACGAGGCCCCATCTGAGCTCGCGGCAAGGAATGCCTCGACCTCCTGAACTCTGTAGTCCGCCTTGGGTGCGATGTCGAAGAGCTTGGGCAACAACCCATTAATCTTCACCTGCAGATCGCGGAAGCCGCCGAGCAGTTCCTCCGGCCTCGTGTAGTAGAAGCGAGGATCGTCCTGCAATTGCCGGAAGAACGCGGGGAGGTTGCCATCGAACTTGACCTCCCGACGCACCGCATTCATCTCGTCCCAGATCCGGTGTACCTCTGTTTCACCAAGCGCGTAGATCGCATCGGGCGACATCGTCGTGGTGGTGTTGAGCCGTACGTGGTACGCGTACCAGGCCTTGCCATTCGGCAGTGCCGACCAGGCGGTGGTCGTGCGGGCCCGGGGGATGTACTCGTCACGCACGAAGTCGTGCATGCGTCGGTAGGCGGGCACCACGTGCTCCTTGATCAGCGTACGGAACGCGGCGATGAGCCGCTCGCGATCTGCCACAGGCACGCTCTCCGGGAAATTCTTCATCGGCCCCCAGAACAGGCTCTGCTCCGGATCGGTCGTCAGCAGTGCCGCGAGCTGGGGTAACACCTTCTCCATGACAGGCTTCGGCTGTGTCACGCCCTTAGCAAGGCCAATACGCATGTTGTTGATCATGCCGTCGAGGATGATTGGTGCGCCTGACAGCCTCTTGTGCCAATCCTCGTAGTCCTTGACCGTGCGAAATGGCTGGATCGATGTACCGGATCCCATCTCGGCCAGGAAATTGGGGAAGCTCTGATACTGGTTAACCGGTAGCATCCAATTCGGGAACCGCTCAGCCTCAAGCGACTGCGTCAAGTTCAGCCGGAGGATGTCGAAGGACACGCGCTCCTGACCCACGAGCGCCTTCCGGTCAAACCCTTGAAGTTCCCGCAACTGCCGCTCAAGGAAGCGCCGGTTGTCGGCGCGCCACTCCGCGGTAGTGAAGTTAACGACGCGATCGTTGTAGCGCGGGTCGCCAATCTGGGTCGCGAGGATCGGAGTCCTGACCAGCGTCTCCTCCCAGGTGGCCTCGAGCCAGGCGTTGAAACGCTCGCTTTCGCTGGGCTTAGCGGAGACCGCCGCCACGGCCAAAATGAGCATCAGTGTCGCGAACAGGTGGCGCATATGGCCTCGTGGTCCTGACTCAGAGCGGCGCTTATGGGCTTGCCGATTTCTGGCAGATACTATCTTGCGTGAGGGAATCCGACCTTCCATGATCGGCCGGCTTGAATCGGGATGTCGATGACCGACCGCTCTACAAGCGCAGCTCAACTAAAGCACTGACGACCGCGTCTAGGCCTTCAGCTACGACCGCTTTCGGAAGTCTGCGAAGTCAGCAATGGGTCGGCTTTTGCCGTTCAGCGAATCTCAGTAGCGGCCATTGGATTGCACGACCGTTTACGGGCTTGAGACGCGGCCGCTTTGCGACGAGCGCAATGTCAGCAACGGGTCGTGTGCCGCGACACAGTGGCGGACTAACCAGGCAAGTCTCGGACTACGTTGATCCGCGCGGGCCGTGGCAGACGCCGGCTCAGCCACCCGGAGCTGTTCTCGGCCAATTGCTGCCGTTACGCAGTGTCGTCACAATGCGCGAAAGCAGCCAGAACCGACTACCGGTGGGAGGGCTTGTGCCAGACGGTGTGGACGACAAGTTCTACGAGCGCGCGGACGCGCACATCCATCTTTCCAATGAGCAGTTAGAGGACATCGATCGGGTTAGGGCAAGCGCCTCGATGATGTACGCAACCGCGCGCTTCAACGCATGGGTAAGCGCACGCGGCTTCGAGACCAAGGAAGAAATGGCGGCCTCGCGCGAGGAAACGATCGACTACTTCTTGAACGAGTATCGGCTGATGCTTGAGGAGAACTTCGATGACTATGTGGAGCACTTCGCAAAGTACATGACGCCCGCTCAATAGCTCGGGTTCTGCCTTTCCCTGCTTGCGCAACGTGAAGGCAATCCCGAACGGCCGGGAGCGGACGAATCGAACGGTCGGCTGATTGACCCAAGAGCGGATCTCCTCTGCAATGCGCTCTCAGCCCTAAGCTCTGAGCGAACACATGACAGGCATTTTGTTAATTGCTGTGTTGTCAGCGTGGCTGGTGGTTTGCTTGGTGCTGGCGTTTGCGATCGCGAATAGAGTGCCAACTGTCTTCGCGTTCGTTGCTTCGGCCTGTTCCTCTGTCTGCCGTTCTTCGATGAATCGTCGGCAATATGTGGCGACCGGAGGCTGGCTGATCCGTCGGCTCGGCATTTCCGAAACTAGAGCGCCGCTTACCTTTGGCTCGTCGACTTGCACGTTCAATGACATTGCCTTGTGACCTGCCGGCGTGAGATGAATGTTTAGGCGAAATTCGCTGAAGGGTTCCTAACGACCGGGCGCGTACACTGCAAGAGAAGTTTCAAATTCACGCGACAGCGTACGCGCCGTTCATCCTCAAACGGGAGACGCCGCATGAAAAAGCTCACGACGCTGGCCCTGTTGATCGCTCTGACTCAAGCGCTGACGGCCTGTCATCGCACGCCTGATCGGCAGGCGCTTGTCGAGAGGCTTCCTGAGCTCCCGCAGCAGATCGCCGACACGCTGGCGCCGACGAAGGAGGAGAACGTACTCGTCACCCAAGAGCCGCCGCCGAGTCACCACCCTTCGGTCCTACCACGCGAACCCAAGGCGCAATCCTGCGACATCGCGTACTGGGGTTTCGTCGTGTACCCCCTGACTGAGTGCCGCCCTTGGTCCGATCTGGCCGACGGTGACGTGGCTGTGATGGAGCGCCAGCTGGAATCCTCACGCTGGACACGGCCATCGGAAGGGACCCGCTGGTACAAGCTCTCCAAGTCATCGACACGACTCACGGTGACGCTCGTCTGTGGTCTTAACGGCGGACCGTGGTTTGCTCGGGTGACGACGCATACCTCATGCGATGACTCGGTGCCTGATCATTCCAAGCTCGAGATCGTCGCGGGCCCTCAACCGTTCTCGGTGTCGTGGGATGGCGAACTCCGTGACGTCCCCCCGCCCTTCGATCCGCATTGGTTTGACTCGGCGCATGAGGACTGCAAATGCTGCGCCGGGTTCACCGAGTGTCCGACCAATCACGCCTGCGTGCCCCAGGGCGTCAACTGCACAACCTACCCTGCACGCACGAGCCATCTGCCGTCCAAGAAGTGATACCGGGCCCCTACGATGCCTGCCGACTGTCCTCGGGACTGGGCACTGGCGTGCCGGCGGCAGCTGCTATTCCACGGTTCACCAAAAATCAAATTTGAATCAGCGTGAGGGTCGGCACTTGTTCCAGGAGGACACGATGTGTACTGAACATCCGCTTCAGAACGTCATTGCCGCCTATGGAGACGCGTGGAATAGCCACGACGTAGAGGCTATTCTCGCAATGCACACCAAGGATTCCGTGTTCGAGAACCATACGAGCAGCGGAAAGGGTATCGGCAAAGACGCCATACGCGAAATCCTGAAAGGGATCTTTGCCGCGTTTCCCGACATCCGCTTTGATGCGCGTCGGACGTACGTGCGAGACGGTCTAGTGACGCAGGAATGGACAGCGACTGGCACGCTGGCCATTCCATACACGAAGGGCTCCACCACCGTGCAGCCAACAGGCAAAAAAGTTTCTTGGAACGGCGTCGATGTGATTCCATTTATCGGCACCCTTGTTGCACGTAAGGACGTCTACGTCGACTCAATGAGCTTCCTACGGGCGCTGGGGTTCAGGCAAGTGGATCTATGAGATGCTCCCGCATCCGAGTGACGCCCCGTGCTGTTGGTCAAAGCGCTGTTGTTCTTGGCTGCTCGCATCCTTGGCTATCGCAGCGCCTGAGAGCAGAAGCGACACATGCCGCCTAACCCAGTCGCTCAACGCGGACGTCCCGCGTGCGCGGGGTACGCCCTACGCAGCGGGCCGCCGGTTAGCTTGGTTCGTTAGGCGGCATTCACCGCTATGCCGCCGGCGGCGGTTGCCTCTCCACCCGCGGCAACTTCGCGTCAATGCAGGCCCAACGCGGCGCGCTGGATGTCCAGATGGTCATCGCGGGACTAACCAGATTCGGGTCATCGAAAGTTCCGACCCGAACGAAGATCAAGTGTGGTCGTGCCTCGGCCTCGCTAAAGAGCGGAGTGCCACAATCGCCACAGAACCGACGGTGCATTCGATTGCCGCTGTCTGCGATGCTCGCAAAGTCGCGCATCTCCCCCGTAACCTTGAACGCCGCCGTACGAAAGCAAGCGCCAACCGTTCCGCTGCCGGCGCCCAAGTACTGACAGTCTCGGCACCAACACACGCGCGTAACGATTGGCGGCTCCAAGCTTTCCCAGCGAACCGCACCGCAGAGGCACCCGCCAGTCACTGTCATCGCTCGCTCCAAAGGTCAAAAGCGGGAACGGCTCAGCCCACAGATCCTACCGTCTGCGCCAACTCCACCCTGGCGATGCCGCCTAACCCTTCGTTCCACACCGACGTGCTACGGCTGGCTTCGCCAGCCTTCACGCCCGGGTGAACTCAAACGTTAGGCGTCCGACCAAACGCCATACACAGGAGGCAAATATGAAGAAGACAGCTTTATCTCTATTCACTCCGCAGAACCGGCTTGCGGCGGGGCCGGCCCGGGGGATCAGGGTTTGACCTGTGAACCCAATGATGTCCAAGTTGAGGAGTCTTTCGATGCGTCCACATCCACGCCTGTTCGCGATCGTCGCTGCTGTGCTCTGGTTGGGGTCTGGGCTAGGAGGCCGGACCGAGGCCAGCATCATTCTCCAAAGCCCGACGGGGCTCGACCCGGGGGACCATTTCCGTTTCGTTTTCGTCACCGACGGCATCCGTGACGCGACTTCCACGAACATCGCTGACTACGACAGTTTCGTGAATGCCCAGGCGGGAGGAGCCACGTACGATGGCGTGGTAGTCAATTGGCTCGCCATCGGTTCGACGGATTCGATCGACGCGATCGATCACGTCGGTCAGGCGACCGCTCCCGTGTACTTGTCCGACGGGACACTAGTCACAACCAGCACGACCGCCGCGGGACT
>DATEZE010000063.1:0-21939 GCA_035255845.1 Burkholderiaceae bacterium | reverse complement strand
GATCGAGGCGGCGCCGCTGGAATCCGGTCGGCCAGCGATCGACGGCTCGACGAAAACGGGCGAAACGCCCGCGGCGCGCGAGTTTCGAGCCGGCGTGCAAGCCCATCTCAAGGGCGACATGATCACGGCGCGCGAAAAGTTCGAAGCGTCGCTGAAGCTCGACCCGAACTACGCTCCGGCTTTGATTGGCCTGGCTGGCGTGGCCCAGGCTGAGGGCAATAACGCCCAGGCAGAGCAGTACCTGCAGCGGGCGGAGCGAGCCAGCCCGAAGTCGCCGGACGTGCAGCTGGCCTGGGGGCGGTACTACCTGCGCAACAGCCGGCTCGACGCGGCGGAAAAGGCTTTCCTGAAGGCGCGCGAACTGGCGCCAAAGACGATCCCTCCGCTGCTCGAACTGGGCGAGGTCTACATCCGAACACCAGGCCGAGCCAGCGACGCCGTGCGCATGTACCGCGCCGCGGTTGCACTGGACAACAACAACAAGTTTGCGCAGTACGGACTCGGGATCGCTCTTGCAGCGACCGGCAAACGTGATGAGGCGTTAAAAGCCCTGGAAAAAGCCTCGCAGTTGACCCCTAAAGACCCTGCCGCGCTGCGCGCCATCGGCCGCATGCACATGGAGTCGGGCGAGCTGAACAAAGCGCTCGTTGCCTTCGACCGCGGCCTGGAAAGGCAGCCGCAATTCATCCCGGTGATGCTCGACCGCGGCGAATTGCTCGCCCGCATGAACCGGACCGATGAGGCGATCGCGCAGATGTCGGCAGCCGAGAAGCTGGCCCCTGATTCGGCCGAAGTCCAGTTTCGGCTCGCGGATGTATACCAGGGAGCGAAACGCTATCCGGAGGCGGAAAGAGCCTACCTGAAGGCGATTTCGCTCGCCCCGAAGAACCCACTGGCCTACAACAATCTGGCCTGGATGATGGTGGTCAGCAACGGCGACGCGAAGAAGGCCGTCGAACTGGCGAACAAAGCGGTGGAGCTCTCGCCGAAGTCTTCACCGCTCTATGACACGCTCGGCTGGGCGCAGCGGGCCGCCGGCAGCTTGACCGACGCCCAGGGCACGCTCAAGCGCGCCATCGAGCTGGAGCCGAACGTCGCCGTCTACTACTACCACCTCGGCATCGTGCAGCGCGATCTGAAACTGAACGCCGCGGCGCGCGCCTCGTTGCAGCGCGCGCTGGAACTGGATCCTAAGCTGCCGCAAGCCGACGAAGCGCGCAGGCTGGTCAAGGAGCTCGCGGCGCAGTAGGCCGCTCTTCCAGCCAAGACCGTTTCAGGCGGCCCGGCGCGGGCCCGCCGGAGCGACCTGCCGGATTCCCAACTCGTCGAGGGTGGCCTCGACCGCGCTGACGACATTGCGCATTTCATTCGCATCGATTGCGCCGATGCAGCCGACACGGAAGGTCTCAACCTGCGTCAGCTTGCCGGGATAAAGGATGTAGCCACGATCGCGCGTCTTCGCATAGAACGTCTTGAAGTCGTAGGTCGGATCGGCCGGCGCATGGAACGTGACGATGATCGGTGCCTGCACCTCGGGTTTGAGGAACGGACGGAAGCCGAGTCTTTGCATGCCGGTGATCAGGGTTTCGCAGTTGCGCGCATAGCGCGCTAGACGCGCGGGCTGCCCTCCTTCGGCCCGATACTGGTCGACGGCGACCCGCAGCGCGGCAACGACATGGGTCGGCGGCGTATAGCGCCACTGCGTCGTCTTCTCCATATAAACGTACTGGTCGTGCAGATCCATCGCCAGCGAATGGGCGTTGCCTGCCCGCGCCTCGAGCACCGCTTTGCGCACGATCACGAAACCCATGCCCGGCACACCTTCGAGGCACTTGCCGCTCGCTGCGACCAGCGCGTCAAATGGCACCTTGGTAACGTCGATCGGTAGCGCGGCGAAAGAACTCATTGCGTCGACGATCAGACTTTTTCCGCGCCGCGCACACACCTGCGCGATTCCGGCGAGGTCGTTGAGCACACCGGCGCCGGTTTCGCAGTGCACCTGCGCGACATGCGTGATCGACGGATCGGCCACCAGCGCCGCTTCGATCATCCCAGCAGTGGCCGGCAGGTCTTCCGGCACCGGCAAGTCGACGACGGCGCGTCCTAGATAACCGCAGATCCGGACGATGCGGGCACAGTACGCGCCGTTGTTCGGCACCAGCACTTTGCCGTCGCGCGGAACGATCGTGCCGATCGCCGCCTCGACCGAAAAAGTGCCGCTCCCCTGCAGCGGCACGCAGGTGAAGTCGCTACGGCCACCGACGACGTCGACGAGGTCCTTGCGCAGGCTGGCCGTCATTGAATTGAAGGCGGCATCCCACGAGCCCCAGTCGCGCAGCATCGCCTGCTTGGTAGCGAGCGAGGTCGTCAGCGGCCCCGGCGTCAGCAGGATCGGATCGTTTCCGACGATCATGGAGTCTCCCTCAAGGTCTTGCAGTGTTGCGCCAGGACTGTGTGCGCCGGATCAGCCACCATTCGACCGCGAACAGCAGGCCGGTGACGACTGCAGACGTCAGTACGATCAATGTCGCCATCGCGGCCGCGGAACCGATCGCGCCTGCCTCGTCGAGCTGCAGTATCGAGATCGACGCGAGCGTGGTCTTCGGCGAATACAGAAACACGACCGCCGAGATCGTCGTCATCGCGTTGACGAAATAATAGCGGCCGATATCGAGGATCGACGGCAGGCACACCGGCACGGTGACGCGCCAGAACGTCTTGTAAAACGGCACCTTCAGCGAGGCCGACACCGACTCGAACTCGCCGTCGATCTGTTTCAGTGCGGTGACCGCAGTCAGATGGCTCGACGAGTAGAAGTGCACCAGGGTCGAGAGCACCAAGATCGCCATCGTCCCGTACAGCACGTTGAGAGGATTCGCCGGCGCGTTGAAGAACAGGATGTAGCCGATGCCGAGCACCATGCCCGGCACCGCCATTGGCAGCATCGCCTGGAAGCGGATGATTGGCCGCAGTACATCCGCACCGCGCGTCTTTTCCAGCCAGTAGGCGCCGGCGAACGTGATGACTGCGCCGAGCACCGCGCACCAGCCGGCGAGGACGAGGCTGTTCCAGTACGCGTGCTCTAGGCCAGCTTCCTCAAACCCGTAGGTGTAGTGGTTCAGCGTCAGTGACAGGTTGTAGGGCCAGAACTTGACGACCGAGCCGAAGGCCGCCATACCGACGACCGCCAGCATCAGCGCGGACATCAGCATTACCAGCAGCAGCAGCGCGCCGTCTCGCCCGCGCACCGGCCTTGCCTGGTACGGCACGCTGCGCGCGGTCAGCAGCGCCCGCTGACGCCGCTGCACGACACTGTCGACGACGTAGGCCAGCACCGCCGGCAGGAGCAGCACCAGGCCAACTACGGCGCCCATCGAGAAATTCTGCTGGCCGATCACCTGCTTGTAGATGTCGACCGCCAGCACGCTCGTGTTACCGCCGATCACCTTCGGTACGCCGAATTCGGACACCGCCATCGTGAAGACCACCATGCTGGCCGAAATCAGTCCGTACTTCGCGCCGGGCAGCGTGATCGTCATAAATTTGCGCGACTCGCTGGTGCCGAGTGAATCCGCCGCCTCGTAGAGCCGCGCATCGGAAAGCGCGAGCGCAGCCATCAGGATCATCACCGCATGCGGAAACGATGCGAACGTCATCGCCAGCACCATGCCCGGCATTCCATAGATCGAGTTCAACCCGACCCAGCCGAGCATGAACTTCAGCACACCCTGATTCCCGAACAGGTAGATGAACGAGATCGCCGCAAGCAGCGATGGCGCGAGGATCGGGATCATCGCGATGTTGCGGAACAAGCCCCTGAACGGCACGCAACTGCGCTGCATCGCGTAGGCAAAGAGAAACGCGAGAGGTATGGTGACCAGCGTCGTCAGGCACGCGAAGGTCAGCGTGTTCCAGGTCGACTGTGCGAGCGCCGGTGACTGCACGTACTGCACGAAATTGGCGATTCCGACAAACTCGCCCGCGCGTCCTTCGATGCTACGCACGAGGATCATCGCTAGCGGCACCGTTAGGAAAACCAGCAGCGCAGCCGCCAGCAGCAGCAACCCGCCGCGTGCAGCCAGCGACTCGGCGGCCAGCGCCAGCCGCGACGGCGCGCGGCTGATGGGCACCGCCAAGGCAGCCGCGTTCACGCCTGACGCCCCAACCGCGACATCATCGCCGCGCCTCTTCGACGAACACCCGCACTCGGTCGACGCGTAGCGCGATTTCGACCTCACCGCCTTCGCGCACGCCAAGATCGTGCAGCTGATTGAGCGAGTATGAAATCAGCATCGGCTGGCCCAGCGCTTCGCAGCGCAGCTCGGCCAGGCAAAACGTGCCGAGATAGTCGATGCGCGCGATCCGTCCGCGCAAGCGGTTCGGCAGCGCCGCGACATCGCCTTCTACATGGCGATCCTCGGGCCGAACATAGATGCGCACATCCTGGCCGTCGCGATGATCGGTGACCGGCAGGACGAGTTCGGTGGCGCCGACCCGGTAACGGCCTCCGCCGAGCGCGACGCCCTTCAGCACGTTGACCTTGCCGAGGAAGTCGGCGACGAACGGCGTGGCGGGGCGCTCGTAGACGTCGCTCGGCGATCCCACCTGTTCGATCCGGCCCTCGTTCATGACAACGACGCGGTCGGCCATTGACAGCGCCTCTTCCTGGTCATGCGTCACCATGATCGTCGTGACACGCAGGCGCCGCTGCAGCTGGCGGATCTCTCCGCGCAGCCGTTCACGGACCTTCGCATCCAGCGCCGAGAGCGGCTCGTCGAGCAGCAGCAAGCTGGGCGATGTGGCCAGCGCACGTGCGAGCGCAACGCGCTGCTGCTGTCCGCCCGACATCTGGCTGGGATATTTCGCGCCGGCGTCGGGCAGCCCTACCAGCGTCAGCAGTTCGCGCACACGCGCCGCGATGTCCGCGCGCGACTTGCGGCGGTTCACCAGCCCGTAGGCAACGTTTTCCGTGATCGTCAGATTGGGGAAGAGCGCGTACGACTGGAACACGATGCCGTAGTCGCGGGCGGCCGGCGGGGCGCGGGACACATCGCGACCGCCCTGCAGGATGCGGCCATGTGTCTGCTGTTCCAGTCCGGCGATGATCCGCAGCAGCGTCGTCTTGCCGCACCCCGACGGACCAAGGAAGCACACGAGTTCGCCCGGCGGCACGACGAGGTCGATCGACACCAGCGCGATGAAATCGCCAAACGCCTTGTGCACGCCCTCGAGGCGCAGTGCTTCGGCCGCGACCGCCGCTGTGCTCATCGGTGTCCCAAAAAACTACGCCGGGCCGAACGCGCTGCGCTCGGGCCCGGCGGGCAGCGCTTTCCGCAGACTACTTGGGCGCGGCCTTCGACTCGTAGCGCTTGCTCCACTCCGCGAGAATCTTGTCACGGTTGTTCGCCGCCCAGGCGAAATCGTTCTTGACCAGAAGGCTGGCATAGTTGGCCGGCACATTGGGCAGTGGTTTCGACAGCGCCGGCACGGCGACGATCGCAAAGTTGTTCGCATACAGCGCCATCGCGTCGTCGGACACGACCCAGTCCTGCAACTTCTTCGCCGCATCCAGGTTCTTCGTGCCCTTGACGATGCCACTCGCCTCGAGATCCCAGCCGAGGCCTTCCTTCGGGAACACGAGTTCGACCGGCGCGCCGCGAGCCTTTTCGCGATTCGCGCGATATTCGAAGGAGATGCCGACGACGTATTCACCGGCTGCGGCCGCCGCGCACGGGCGCGAACCCGAGTGCATGTACTGCGCGATGTTCTCGTGCAACCCGTCCATGTAGACCCAGCCGTCCTTCTCGCCCCACAGCTGCAGCCAAGCGCTCACGTCGAAGAAACCTGTGCCCGACGACGCCGGATGCGGCATCACGATCTGCCCCTTGTAGACCGGCTTGGTCAGGTCCTTCCAGGTCTCCGGTTTCGGGATGTTGTGTTTGGCGGCCTCAGTCGTGTTGAAGCAGATCGTAGCGCCCCACACATCCATGCCGACCCAGGTCGGCGGGTTCTTCGGGTCGCGGTACTGCGGCGCGATGCGGGCCAGACCCGGTGGGGCGTACGGCGCGAGCATCCCCTCTTTGTCGAAGATCGCCATACTGGTCGCGGCGACCCCCATGATCACGTCGGCCTTGGGATTCGCCTTCTCGGCGAGCAGCTTGGCCGTAATGATTCCGGTGGAATCGCGGACCCAGGTGATCTCGATATTTGGATTGGCCTTCTCGAAGCCAGCCTGATAGGCCTTCAACTGATCGGTCTCGAGCGCCGTGTACACGGTCAACTGGGTCTTCTGCGCGCTGGCTCCGAACGCGAGCGCGGCCAGCACGCCACCGGCCAGTGCCCGGCCAGCGAGGGATAGCAGTTTCATCGACTCCTCCTTAGAGCCCCGTACGGGAATGTCTAGCCGTTCGTCACAGGACGGAAACGAACAACCGGCGAAACTAGCGCGTGCGCTTGACGCTTCGGTGACGGATCTGTGCCCGCCTGGCCACGCCGGACCCGAGCGCGGGCAGTCTACGCAGCGGCAAAAACTGGTGTCAATTGTTTTTTGTTAATTGTTGACAATCAGGTAACATGCTCGCATGCCGCCTTCGAACGTGATTCCCCACCCGACGATCGCGCTGCTGCGGTCGAAGTCGCTCGCCAGCGCTGCGCAGCAGGAGATCGAGCGGATGATCCTGGCCGGCGAGATCGGTCCGGGCGCCAAGCTCACGGAGGCGTGGCTGTCGGAACGGCTCGGCGTGTCACGAGGTCCGATCCGCGAGGCGTTCAGGATGCTCGAGGAGGCCGGACTCGTGCGGCAGGAGAAGAACCGCGGCGTATTCGTGCGGGACATTCCGCACGACGAGGCGGCGGAAATCTACGACATGCGCGCGGTGATGGACGAACTCGTCGGCCGAAGGGTCGCCGAATCGATCACGCCGGCGCAACTGAAGTCGCTGCGCGCGATCGTCGAGCGGATGGAACAGGCGGTCAAGGCTGACGATCGCGATGAATACCACCTGCTGAACCTGCAGTTCCACGATCAACTCGTCGAGTTCGCCGGCAACCGGAAAATGGCGGCCATTTACCGCAAGCTCGTCAAGGAACTGGCGCTGTATCGCCGCCGCAATCTCGTCGATGGCGCTGTGCTGCCGCATTCGGCCGCCGAGCACCGCGCGATATTGAAGGCGATCGCATCGGGCGACGCCGAACTCGCCGGCAAGGCAATGTACGACCACGTCATCGAAAGCCGCGAGCGTGCGCTGCGCGCGACGGACTTTCCACAGCCGGTGCGCGCGCGGGCGGGACGCAAGGCATGAGCAATATCGAAGTGAACGGCCGCCGCTACGCGAGCCCCAAGCGACCCACCGTCGTCATCTGCGTTGACGGCTGCGAGCCCGACTACATCGCCCAGGCGGTCGCCGGCGGCCACATGCCGACGACGAAGCGTTTCCTCGCCGAGGGCACGGCGCTGATCGGTGACTGCGTGGTACCGAGTTTCACCAACCCGAACAACCTGTCGATCGTCACCGGCGCCCCGCCGTCAGTGCATGGGATCTGCGGCAACTATCTTTTCGATGTCGCCAGCGGTTCCGAAGTGATGATGAACGATCCGAAGTGGCTACGTGCGCCGAGCATTCTCGCGGGCCTGGCCGATGCCGGCGCCAACGTCGCCGTCGTCACGGCGAAGGACAAGCTGCGCCGACTCCTTGGGCACGGCATGAAAGGGATCTGCTTTTCGTCGGAAAAGGCCGCCGAGACGACTCTCGCGGAAAACGGCATCGACAACGTGCTGCCATTGGTCGGCATGCCGGTGCCCGATGTCTACAGCGCCGAACTGTCGGAGTTCATTTTCGCGGCCGGCGTGCGCCTGCTCGAAACCCGGCGGCCCGACCTGATGTACCTCTCGACGACAGATTACGTGCAGCACAAGCACGCGCCAGGCGAGCCCGAGGCCAACCGCTTCTACGCGATGCTCGACCGTTACCTGCGGCGGCTGGATGAGCTCGGCGCCGTGATCGCACTGACCGCGGACCACGGCATGAACGCCAAGACGCGGCTCGATGCGAGCCCAAACGTGATCTTCCTGCAGGACCTGCTGGACGACTGGCTCGGGCGCGAACGGTCGCGCGTGATCTTGCCGATCACGGATCCCTACGTCGTACACCACGGCGCGCTCGGCTCATTTGCGACCGTTTATCTACCGGCCGCCGCAATCACGGACGTCGCCGCGCGGCTGCGCGGACTGCTGGGCATCGAAATTGTGCTGACGCGAGACGAGGCGGCCGCGCGCTTCGAACTGCCGGCCGACCGGATCGGTGACCTCGTCATCGTGTCAGAGCGCAGTGTCGTGCTCGGCACCGGGCGCGCGCGCCATGACCTGTCGCAACTCGAACTGCCGCTGCGATCGCACGGCGGCATTTCCGAGCAGCGGGTGCCGATCGTGCTGAACCGGCCGATCGCCAACATCGATCCGAACCGTCGCTGGCGCAATTTCGACGTCTTCGATCTCGCACTCAATCACGCGCAGTGAGCTCCGTATGAACGCCCCCACCGGCCCGACCCGCAACGAGACGCTGCGCATCGCCGGTGAGCGTGTGCCGACCGAGCGCGCGATGGAAGTGCGCTATCCGTACAGCGGCGAAGTCGTCGCGACGGCGCCGATGGCGACGGTGGACGACGTGCGACGGGCGATTGGCGCGGCCCGGGCCTATCGTGCCCGGCTCACGCGCTATGAGCGCTATCGCATCCTGACGAAGGCAGGCGAGATCATCGCCGGCCGCCGCGACGAGATCGCCCGCCTGATCACACTCGAATCCGGGTTGTGCCTGAAGGACACGCTTTATGAAGTCGGCCGCGCCAGCGACGTGCTGCTGTTTGCCGCCAACCAGACCCTGGTCGACGACGGGCAGGTTTTCTCCTGCGACCTGACGCCGCATGGCAAGAGCCGCAAGGTCTACACGCTGCGCGAGCCACTGCAGGGTGTGATTGCCGCGATCACCCCGTTCAACCATCCACTGAACCAGGTCATCCACAAGGTGGCCCCGGCGGTGGCGACCAACAATCGCGTCGTGCTCAAGCCAAGCGAGAAGACGCCGCTGGCCGCCTTCCTGCTGGCCGACGTGCTCTACGAGGCCGGACTGCCGCCGCCGATGCTGTCAGTCGTGACAGGCGACCCGCGCGAGATTGCCGACGAGATGCTGACGCATCCCGATGTCGACCTGATCACCTTCACCGGCGGAGTCGCCGTCGGCAAGTACATCGCAGCCAAGGCCGTCTACAAGCGGCAGGTACTGGAGCTCGGCGGCAACGATCCGATCATCGTGATGGACGATGCCGACCTCGACGAGGCCGCGGCGCTGGCCGCCAGCGGCTCGTACAAGAATTCCGGACAGCGCTGCACCGCGGTCAAACGCATGCTCGTCCACCACGCGGTCGCCGAACCGTTCGTCGAAAAGCTCGTCGTGCTGACGCGCGCGGTGACGTACGGCGATCCGCTCGACCCGGGCACCGACATGGGCACCGTCATCGATGAGCCCGCGGCCCGAGAATTCGAACGCCGCGTAAAGGATGCAGTCGCCGCCGGCGCGAGGCTCCTGGTCGGCAACGAACGCCGCGGGGCCCTTTACGCGCCGACGGTCCTCGACCGGGTGAGTCCGGAGATGCAGCTGGTGAAGGAGGAGACGTTCGGCCCGGTGTCGCCTGTCATCCGTTTCGATTCCCTCGACGAAGCGATCGCGGTCGCGAATTCGACCGCGTACGGTCTGTCCTCCTCGTTGTGCACCAACCGCCTCGACGTCGTCACCCGCTGCATCGCCGAGCTCAACGTCGGCAGCGTGAATGTGCGTGAAGTCCCGGGTTACCGGCTGGAACTGACGCCTTTCGGCGGAATCAAGGACTCCGGTCTCGGGTACAAGGAAGGCGTGCAGGAGGCGATGAAGAGCTTTACGAACGTGAAGACGTATTCGTTGCCATGGTGAACGCCACGGGTCCCGAAGTTGCCGTGGCCATTGTCCCTAACGGCCAACCAGCCTGGAGGTAACGGCCGGAATTGACGACCTTGCTGAATCTCATCGCCGCGATCGCGCTGCTCGTCTGGGGCACGCACATCGTGCGCACTGGTGTGCTGCGCGTCTACGGCGCAGGGTTGAGGCAGGTCCTCAGGCGCAGCATGAACGGCCAGGCCACGGCGTTCCTCGCCGGGCTCGGCGTCACAGGACTGCTGCAGAGTTCGACGGCCACTGCGTTGCTGACCTCGTCCTTCGTCGCCCAGGGGCTTCTGACGACGGCGGCAGCGCTCGCAGTGATGCTCGGTGCCGACGTCGGGACCGCGGTGATGGTCCAGGTGCTGTCGCTAAACCTCAGGTGGCTCGCCCCGCTGGCGATCACGGTCGGAGTCGTCGTCTACCTGTCACGGCGCAACGAACGGGCCGGTCAGATTGGCCGGATCATCCTCGGCTTCGGCGTGATGATCCTCGCGCTGCAGCTGATCAGCGCAGCCACCGCACCGCTGGCGCATGGCGCCGGAGTGAAAACGCTGTTCGCCCAGATCTCGGGCGACGTACTGCTCGACGTGGTGATCGGGGCGGTCTTTTCGGTGCTGTGCTACTCGAGCCTGGCAGTGGTGCTGCTGGTGGCGACGCTGGCTGGCTCCGCCGTGCTGCCGGCGCACGTCGCGATCCCGCTCGTCCTCGGAGCCAATCTCGGCAGCGGCATCCTCGCGATGCTGACCACCTGGCGGTCCGAGGCGGTCACGCGTCGCGTGCCGCTCGGTAACTTCGTTTTCAAGGCGGCCGGGGTTGCGCTGGCGTTGGCCCTGCTGCCATTCGCGAGCCCCTGGTTCAAGCAGCTCGAGGTGAATCCGCGCGATCTCGTGGTCGCGATTCACCTCGGTTTCAATGTCGCGCTGGCGCTCCTCTTCATGCACTTCACAGGCCGCGTCGCCGACCTCACCGAAACTTGGCTCCCGGACGGCCGCTCCAGCGAAAATGGCGCGCAGCCGCGTTATCTGGACCCGCTCGCACTCGGCACGCCAGCTCTCGCGCTGGGCAACGCTGCGCGCGAAACGATCCGACTCGCTGATACGGTGCAGGACATGCTGGCCGGGCTTCTGACTGTCCTGCGCACCAACGATGCGCAGCTCGCCGAAGCTTTACGGCGACGCGACGACGAGATCGACCGGCTGTACTCCGCGATCAAGCGCTATCTGGCGCAGGTGAGCCGCGAAGCGCTCGACGCCGGCGAATCGCGGCGCTGGACCGAGGTGATCCAATTCACGATCAACATGGAGCACGTCGGCGACATTGTCGAACGCGGGCTGCTCGATGTGGCCGAGCGCAAGATCCGGCACGGTCTGTCGTTCTCCGATGCAGGAATCGCGGAGATCACCGACCTGCACGCGCGCCTGGTGGCCAATCTGCAACTTGCGGTTGCGGTCTTCCTCAACGGTGATCTGAAGTCCGCGCAATCTCTGATGATCGAAAAGGTCGCATTCCGCGAACTCGAGATGCGCTACGCGAACCAGCACCTGCTTCGCCTGTCGGACAACACGCGGCAGTCGATCGAGACCAGCTCGCTGCATCTGGACCTGCTCGCTGACTTCAAGCGGATCAATTCGCTGTTCTGTTCGGTGGCCTATCCGATTCTCGAATCCGCCGGTGTCCTCTCGAAGACACGGCTGATGGGAGAGCAGGCGGCTATCTACCCGACCAACGAAGCTCGCACCACATAATGGGGCTTTCGCTCGACGAGATCGCCGCACTGTTTGCCGCCCGGGGCGACCGCATCTACAGCGGCGAGCCGGTCACGCAACTGCAGCACGCGCTGCAATGCGGGCAGCTCGCGGAGCAAGATGGCGCCTCGGACGAGCTCGTGGTCGCCGCATTCCTGCACGACCTCGGACACCTGATCAACGACCAGGGCGAGACGCCGACGCTGCGTGGCGTCGACGACCGCCACGAGTACGTCGCTCTGCCATTTTTGCGCGACCTTTTCGCTGAGGCAGTGCTGCAGCCGATCCGCCTGCATGTCGACGCCAAGCGCTATCTTTGCGCGCGCGGCGACGGCCGGACGAGCGGAGTCGAGTACTGGGCGGCGCTTTCCGCCGACTCCAAGCGCAGTCTCGAACTGCAGGGCGGAATCTTCACTGACGCCGAGGCCACAGTTTTCATCGCACAGCCTCGCGCCGAAGATGCGGTCCGTGTGCGCCTGTGGGACGACCTGGCCAAGTCGGCCGACGCGGCGACGCCCGGCGTCGACCACTATCTCGCGATTGCCAGGCGGCTGCGGCGATAATCCGCTGCAGCGGGCGCAAAGTTGCGCGTCCGGCGCGAGGCTCCGATGACGAGATTGACAGTTGCCGCTGCATGGCTGGTTCTGTCGGCCGCCTGCACAAAGGTGCCCGAAGCGCCTGTCGCGCCACCGATACCGCCAGCCAGAATCGAGTGGATACACCCGACCGCGGCGCCCGACATCGACGGCGCGTTCGCGCGCGCGCGGCAAGACAACCAGCCGCTCTATCTGTTCTGGACCGCGGCTTGGTGTCCGCCGTGCAGCCAGGTGAAGAGCACGATCTTCGTCCGACCTGACTTCATCGAGAAGTCCCGCTCCTTCGTACCGGTCTACGTCGACGGCGACACGGCCAATGGGCAGTTGCTGGGTCGGCGCTTCAGCGTCACCGGATATCCGACGATGGTGCTGCTGCGCCCCGACGGAAGCGAGATCACGCGCCTTGCCGGATCGATCGACGCGGACAAGTACATGGAGCTGCTCGACCAGGGGCTCTCCGGTGGCTCGTCGGCACGGCAGGCACTGGCAGCAGCGCTTGCCGGAGAGAGCGTCGACCCCCGGGACTGGCGGATGCTCGCGTACTACTCGTGGGAAGTCGATGACCAGCAACTGGTGAAGACTGACGCCTTGTCGGCGACGATGGTGCGGCTCGCCCAGCGTTGCCCGCCACAGCAGCGGGAATCGGCGTCGCGGCTGACACTGCAGGCAATCGCTGCGGCCGCGAAAGATTCGAAGAAGGCGGCGCCGCTCGTCGCGAAGGCAGATGCGCTGGCCAGCCTGCGAAGCATCCTGGCGAGCCCGGATCTGGCGCGCGTGCACTATGACCTGATCGTGCAGTATGCCGCCGACTTCGTCGAATTCACGACGGCTGCGAAGTCCGCCGCGCGACGCCAGTTGGAAGAGGAGTTGAACGCGGTGCTGGATCGACTGGCGGCGGATGCGACGCTGTCCAATGCCGCGCGCGTCTGGGCGGTGTCCGCCAAGGTCGATATCGCCCGGGTCGACCACAAAAATGAGGCGCTGCCGCAGTCGCTGCTGGCGCAGGTACGTGAGCAGGCGGTCTGGGCCGATCACGCAACGCCGGACGTCGAGGAACGTCAGTCGGTGATTACCGCTGCCGGTTCGATGCTTGCGGACGCCGGGCTGCTCGACGAATCGGACGCATTGCTGACCACCGAGCTCACGCGATCGCATTCGCCGTATTACTACATGCTCGGACTGGCTTCCAATGCGCGCCAACGCAAGACGCCGGCCGGCAATGCCGCGGCGATCGACTGGGCACGACAGGCCTACGAAACCTCCAAGGGTCCGGCGACACGGTTGCAGTGGGGCGGCGCCTATGTAAATACGCTCATCGAACTCGCACCGACCAACGGGCCCGGCATCGAGACCGCCTCGGCCGGGATCATCGACGAGGCGGCCCGCACGCCTGACGCCTATTCGGGACGCAGCCGCCGGTCGCTTGAGCGCCTCAGCCAGCGCCTGCAGAAGTGGAACCGCAACGGCACGCACGATGCGGTCCTAGCGCGGCTGCACGAGAAAATGTCTGGCGTCTGCGCGTCGTCCATCGTCGAACCCGCCGATCGGGGCGACTGCACGCAACTCTTCGCGCCGGGAAAGCACGCGTGACGCGCAAATATCGGCGCTACAGTGCTCCGCTCGCACCTGCCGAGGCCCGTGAGTTCGTGCCGTTCGCGCACGAACTCATCGGCGCTGCTTCCGCGACGATTCGAAGCTATTTCATGTCGGGCACTGCGGTGTCAACGAAGTCCGACGCCTCTCCGGTCACCCTCGCCGATCGTCGCGCCGAGGAGCAGAT
This sequence comes from Burkholderiaceae bacterium, assembly GCA_035255845.1. Taxonomy (GTDB): domain Bacteria; phylum Pseudomonadota; class Gammaproteobacteria; order Burkholderiales; family Burkholderiaceae_F; genus JALORV01. The sequence goes on along the minus strand of DATEZE010000063.1, from coordinate 7,850 downwards.
GCGCGCACTGATCGAGCAGCGCTATCCGCGGCACGGCGTGATCGGCGAGGAGCACGGCAGCAAGGAAGGCGAGCATTACCGCTGGGTGCTCGATCCGGTCGACGGCACCCGCGCCTTCATCACCAACTGCTTTCTCTTCGGCACGCTGATCGCCCTCGAGCGCGATGACGGCAGCGGCTACCGGCCAGTGCTCGGTGTCATCGCCCACCCGGTACCGGGACTCGCACTCATCGGTCACGGCGACGAGTGCACGCTGCACGCGGCCGACGGCAGCACGCGCAGCACACGCGTACGTAGCTGCGATCGCCTTGAGCAGGCCACGGTACTCGCGACGACGCACTGGAGCACTGGCGAGCAGCACAACCACGAGTTCACCGAGCGCATCGTCCGCCGCGCGCGGCTGTATCGCACCTGGGGCGACTGCTTCGGCTACTTCGCACTCGCAACAGCAGGAGCCGATCTGATGCTCGATCCGACCCTGGCGCACTGGGATGTGGCCGCCATAGTTCCGGTAATCGAATCAGCGGGCGGCGTGGTGACCAGCTGGAGCGGCGGCGACCCGCTCGCCGAGTTGTCACTGATTGCGAGCGCCGGGGCGCTGCATGAAGAGGTACTGCAGCTGCTGCACCCAGGTCAAGGCGCGTAAGCCGCCTGCGGCGACGACTCAACCACCGACCCACCGCGCCAGCGCTCGCCGGACTCGAGCACCAGCTGCGCGAGTGAATGGTATCGCTGCATCGTCTCGCGCTGCCAGCGCGCGTCGTTGCCTGAGGCACGCACCCAGCGCTCGATCTCTTCGAGCGCATCGCTCGCACCGAGATCGCGCGCGTACGGCCTGCAGGCGTCCAGCGTTCTCAGCACCGCAATGTGCAGCGGGGTCGATTCGCCGCTGATGCTGTCCAGCACTTGGCCCTCGAGGCCGAAGCGACACGCCTGGAAGCGGTTGTAGTTGTAGGCAAGATAGGCTTCCTCGTTGATCTCTTCGCGGCTTTGCAGCAGCATCGCGCAGATACTTTGCAGGTAGGCAGCCAGCGCCGCGGCGCGCTCGACCGTCAGCGGCGTATCGAACACTCGAACTTCGATCGTGCCGTACTCGGGCTTCGGACGAATGTCCCAGTAAAAATCCTTCATGCTCTCGACAACACCCAGCCGGCGCAGCTTGTTGAAAAAGCCCTCGAACGCCGGCCAGTCGGTCAAAAACGGCGCCCGGCCGGACAGCGGAAAGGCGTAGATGCTGTTGAGGCGCGAGCAGTCGAACGAGGTGTCAACGCCCTGGTAGTACGGGCTGCTCGCCGACAGCGCGATGAACTGCGGGATGTACGCCGAAAGCCGATGCAGCAATTGCATCGCTTGTGTGCCGTTTTCGCAGCCGATATGCACGTGCTGGCCGAAGACAGTGAATTGCTTGGCGAGGTAGCCGTAAAGGCCCGCGACATGCCGAAACCGCGGGCGGTCGTAGATCTGACGGTCGTACCAGCGCTGGAATGGATGCGCTCCCCCGCCCAGAACCTCAATGTCGAGCCGGTCGGCGCCGACGACCAGCTTGTCGCGCATCGCCAGCAGTTGCTCGCGCAGCGGCAAGAAAGCCGTGTGCACATCAGTGCTCACCTCGAGCATGCTTTCGGTGATTTCCGGCTTGATGTCTCCCGGAAAGGGCTTGCGCGTCACGAGGGCGATCAAGTCCGATGCCGCGCGCGTCAGGTCGCCGCTGCGCCGCTCGACCAGTTGCAATTCCAGTTCGACGCCCACCGTCAGCAGCGCCGACTTCTTGAATTCGAGCAGATCGTTGCTCACGACTGTTCCCTCGCTTCGCCACTCGCCCGCAATGCGTACACCAGCGCCAGTGCACCGATAACCTGGAACGCCACGACGTTCGCCAGAACCACCGCGCCCGCCTGCGCGCCGAGCCTGGGGCTCATCTCCGTCACTTGGTGCGTCAGCATGAGCGCGATCGCGGACATCGGCAGCAGACCGATCCCGGCATATATGCCTTTGCGCCAGCCTATTCCAGTCAATGGTGCGAGTGCCCCGACAGCCGCAATCTTGCAGAAGGTCCGGACCAGCGCCAGTATGAGTGCGGGAACGCCGGCGCCGAGCAGCAACTGCCATTCGACTGTCGCCGCGGACAGGGCGAAGAACAGCACTAACGCCAGCGCCGAGATCAATCCGACGTCGCTGCTCGCCATGCGCCGGCCGTGGTCGAAGGCACGCACGAAGGCACCGCATGCAAGCAGCGCAAGCAGCGGTGAAAGCCGCAGCGCACTCGACAGCGTAAACACAATCGAAATGATCGCGAGCATCAGGATCAGCTGCACCGCGCGCTCGTGATGGACGAAACCAGCGACCCAGTGAAACAGGCGCGCACCGAGCGCGGCGATCGCCAGCGAGCCGAACACCAGATAGGCGGGATGCAGCAGGTAGTCGTCCAGCAGCCCGCGTGTGTCCAGCCTTGCCCATGCCAGCAGCAGCGTTGAGAACAGCACCGCATAAATCGAATTCAACGCAGTCAGCAGCAAGATGCGTTCGGTGACCTGACCCTGGGCGCGAACTTCCCGCGTCAGCGCTAGCACGACAGGTGGCGACGTCGACATGCTGATGGTCGCAATCAGCGCCGCCGGCAGTGGCGCGATATCGAGCATGCGCATCGCCACGAAAACCGCAACAAACGTGACACCGGCCTCGACCACGCTCGCGCCGAGCAGCGCCGGGTTGCGTCGCAGCCACCCGAACGAGACGCGCTGCCCGAGATCGAACAGGATGAACGACGCCGCGAAGTCGAGCGCTCCATAGAGCGTCGGCGCCGGCAGCGGCTGAAGGTTCAGCCATTCCACGAGATGTCCGCCGGCGCCGAACACAGCGCCTGCGGCAAGGTAGCCGAGCATCCGTGGCAGGTGCAGCCAGCGCGCGGCGATCTCACCCGCGGCCGATGCAACCAGCGCAAGCGCGGCGACGGCGAGAGCAGGCGAGAACGCAGGTGGCCAGTCCGGCAAGAAGCTCAGGTCCATTTTTCGAGTTTGTGCGCGGAGACGGCACAGAGCCGGACCGCGGAGCGCGGAAGGTGCAGCCCAGGAGCAAGAAGCGCGCTCAATCCCGCGGGCAGGCTCGGCGCAACGGCAGTGATCGCAAACAGCCGGGCTGCTACCCGGACGAGAGTTGCCTTAGTCGGTTGTTGCTGGAAGAACTCGGTCGCACGACGCCGCGCCGCGGCGTCAGAACGGAATATCGTCGTCCATGTCGGCGACATTGGTCGCCGGTTTCTGCGCGGCCGGTCGACCACTCGCCGAGCGCGCTGGAGCCGGTGCACGCGACTCCTCGCCGCCCTCGACGTCAGCACCGCCGCCCATGCCCTCACGCGAGCCCAGCATCTGCATACTCTCGGCGACGATCTCGGTCGAATAGCGGTCCTGACCAGTTTCTTTGTCCTGGTATTTGCGCGTGCGGATGCGACCCTCAACGTACACGGGACGGCCTTTGCGCAGGTATTCACCCGCGATTTCGGCGAGTCGGCCGAAGAACGCGACGCGGTGCCACTCGGTTTCCTCCTGCTGCTGGCCCGACGAATCCTTATAGCGGCGCGTGGTCGCAAGCGAGATGTTGGTAATGGCGGCGCCATCGGCCGTGTAGCGCGTCTCGGGATCGCGCCCGAGGTTGCCGATCAAGATGACCTTGTTCACCGATGCCATGTCTCGTTCCTCCGTTCGGCGGGCGGCTCGTGCCGCGTTCTCGCCTGCGCCGCGGCGCTCAGAGAAGGTCGCAACGACGTTTGTCGCTATAGTAACAAGTTCGCTTTAGCAGCCGCCCTCGTCGATGGATGAAATCCGCATCCGCGGAGCCCGCACTCACAACCTGAAAAGCGTCGATCTCGACCTGCCACGCGAGCGGCTCGTCGTGATCACCGGTCTGTCCGGGTCCGGCAAGTCCTCGCTCGCATTCGACACGCTCTACGCCGAAGGCCAGCGCCGCTACGTTGAGTCGCTGTCGGCATACGCGCGCCAGTTCCTGCAGTTGATGGAAAAGCCCGACGTCGATCTGATCGAAGGCCTGTCGCCCGCGATCGCGATCGAGCAGCGATCCGCCTCGCACAATCCGCGCTCGACCGTGGGTACCGTCACCGAAATCCACGATTACCTGCGGCTGCTGTTCGCGCGCGTCGGCACCCCATATTGTCCGGACCACAAGGTCCCGCTGCAGTCGCAGAGCGTGTCGCAGATGGTCGACGCGACGCTGGGGCTGCCGGAAGACACGAAAGTGTTGCTGCTCGCTCCGGTGGTGAAGGATCGCAAGGGCGAGTTCGTCGAGTTCTTCGACGACATGCAGACCCAGGGCTTTGTGCGCTTCCGCGTCGACGGAACGATCGTCGAGGGCGACAGTCTGCTGCCTCTCGCCAAGGCGGAGAAGCACTCAATCGACGTCGTCGTCGATCGGCTGAAAGTGCGGACCGATGCCAAGCAGCGGCTCGCCGAATCGTTCGAGACCGCGCTGCGACTGGCCGACGGCCGCGCTCTGCTGCTCGATGTCGATAACGGCCAGGAGCTCGGCTTTTCGAGCCGTTACGCCTGTCCGGTATGCAGCTATTCGCTGGCGGAACTCGAGCCGCGCCTGTTCTCGTTCAACAATCCGATGGGTGCATGCGAAGCCTGCGACGGCATTGGCACCGTCGAATACTTCGACGAGTCGCGTGTCGTCGCACACCCCGAACTGGCGTTGGCGAGCGGCGCGATCAAGGGCTGGGACGCGCGCAACCAGTACTACCATCAGATGCTCGTCGCTGTGGCACAGCACTACGGCTTCGACCTCAACCAGCCTTACGACCAACTGCCCGAGTCCGCTCAGCGCGTGATCCTGCACGGCTCCGGCGACGTCGAGATCCCGTTCACTTACGCCAATGAACGCGGCCGCAAAATGGTGCGGCGCCATCCATTCGAAGGCGTGATTCCCAGCCTCGAGCGCCGGCTGAAAGAGACCGACTCGCTGGTCGTGCGCGAGGAACTCGCCAAGCTGCGCAGCCAGCGCCCGTGCCCGGTCTGCGAGGGCTCGCGGCTGCGGCGCGAGGCGCGTAACGTCTTCATCGGCGAGGGTGAACTGCAGCGCGGGATCTGGCAGATCTCCGCGGCACCGCTGTCGGAAGCGTCGCGCTACTTCGAGGCGGTGACTTTCACTGGCGCGAAGAAGGAGATCGCCGCGAAAATCGTCAAGGAGATCGAATCGCGACTGCGCTTCCTCGTCAACGTCGGTCTCGACTACCTCTCGCTCGACCGCTCGGCCGACACGTTGTCGGGCGGCGAGTCGCAACGCATCCGCCTCGCTTCGCAGATCGGCTCGGGACTTACCGGCGTGATGTATGTCCTCGACGAACCTTCGATCGGACTGCACCAGCGCGACAACGACCGGCTGATCGGCACGCTAAAGCATTTGCGCGACCTGGGTAACAGCGTGATCGTCGTCGAGCACGACGCGGACGCGATCCGGGCAGCCGACTTCGTCGTTGACATGGGGCCCGGTGCCGGCGCGCACGGAGGCGAGGTCGTCGCACTGGGGACTCTGGCGGAGATCGAGGCGAACAAGAAGTCGCTGACGGGCCAATACATGGCGGGCCGCCGACAGATCGAGGTTCCCTCCGATCGGACGCCGCCGTTTACCCACTGGCTCAAGCTCGTCGGTGCGCAAGGCAACAACTTGAAGAGCGTCTCGCTCGACCTGCCGATCGGCCTGCTCACCTGCATCACCGGTGTTTCCGGTTCGGGCAAGTCGACACTGATCAACGACACGCTGTATGCCGCGGTCGCGCGCCACCTTTACGGATCGGCCGCGGAACCGGCGCCGTACACTATGCTGGAAGGGCTGGAACACGTCGACAAAGTCATCAATGTCGACCAGAGCCCGATCGGCCGTACGCCGCGGAGCAATCCGGCCACCTATACGGGACTTTTCACACCGATCCGCGAACTGTTCGCGGAAACGCCGACCGCACGAGAACGCGGCTACGAGGCCGGCCGCTTCTCCTTCAACGTCAAAGGCGGGCGCTGCGAGTCCTGCCAGGGCGACGGCGTGATCAAGGTCGAGATGCATTTTTTGCCGGACGTCTACGTGCCGTGCGACGTCTGCCACGGCAAGCGCTACAACCGCGAAACGCTCGAGGTCCATTACAAGGGCAAGAGCATCGCCAATGTGCTGGACATGACGGTCGAAGACGCCTTCGAATTCTTCAACGCGGTCCCGGCGATTGCGCGCAAGCTCCAGACCTTGCTCGATGTCGGCCTCGGTTACGTGCGTCTCGGACAGAGCGCGACGACGCTGTCGGGTGGCGAAGCGCAGCGCGTCAAGCTCTCGCTCGAGCTATCCAAGCGTGACACCGGGCGCACGCTGTACATCCTGGACGAGCCGACGACCGGCCTGCACTTCCACGACATTGCGCTGCTGCTGAAAGTGCTGCACCAGCTGCGCAACGCGGGCAACACGGTCGTGGTGATAGAGCACAACCTCGATGTGATCAAGACGGCGGACTGGGTCGTCGATCTCGGCCCCGAGGGCGGCGACGGGGGTGGACGCATCATCGCGACCGGGCCTCCCGAAAAGATCGCGGCGAGCCCCGACAGCTATACCGGCACTTATCTCGCGCCGGTTCTAGTGCGACAGCGCCGACGCCGCGCCGCGTGACGCTCGCGGGCGCTAGACGCGCAGCGATGCAACGACATCAAGGCCGTCACCAGCAGTAGTGCCCCTCATCGCTGCAGCAGCCGCTCCTCGGCTAGCTCGAGAGCTTCTGCAAGGCCCCGCAGCACCAGCACGTCGCCTGCGTGCAGCACCATGTCCGGAGTCGGCTCGGCGCCGCGGATGCCACGGCGCCGGACCGCGGTGACGTCGGCACCGATCACGGCCAGGTCCAGATCTCCGATGCGCTTGCCGACCGCGCTCGAGCCGGCATCGAGCGTTACGGAATGCAATCGCTCGTGCACTTCGTCCCCGAGCGTGTCGTCGTCATCGCCGGCTCCGTGAAAATAGCCGCGTAGCAGGCGATAGCGCTGGTCACGGGCCTCGCGGACGCGACGCACGACACGCGCCATCGGCACACCGAGCAGGACAAGCGCATGGGATCCCAACATCAGGCTGCCCTCGAACACCTCCGGCACGACCTCGGTCGCCCCGGCCTGCATCAGTTTGTCCAGATCATGATCGTCCTGCGTGCGGACAATGACAGCAAGATTGGGGCGCAACTGCTGCGCGTTGTGCATCACCTTGAGCACGGTTGCCTGATCCGCGTGCGTGATCACCAGGGCCGCCGCACGGCGAATGCCTGCGGCGACCAGCGTCTCGCGCCGTGCGGCATCGCCGTAGACGACCGACTCTCCTGCGGCGGCAGCCTCGCGCACCAGATCGGGATCGACATCGAGGGCGACATAGCCGATGCCCTCCTGTTCCAGCATCTTTGCGAGATGCTGGCCGCTGCGACCGAAGCCGCATATGACGACGTGCCGGTCAGTCGCCATCGCGCGCTGGGCGATCTTTGCGATCTCGACCGACTTCAGCATCCACTCGCCCGACGCCAGACGCATCACGATCCGGTCCGCATGCTGGATCAGCAGCGGCGCGGCCAGCATCGAAAGCAGCATCGCGGCCAGCACCACCTGCAGCACGTCGCTCGCAAGCACGTTGTTTTGACTCGCGAGCCCGAGCAGAACGAAGCCGAATTCGCCGGCGGTACACAGGGCCAGTGCCGAGCGGATTGCAGTGCCAGCACTCGCCTTGAAGATCCGCGCGAGCACGTAGATCAATCCGAACTTGAAGCCGACCGGCACGATCAGCGCCAACGCCACCCATCCGAAGTTGTCCAGCACAACACTCGGGTTGAG
>DATEZE010000062.1:0-2886 GCA_035255845.1 Burkholderiaceae bacterium | reverse complement strand
GTGCGCCACGGCATCACGCGTGCACTGATCGACTATGACTCGACCTTGAAACCGGCACTGTCGAGCGCCGGGCTCGTGACGCGAGATGCGCGCGAGGTCGAGCGCAAGAAGGTCGGTCTGCGCAAGGCACGTCGCCGCAAGCAGTTCTCGAAGCGCTGAGTGGGCGCGATCGCATCCCGCGATCGCGTTTCAGCTTTCCGAGGGTGCCGTTTCGCGGTATGGGGCAGGCGAGTCGATGACATGAGCGACCAGCGCCCCGCTCCTATACTTCGCGCACTAAGAACAACAAGAGCCGCTCGCCCGCTCGGTCGCGGCTTTTTTGTTGCGCGGCAGTGCCGCTCCTTCCAAACGTCGTCCGTCGATGAAGCTGAAGCTTTGGCTGCGCAACCTTTCTGTCAGCGGACCACATGTGGCGGTTCGCACGCGGCTTCCGTGGACCGTCCGGACAGCGTTGTCACTGATTGTGCTAGGGCTTGCGGCGGCTGGCCTGGTGCTCGTGTACCACCATGCGCGCAGCAGCAGCTTCCCCGGTGCTGACCAACTTGTGAGCGAGTTGCAGCAGACGCGCGATCAGTTGTCGCAGATGACCGCCGAACGAGGCCGCCTTGCCGCAGAGGCGGTCCAGGCTGAGAATCAGCTGAAGGTAGAGCGCGCCACGCAGTTGCAGATCGCGGCACAGATGCGGTTGCTCGAAGAGGACAACGCGCGGCTCAAGGGCGATCTCGCGTTCTTCGAAAGCCTGTTGCCGGCGCAGGGCGCCCAGCGTGGAGTCGTGATTCGAAGCTTCAAGCTTCAACCCGATACCGACGACGGGCACATGCGCTACCGACTGCTGGTGCAGCAAAGCGGCCGCCCGGATCGGGACTTCGTCGGCTCTATCGGCCTGCGTGTCACCCTACAGAAAGACGGGTCCTCGTCGATGATCCAGTTGCCTGACCCCGCAATTGCAGATGCTGGACCGACGCCGCTCGCCTTCCGTCACTATCAGCGCGTCGAAGGAACCTTCGCGCTGCCATCGGGCGCGACCGTCCGCTCGGTACAGGTGACGATCACCTCGGGCGGGGAAACACGTGCGCAGCAGACATTTGCGATGTAGGAGGTGCGATGTTCGGGACGAAGGGCAATATTCCGAAGACGATCGGAACGCTGGTTGGATCGGGCACGACGATCGAAGGCACGCTGTCGTATTCGGGTGGACTCCGCATCGACGGTACCGTTAAGGGCGATATCCACTGCGTCGACGGCGAAGTCGGCATGGTCATCATCAGCGAACTCGGGCACGTCATCGGCGAAGTACACGCGGCTCACTTGGTGGTTTCGGGCAAAGTCACGGGGCCGCTTTACGTGACTGATGTGCTGGAGCTTCAGCCGAAGGCGCAGGTTACGGGTGATGTCCACTACCGTGCGCTTGAAATCCACAATGGCGCCGTGGTCGAAGGCCACCTTATTCATCAAGAAGCGGAGGTCCGCCCGGCATTGAAATTAGCTACCGGCGGGTCCACTTCAGATTCAGCCTGAATTAACCGGGCGGGGAGCCAGCCTCTATAATCTGGCCAATATCGCTAGGAGAACCTCAATGAACGCTGCTGTCGAAATGCCGGCCCCGCTGCTCTTCACCGACGCAGCAGCGATGAAGGTTAAGGCCCTGATCGATGAGGAGGGCAATCCGGAGCTGAAGCTGCGCGTTTTCGTCCAGGGCGGCGGCTGTTCCGGTTTTCAGTACGGCTTCACCTTCGACGAGGTCATCAACGAGGATGACGCGACGATGGAGAAAAATGGCGTCATGCTGCTGATCGACTCGATGAGCTATCAGTACCTGGTGGGCGCCGAGATCGACTACAAAGAAGACCTCGAAGGCGCGCAGTTCGTGATCAAGAACCCGAACGCGACCACGACCTGCGGATGCGGGTCATCCTTTTCTGCCTGAAGAGCTCACGCCTTGTGTGATCCGGGGGCGCGCAGGCGCCCCCGTTGTTTTGGTGCCGAGCCTCGGCGCGGCGACTTCAGGCCGGATACAACGCTCCCAGCACTCGGCGGCCGCGTGCACCAGTGACTTCCGGTACAGCGCCGGGTTCGCGCCGGACAAAGCACCGAGCGAGCCAGGCGAACGCAAGCGCCTCAACCTGATCGGACGGGATTCCAAACTCGTCTGAAGCCCGCAACGCGCGGGGAGCGATCGCTGCCGCGATCGCGCGCATGAGCACAGGATTGCGCGCGCCACCGCCGCAGGCAATGACATCCACGGCCGAACCGCACCAGCGTTCGATCGCATCGCCAATGGTCCGGGCGGTCAACTCGATCAGTGTGCGCTGCAGGTCGGCCGGCGGGCAGTTTTCGCGTGTCGCGGCGTCGATCCAGGCGGCCGAAAACAGCTCGCGTCCGGTGCTCTTCGGTGGGGGCTTCGCGAAAAAGGGGTCCGACAGCAGTTGCGACAACACCGCCCCGTCGGTGCGCCCCTGCTGCGCCAACTTGCCGTCGCGGTCCATCGCGGTACCGAGGTGGCGTGCCGCGTTAAGGTCGAGCAGCACGTTGCCAGGGCCGCAATCGAACCCGAGCGTGGACTGGGTTTGGCCCGGCAGAAACGTTATGTTGCTGATGCCGCCGACGTTGACGACCGCCCGCGGCGCATCCGCTCCGAATGCGGCAGCATGAAAGGCAGCGACGAGCGGGGCACCCTGGCCGCCCGCGGCTAGGTCGCGGCTCCGGAAGTCGGCGATGACGTCGATGCCGATAGCTTCCGCCAGATGCGCCGGCGCGTTCAACTGAACCGTGAAGCCGACGTCGGGCCGGTGCCGCACCGTCTGACCATGCGCGCCGACGGCACGGACTTCAAAGGCCGCGAGGCCGGCGGCGCCGAGGGCAGATCGCACGCATTCGGCATAAGCC
>DATEZE010000061.1:0-16404 GCA_035255845.1 Burkholderiaceae bacterium | reverse complement strand
CCCGACACGCTGGTCGCCGCGTCGATGTCGGCGCCGGCGCCGCCCATCTCGGTGCGTACCCAGCCGGGATGGAACGCGACGCAGACGACGCCGTGCGGGCCCAGTTCCAGGCTCGCCGCGCGCAGGGCCGCGTTGGCGGCCGCCTTGCTCACCCGGTACAACCACCCCGACGTGCTGCTCATCAGCGAAACCGACCCCATGCGACTCGAGATCAGCGCCAGCTTGCCGCTGGTGGACGCCAGCGCCGGCACCAGCTGCGGGATCAACTGCATCGGCGCGCGCACGTTGGTGTGCATCACGGCGTCGAAGTCGAGCCCGCCCGGCGCAGCGATCGCAGTGGTTCTGGGGCCGTACACGCCAGTGTTGTAGATCGCGATATCGAGTTTTTCGCCGTGCAGCTGCGCGCCGAACTGCGCGACCGCCGCCTCGTCGAGCACATCGAGCAGCAGCGGTTTCGCGCCAAGTTCGCGTAGTTTTGCAGTGTCCTCGGCACGACGCACCGTCGCGATGACCCGTGCGCCGTCAGCAGCGTACTGGCGCGCGAACTCGAGGCCGATGCCGCGTGAAGCACCGATGACGAGCACCGTGCTCATACGAACTGGCGCAGTGAGCCGCCAGGGTCGCGGCTTGATCGCAGGCAGAGTGGGCGCATGAAAGGCATTTTCGACAGACGCATTAGCGGGACGACAGCGCGAGCCGCCCGGCGAGCGCGGCGAACAGCGAGGCACCGAGCAGGTTCAGCACGCGCCGCACCGACGGGCGCGCGCCGAGACTGCGAGCCCGATGCGCCAGAGCGACGATGGCCAGGAGGAACAGCGTGCCGTTGAAGACAAACACCGCGCCGAGGAAGAGAAACGCCAGCGGCTTACTCGCAGCATCGGCGTCGATAAACTGCGGCAGCAGCGCCAGGAAGAAAAGCGCAACTTTGGGATTCAGCAGATTGGTCGTCAGCCCCTGGCGGTAGATGCGCAGCGCCGATGCGGCCTCGACCGGGACCGGTTGCGAGGCGCTGCCCGCGGGTGAGCGTGCGGCGCGCAGCATGCCCCATGCGAGCCACAGCAGGTAGGCGGCCCCCGCCCACTTGATGGCGACGAAGGCCCAGGCCGAGGTCGCGAGCAGGGCGGCGAGACCGAGCGCCGCAGCCACTGCGTGTACTGCGCAGCCGGTGCTGATGCCGAGCGCAGCCGCGACGCCGCCTCGCCAGCCGAACTGCAACGTGCGCGTCACTGTGTACAACAGGTCGACGCCCGGTGTCGCGTTGAGCACCAGCGCCGTCGCGATGAACAGTGGCAGGTCGTGCGCGCCGAACATCGTGTCCCCGCTTAGGCGCGTGGTGCCGAAGCGGCAAGCGCACTGCGCGGAGCGGCCAGCGCGATGCGCTTCACAGGGTCTCCAGCGCCAACGCGGTGGCTTCGCCGCCGCCGATGCACAGTGCTGCCACGCCGCGCTTGCCGCCAGTCTTGCGCAGCGCGCCGAGCAGTGTGACGACGATGCGGGCGCCCGAGGCGCCGATCGGATGGCCGAGCGCGCAGGCACCGCCGTGGATGTTGACCTTATCGTGCGGCAAGTCGAGTTCCTTCATCGCGGCCATCGTCACCGCGGCAAAGGCCTCGTTGACTTCCCACAGGTGCACGTCGCCCGGTTTCCATCCGGTTTTCGCCAGTACCTTGTTGATCGCGCCGATGGGCGCCGTCGTGAACCAGTCCGGCGCCTGCGCATGCACTGAATGCGCGAGGATCCGCGCCAGCGGTTTCTTCCCCATCTTCGCGGCGGTCGATTCGCGCATCAGTACCAGCGCAGCCGCGCCGTCGGAAATCGACGAGGCATTGGCCGCAGTAATCGTGCCGTCCTTCTTGAACGCCGGTTTAAGCCCCGGAATCTTGTCGAGCTTTGCCTTGAACGGCTGCTCGTCCTTGTCGATCCTGACCTCTCCGCCCTTGCTGGCGACAGTCACCGGTGCGATTTCCCACGCGAAGCTGCCGTCAGTGTTGGCTTTTAGCGATCGCTCGGTCGAAGCGATCGCAAACCTGTCCTGCGCCTCGCGCGTGAACGAGTATTTGGCGACGCATTGCTCGGCAAAGACGCCCATCGCCTTGCCGCGCTCGTAGGCGTCTTCCAGTCCGTCGACCGCCATATGGTCGTAGGTCGTGAAAGCGCCGTAGCGATAGCCCTTGCGCGAGCCGACCAGCAGGTGCGGCGCGTTGGTCATGCTCTCCATCCCACCCGCGACCATCACGCTGGCACTGCCAGCGGCGAGCATGTCGTGCGCGAACATCATCGCGCGCATGCCGGAGCCGCACATTTTGGACAGCGTCACCGCGCCTACCGATTGCGGCAGCCCGGCGGCGAGCGCGGCCTGGCGTGCCGGGGCCTGGCCCTGGCCCGCCATCAGGCAGCAGCCCATCAGCACCTCGTCGATCGCGTCGCCTGCGACTCCGGCACGCTCCACTGCGGCCCTGATCGCAGTGGCGCCCAGTTGCCAGGCCTGCAGCGCGGAGAAATCGCCGAGCATGCCTCCGATCGGAGTACGCGCTGCGGAAACGATGACAATCGGGTCGTTCATCGAAGTCTCCTAGGATGGGTCGAATTCTGACGCAAAGCGGCGGCGGAAACGGCGCTCCTGAGGATACGGAAAGACGTCTTCGAGGTGACCGGACAGGATCCGCTCCCGACGGGTGTTCCAGAATTCCGGCCTCAGCAGGTCGGGATGGTGCTTCAGGAACGCGGCGCGGATTCGGTCATCGCCGAGCAGGAACGTGCCCCAGTGCTCGGGAAACATGTCGCGCTTGTCGACTCGGTACCAGGCTTCGGCCGACATCTCGTCCTCGTCGTTGTGAGCCTGCGGCACCGACCGGAAATTGCAGTCAGTCATGTACTCGATCTCGTCGTAGTCGTAGAAGACGACGCGGTTGAGCCGCGTGACGCCGAAGTTCTTGTACAGCATGTCGCCCGGGAAGATGTTCGCGCCTGCCAGTTCCTTGATCGCGTTGCCGTATTCGATCATCGCGTGCTCGAGATCGGCGTCGCTTGCCTTCGTCAGGTACAGGTTAAGCGGGGTCATGCGCCGCTCGATGTAGACGTGTCGGATCGTGACTGTGCCCTCGCCGAACTCGAGTTGGCTCGGGCAGTACGCGCGCAGCTCCTCGAGCAGTTCAGGCGAGCAGCGCGCGCGCGGCAGCGTCACCTGAGAGTACTCCCAGGAGTCCGCCATGCGGCCGACGCGGTCATGCAACTTCACGAGCTGGTACTTGCCCATGATCTGCTGCCGGTCGGTGTCCTTCGGGTGCGGGATCACGTCCTTGATGACCTTGAACACGTAGGGATACGACGGCAGCGTGAACACCGACATCACCAGGCCTTTGATGCCCGGTGCGATGACGAACTGGTCGGTCGAATGCTTCAGGTGGTGCAGGAAGTCGCGGTAAAACAGTGTCTTGCCCTGCTTTGCCAGCCCGACCATCGTGTACAGCTCAGACGGCGGCTTGTGCGGCAGGATCGAGCGCAGGAAATCCACGTAGGCCGAAGGCGCTTCCATGTCGACGAGGAAGTACGCACGCGTGAACGAGAACAGCGTCGCCAGCAAATCGCTGGTGAACATGATCGTGTCGAGATACAGCTGCCCGCGAGAATTGCGCAGAACCGGAACAGCCAGCGGCGTGATGCGCGTGCCGTTGATCACGCGGCCGACGATGTAGCAACCCTTGTTGCGAAAGAACAGCGACGACAGTATCTGGATCTGGCAGTCCGACTCCATGTGCCAGGGTCGGCGGAAAGCGTCTCCGCTGCGGTGCGCCTCGCACACCGCACGCACGATGAAGCGCAGGTCGCGCTCGACGTCTTCCCAACGACAGGCGATGCCGGCATCGATGACGATCTGCCGCAGCGTTTTCCGCAAGCCGCTCGCCGGGTAGTAGCTGCGGAACGACGGCGGGTCCGAATCCATGTATTCGGTTGCCACGCCCGGGCGCACGAACAGGAACTGGTTGCGGTAGTACTCCCGGTGCAGCAGCTTGGTGCAGACCGAGTTGAAAAAGGTCTCGGCGCATTCGGGCTGACGGTGGTCGGCAAGCAGCGTCACATAGTGCTGCTTGACCGCCTGCCACAAGGCGTCGCGCTCGGCGTCATCGAGCGATGCGAGGTCGAACTCGCGCTCGATGCGCGCCACTGCTTCGAGCACGCGCTGATCGTAGAAATCGATCCGCTCGCGCGCCCGTTCGCGCATTCGCTGCCAGTCGCCGTTTTCGTAAAACGACTTAGCCTGCTGCGCGACGTAACGGAACAAGCGGTAGTGGCGGTTAAATCCCTCGAGGATCGCGTGCGCGATGCGCGCCGGCGACGGCATCGAGCGGTCGAAGATCACATCGGCGGCGACTGCGGACATCCGGATGCCTGTACTAGTGCTGTCGCGGCGTCAGCGCCAGCCAGACCGCGAGCGCACCGAATGCAGTGCCTAGGAGCCAACGCTGCACGCGCAACCAGCTCGGCCGCTGCGCGAGCCAGCTCGACAGCGCGCCGGCGACGGTGACGAGCGAGCCGTCGACCAGCGTCGATACCGTGATATGCACGATTCCCAAGGCCAGGCTTTGCAGCAGCACCGAACCGCTGGCCGGGTCGACGAACTGCGGAAACAGCGACAAGTAGAACACGGCGACCTTCGGATTGATCACCGACGCGGTCAACGACTGGCTGAGCAGCACGCGGTCGGGCACAGGGTCGAGTGGCTGCGGAGTGAAACTGAAGCCAGCGCCGCGCAGCGTGTTCCACGCAAGCCACAGCAGATAGCCCGCGCCGGCCAGCTTGATCGCGTCAAATGCAGCCGGGACCGCCAGCAGCAGTGCCGATAAGCCTATCGCCGCCGCGAGCAGGTGCACGAGCACACCGGCGGTCACGCCGATCAGCGAAAAGTAGCCGGCACGCCGTCCCTGTGTCAGCGTGCGCGAGATCAGATAGATCCACACAGGCCCCGGCGTCAGCGCGAGCAGGAGGACGGCAAAGGCGAACAGGCCGAGCTGTCCGGCCTGGAGGCCGAACACGGTCACGTCGTCCACTCCCAGTGCTGTTCCAGCACCTCTGGGCCCCACTTCGTCGTCGGGCTTTCGTAGACCTTGCGAAAGCCGAAGGCCTCGTATAGATGGCGTGCGGCGTCCAGTCCGGCGAACGTGCCGAGCCGCACCCGCGCGTAGCGGTTGCGGGCAAAATCCATCGCGACCGTCATCATGCGGCGGCCGAAGCTGCGACCGCGGAGCGCGTCTGCCATGATGAACCAGCGCAGTTGTGCGCAGGTCGGGTCATCATTGGCGCCGCCGTCGATGACGATGGTCCCCAGCACTTCGCCGCCATCAACCACGACCCAGGCGCCGTCGCGCTCGGCGTTGTAGCGCGCCAGGAATTGCGCGATATCCGCCATGCGCCCCGTCTCGAAGAAGACGCCAAAGTGGTGCTCTCGTGCGTAGTACCGCGCCTGCAGTGCCGCGCTGGAAGCCATTGCGCCGGGCAGCAGGCAGGGCAGCAGCCGCGGGCCGCAGGCGACCGGATTCAGCGCGACGTCGAATGGCCACAGTAGCTCGAAGCGCTCGAGGTCAACCTCCATCGCCTCGTCGAAGGCGCGCCCGAACCGGGCCAGCTCACGAGTGAAGAAGAGGTGATGGCCGGCCTTCCAGTCTGCGAGCGTGCGATCGCCTTCACCCTCGTCCCAGGCGAAGGCGGCGTCGACATCGGCAAAGCGGCGACGCCCGAGGTGCGTCGTGCGGATCACCGCGCGCGGGGTTCCGTCGAATTCGGTCAGCACCGAGTAGCCGGCGGCGCACGGCTTGACCGCGGGCATCTGGTCGTTGAATTCGGACAGGCCCGCGGTCGCGCGCTTCGGGCCATGCAGCACGAGTTCGACCAGCTCATGCGCGAGCTCGGCCGTGTCGCCGAAGTACCAGGCTTGATAAGGCGTCACCGGGTCGAGCCGAGTCGCTGCGCAGAACTCGTCCCAGTAGCGCTGTACCGCGGCCGACTTCTCCACCGAGTTGTCGAGCGCCTGAGCGTCGGTCGGGGCGGACTGGACCATATCCGTAGTGCTCAACTCTGCAGATCGAACAGCATGCAAGTCGTCGTACCGTGCGAATACAACCGCCCTTCGCTGTCAACGAGGCGCCCCTCGGACGTTGCCATGCGCCGGCCGCCGGCAACGACCTTGCCCTCTGCGCGTACCGGGCCAGTCGCCTCGGTCAGCGCGCGCACGCAATGGATCTTGAATTCGAGGGTGGTGTAGGCACGGCCCACCTCGCACAGTGTCTGTACTGCGCAGGCCATTGCCGAGTCGAGCAGCGTCGCGTGATATCCGCCGTGCACGGTCGCGATTGGATTGTAGTGCGCAAAGGCGGGCAGTCCCTGGAACACCGCTCGGCCTTGTTCAACCTCGAGCAGGTAAAAGTCGAGCGTGTGCGTGATCGGCGGATCGGGAATGGTGCCGTCGACGATGGCCTGCAGGAACGCGAGCCCGCTCAGCGTGCGCGCGCGGGCGGGATCGACCAGCCCGGGCTTTGCCGTGCGTGCACGCAGCAGTTCCATTTGCTGCTGCCAAGGGTGCATGCGACCCTCCGTAAGTTGGATCGCCGCGATCTTCGCATGCGTGCGGAACGTCGTCGCGCAAGCCGGCGCTAACGATGACCGGCGTCCCTAGGCAACCCGCGCCAGTGTGGCGCGCTGCCCCGGGTCCTTGTGAAAGACCCCGTCTTTCATGACGCCAATCAAGCGCTGCGCATCCTGGAGCACGCGTACATCAATGGACGGATCGCCGTCGACCAGCAGCAGGTCGGCTAGATACCCGGTCTTCAACAGACCAAGCTCGCCGCCCATGAGCATGATCTGGCCGCCGAACTCCGTAGCGGCGCGAATGGCCTGAAGCGGCGTGAAGCCGAGCAGGTTGACGAAATGCTCGAGATCGCGCGCGTCGGTGCCGATCGGGTTCCAGGCGAAGCCGTAGTCGCCGCCGGGCAGGACTCTCACGCCGGCGGCCGCCAGTCGTTTCATGTTGTCAACGGCGATCTCGAGCTCGCGCTTCATGCCCATGTTCTCTGCCATGGTTGTGGTCAGCCCCCATTTGCCGGCCTCGTACAGCGTGGTCCACGTGATGCCCAGCGTTGGCGCCACGAACACGCGATCGCGTGCGTCGATGAGTGCTGCGCGCGCTTCCTCGTCGCAGAGTGTGGCGTGGTAGATGATCTCCACTCCGTGTTTGATGCAGAGCTTCACGGCGCCGGCGCTGCGCGCATGGGCGGCGACGCGCTTGCCGTGCGCGCGGCCGACATCGCACACGGCGTCGATCTCCGCCTCGGTCATCACGGTCTGGGCGGCGCGGGCATGCGGGACGAACTCGTCGCCCGAGGGATTGATCTTCAGGGTATCAACGCCCTCGCGCACCATCTGCCGTGCAACCTTGCGGAACTCATCGGCGCCATTGCAGACGATCGAGAACGTGGAGCGCGCCATGTGCATCAGGTTGACGTCGCCGAGCCCGCCGGAAACCGTGAGCTCGGGGCTCGCCGCGCGCGTGCGCGGGCCGGGAAAGTCGCCGGCGTCGATGGCGTTGCGCAGCACGACGTCGAGCCGTGCCTTGGCGGCGGCGGCACTGTTGCACGCCGTGAAGCCCTGGTCGAGCATCTTCTTCGCGTTCTTCAGAGTGCGCAGCAGATGCTCCTCGACCGGCATGAAGCCCAGGCTCTCGAGATCAGGGGCGTCGAGAAAGCTCAGGTGCGAATGGGCTTCGATTAGTCCGGGCATCAGCACGGCCCCTGCGCCGTCGATAACGCGCGCACCAGGCGATCCAGCCACCCGTGAGCCGATATCTCGAATGCGATTTCCTTCGATCAGGGCCTCGCCGGCAAACGGGGCCGCCCCGCTGCCGTCGATGATCCTCACGTTGCGGAACACGATCTGGGCCATCGCTGTCTCCTGTCGCCGATGGATTCTCGGTGTTTGGCGAACTTTGCCGGTCCTGACAGTCCCTACATGCCCCAGCGCAAGGCCGCCGTGTGGACCGGCGCATCCCACAGGCGCATCAGCTCGTCGTCGAGCAGCGTGACCGTGGCCGAGCACCCGGCCATGTCGAGCGAGGTGACGAGGCTGCCAACAAGGGAGCGCGCGATGACGAAGCCGCGCGCCTCGAGGATCGTGCGCAGGTCGTGGTACATCAGGTAAAGCTCGATCATCGGCGTGCCGCCGAATCCGTTGATGAGCAGCAGGCAGGGCCCCTTGCGCACGCCGAAGTCATTGGCGATCGCCGCGGCCATATCCTCGGCGATCTGATTCGCCGCAGTGAGCGGCACGCGTCGCCGGCCAGGCTCGCCGTGGATGCCGACGCCGAATTCCATCTCGGCTTCGCCCAGTTGGAAGGTCGGCTTGCCCGCGGCGGGCACGGTGCAACTCGTCAGCGCGACGCCGATCGAACGTGTGGCCTGATTCACCCGTTCGCCGAGCAGTCGGCAGGCTTCGAGATCAAGTGCTCGCTCCGCAGCGGCGCCGACGATCTTCTCGACCACCAGGGTTCCGGCAACGCCGCGCCGGCCAGTCGACCAGGTGGACTTCTCGACCGCGACGTCGTCATCGGTGATCACGCGCGCGACGGGCGACTCTGCCAGCTCCGCGGCCATCTCGAAGTTCATCACATCGCCCTCGTAGTTCTTGACGATGTAGAGCACCCCGCCGCCGGATTCGACCGCCTGGGCCGCAGCGGCCATCTGATCGGGCGTCGGTGATGTGAAGACCTGACCCGGGCAGGCCGCATCGAGCATGCCGTGACCGACAAAGCCCGCGTGGAGCGGCTCGTGGCCCGAGCCGCCACCAGAGATCAGCGCTACCTTGCCACGTCTCAGCGTCTTACGCTGCACGAACTTCTTCTCGGTGCCGAGAACCACGATGTCCGCATGCGCGGCGGCGAAGCCCGCAAGGCTCTCAGTGATTACTTCGTCGACGGCGTTGATGAATTTCTTCATCCGTTGTCTCCTGTGCTCATCCGTCCTGCGCGCCGTTGTCGAGATCGGTCTGCATCAGGTGGGCGATACGTAGCCCCATATCCTGCAGCAGCCGATCGAGATGCGCATTCTTCTCCGGATTGTTGAGATCCGGCAGGCGTAGTTCGAGGCTTCGCCATGTGGTGCGAGCCGATGGTCGCGCGAGGCGTCCCGGGTGCGCGCGTTCATATGCGGCCAGAAAAGACTCGCGCTCGCCTACCGAGAAATGGCACACCGAGAAGATGGTCTCGACGTACTGCGCCGGGATCGGCGTCGAGTACACCGGATTGGACAGATGCGTGATGAAGCTGCGGTTCTTGCCCAGCACTTCTGCCAAGCGCCGCCGGATGCCGGCCGGCCGCAGCTCGAGCGCGGTTCGCAGGATCTGCTTGTAGGCAGCTACCGCGCTGCCGGCTTCGATCGGCGCTCCCACGGAAGGCTATCCCATAGCCATGGACCAAGCCGCGATCGCGCCCTTGACCGCGCCCACTGAGGTCGCCGGCATCGACAGCGCACGCAGGCCGGCGGCGAGCAGCCCCGGCACATGGCGCGGCTGAGCGGCCAGGTCGCCGCACAGCGAGAGCGAAAAGCCGCGCGCGGCGGCGCTGCGCACGATCATGCGCAGCAGTGCATCGAAGCCCGGGTGCGTGGGATCCGCGAGCTCGCTCACTGTGTGATTGTCACGCGCTGCGGCCATCGTGTATTGCAGCAGGTCATTCGAACCGATCGATGCGAAATCGATATCGAACGCTTCGAGCGCGAGTGCTGCCGCCGGCACTTCGACCATGATGCCTAGCGGCGGCACGGCATACGGCCGGTGCTCCGCGGCAAGCTCGGCGGCCGCCTGCACCAGCAGGGCGCGCACCTTCACGACTTCGGCCGGTGCGGTGATCATCGGCAGCATGATGCGCAGGTCACCGGCGACCGCGGCGGCAAGCAGTGCGCGCAGCTGCACCTTGAACAGCTGCGGCGCCGCGAGCGATAACCGCACGCCGCGCACACCGAGAAACGGATTCGACTCGCCGTCGATCGTGACGCCTGCAATCGGCTTGTCGCCGCCGGCGTCCAGCGTGCGGATCACAACGGGACGACCGCCGGCCCAATCGAGCAGGCGCCGATAAAAGGTGACCTGGGTCGCCTCGTCCGGCGGTCCGTGCGCAAATAACAACTCAGTGCGTACCAAGCCGATGCCGTCGCAGATCGCAGGATCGATGGAATCGAGCTCCTCGAGCGTTGAAACGTTCAGCAGCACCTGAACGCGCTCGCCTTGCAGTGTCACCGCAGGCCGCGTCGCGGCTTGAGCATCGCGCTCGTGCTCATCGTCGGCGTGTGCGCGGCGCAGCGCATAGGCCTCGAGCTGCGCCGCGTCGGGCGACAACTCCAGCGTGCCCTCGGCCCCGTCGAGGATCGCCAATGTGCCGTCGGCGATCGGTGCGTCGCCCACGCCCACGACCATCGGTACGCGCCGTGCACGCGCAAGCAGCGCAACGTGGGCAGTGGCAGAGCCGTTGCGCAGAACGATTGCCTGCCGCGGCTGCCAGTCGGACGCGAGGAAGCGCGACGGCGCGAGGTCGTCGGCGAGCAGGATTGCATCCGACGGCAGTTGCAACGGTAAGACTTGCTCGCCAGCCAGGATTGCCAGGACGCGCGCGCGCATGTCGCGCAGGTCGCCGACGCGGTGACGGAAATAATCATCGCCGGCCGCTTCAAAGTCCGCGATCTGCGTGTCGATCGCTGTGCACCAGGCGTGGCTCGCATCCAAGCCTTCGGCAAACTGTCCCTCGGCCGGTTCGAGTAGCGCCGGGTCGTTGAGGAATTCGATCTGGAACTCGAGAATCTTGCGCGCGTCAGCGTCTGCGGTGCCGCCGCGCAGGGCTTCGATCTGTTGCACGGCTTCGGCAATTGCGGCTGCCAGCATTTCTCCTGGCGGGCCGGCGCGGCTGCGACTGCCACGTGCGGGCGTAGGCGCGATCTCGGCAATACGGCCGAAGACCAATCCCGGTGCGGCCGGCTTTCCAATGAGCCGCTGCGGCATCGGCAACACTGCAGGGTCCCGTGCCGTCACGCCGGGCCTCCCTGGAAGTCGTCGCTGACGAGCTTGACCAGCGCCGAAAGCGCCGCATCGGCATCGACGCCGTCGGCCCGGAAATACAGCTGCGTGTCGCTCGGGGTCTTCATGCCCATCACCTTGACGACGCTCTTCGCATCGATCCATGGCCCGTCGGCATGCGCGGCGATATGGATGCGGCTGGCAAATGTCTTGGCGAGCTTGGTTAGCGTGACCACCGGTCGCGCGTGCAGTCCGGCGCTGTGCAGCAATCGGACCGAGGCACCGGGCATCGTCATGCCCTAGTCCGATTCATGGTTCAGTTCCTCGGCGGTGCGCTTGACCGCCGCAAGGTCCGATCCGCCCCAGGCCTCGGTCGCCGCCATGACCGCACCCTCGACCACCGGAGCATCACAGATCACGACGCGGCCCTGACGTTCAGCCGGCAGCATCTCGATCGCCATTTCACTGTTGGTCTCCGCCCCGCCGAGATCGACGAGGATCGCGACGCCGGCGTCCGACCACGCCGCATCGATCGCTGCGAGAATGCCCTCAACCGACGTGCCCAATCCGCCGTCGGGATTGCCCCCGGTCCATGCGAGCGGAATGCCGTGTCCCACCATCTGCCGCACCATGTCGGCGGCGCCCTTGGCGACATCCGGAGAGTGGGACACGATTACGATGCCGACATTCATGGTGTGGACTCCAATACGTCGCAGACGGCCTCGATCATCAATTGGCTGGAGCGGGCGCCCGGGTCCATGTGCCCGATCGAGCGCTCCTTCAGGAATGAAGCGCGCCCGCGCTGCGCTTCCATTGGAATGGTCGCCTGTGCGCGAGCCGCTGCACTTGCACGCAGCGCGGCGACATCCGGGTCGCGTTCCAGCCCGGCGACGACCGGTATCAGGACGTCGAGCATCGTCTTCTGGCCGGGCTGCGACTTGCCCCGCGCCGCAACGGCCTCGACCGCGGCCTTGCAGCACGCATGCAAGCCGGCGGCGTCGAACACAGCCGGCCAGCTCTTGCCGAGTTGCATGAACAGCGTTCCGTACAACGGGCCAGAGGCACCTCCGACCTTCATCACCAGCGTTCTGCCGACTCCCGTGAACAGCGTTCCCGCGTCGCCGGCGGCGAGCGCATCGAGATCGGCGAGCACCGCTTCGAAGCCACGTTTCATGTTCAGGCCATGGTCACCATCGCCGATCGCCTGGTCGAGCTGCGTCAGTTCGTCCGTGTGCGCAATGACGCGACGGGCCAGCGCTTCGACGATCGTGCGTGCGAGGGCAATGTCCATGCGAACGGCGTCAACCTGCAATGCGGCGCCCCTGAGCGTCGAAGTAGAGCGGCGCAATGAACTCGACATCGACCGCGTCGCCGACCGCCAGCGGGGTCGCGGGATCGGTCAGCGTCACGAGGTCACTTTCGGCGCTGGTATCGCCGACGCGCAGATGAAGATGGTTGGCGTCGCCCAAGTGCTCGATCCAGCGCACGCGACCGAACGCGACCCCGTTGATCGCCTTGTGCACACGCACGTGTTCGGTTCGTGCGCCGACCGTCACCGTTTCCGCGGGCGCTTGCAGGCGCGGCAGCAGCGCGCGCGACAGCAAGTTGATCCCCGGACTGCCGAGGCGCGTGGCGACGTAGGTGTTCGCCGGCTGTTCATAGACCTCGCGCGGAGTTCCGATCTGGACCAGCCGTCCTCGGTCCAGCACTCCAATTCGCGTCGCGAGCGTCATCGCCTCGGTCTGGTCGTGCGTGACATACAGCACGGTCGCGTGCAGATCGCGCTGGATGCGCTTGAGCTCGACGCGCATTTCCGCGCGCAACTTGGCGTCCAGCGACGACAGTGGCTCGTCCATAAGCGCCACGCGTGGCTCGCGCACGAGTGCCCGGCCGATCGCGACGCGCTGCATCTGGCCGCCCGACAACTGCGTGGCGCGGTTGGCGAGCTTGTCGTCGATGTGCAGCAGACGCGCCACCTCGCGCACCTTGGCGTCGATGCGCTCGGCGGGCCAGCGTCGTGCCGGCGAGCGCAGCGGAAAAGCGAGGTTGTCGAATACAGTCAAATGCGGGTAAAGCGAATACTGCTGAAACACGAAAGTGACGTCGCGTGCCGAAGGAGGCTCGTGCGTCACGTCGAAGCCGTCGATCCAGATGCGGCCGGCATCGGCGCGCTCCAGGCCCGCCAGCAACCGCAGAGTCGTCGTCTTGCCGGCGCCGGTCGGACCAAGTAGCACGATGAACTCGCCATCGGCAGCCGCGAGCGTGAGTTCCGCGATTGCCTCAGTACTGCCGAAGCGCTTGGAGACCGATTCGAAGCGAAACTCAGCCATGCGCGGCGGCCGACTGATGCAGAACCGAACGCAGCGCCACGCCGCTCGCACGAGCAAACACGGTGAGCCGCATGCTTTCCAGTCGCAGTCCGACGTTCTCGCCGACCCTGGCCGGCACGTCGGAAGGCACACGCGCCTTGACCGTGGTGCCGTCGCGCAAGTTCAGCGTGACGATCTGCGTTGTCCCGAGGTATTCGGTGCCGTAAACCGCAGCGCGCAGCGGTGCATCGGCCGAGAGATGAACGTGCTCCGGGCGGACCCCGAGCACGAAGGCGTTGTCGGCAGCCTCCTGCACGAGCGGAGGAATCGCCACCTCGGTGTCATCGACGCGAATGTGTGCAGTGCCGCGTGCGAGCCCTGCACCGGGCGTCGCGCAGGGCAAGAAATTCATCGCCGGCGATCCAATGAAATCCGCGACGAACATGCTGGTCGGGCGGTCGTAGATTTCCTGCGGTCCGGCCAGCTGCTCGATGCGGCCTTCGTTCATCACGGCGATCTTGTCGGCCATCGCCATTGCCTCGAGCTGGTCGTGCGTGACATAGACCGTGGTCGCGTGCAGCCGATCATGCAGAGCCCGTAGCTCGCCGCACATCAGGTGGCGGAACTCGGCATCGAGCGCGCCAAGCGGCTCGTCCATCAGGAACGCTTTCGGCTGGCGCACGATCGCGCGCCCCAGCGCGACGCGCTGTCGGTCACCGCTGGCCAGGCCCGAAACCCGCGCGTCGAGCAGATGCGTGATGCGCAGGATGCGTGCGGCTTCGTCGACGCGCTGCGCGATCTCCGCTGCCGGCATGCCCTGGGATTTCAGCGGAAACGCGATGTTGGCGCGCACGTTGAGGTGCGGGTAAAGAGCGAACAGTTGGAACACGAAGGCAATGTCGCGTTGCGAGGCACGCTGCATCGTGACGTCCTCACCCCCCAGCACGATGCGACCGGAAGTCGGCAATTCGAGGCCGGCAATCATGCGCATCGTTGTTGTCTTGCCGCAGCCCGACGGCCCGAGCAGGCAGAAGAACTCACCGTCGCGCACGGTGAAGCTCGAGTCGCGCACGGCGATGAACTCACCGAAGTTCTTCTTGAGGTTCTCGACGCGGATCTCAGCCATCTGCCACGCCTACTCCGGAAACTTGGATACGATCATGAATGCCACCGTGCCCGCCAGCATCGTGACGAAGGAGTACGTGTAAAGCTCGATCGCGAACGGTTGCAGCAGCATCAACACGCCTACGCCGATCAGCGTGCAGGCGGCGAGTTCCATCGGGCCGCGCCGTAGCCAGCGCGGCCAGCGTGAATCTGAATTTCTGACCGTCGAAGTCGTACTCACTTGCGGACCGCCCCAAAGGTGATCCCGCGCAGCAGGTGCTTGCGCAGCAACACCGTGAAAATCAGGATCGGCAAAAGGAATAGCGCCGTGCCAGCGGCCACGGCCGGCCAGTCCTGCCCGCCCTCACCGATGATGATCGGGATGAACGGCGGTGCGGTCTGAGCCTCGCCGGATGTCAGCAGCACGGCGAACGCGTACTCGTTCCACGCAAAGATCAGGCAGAAGATCGCGGTCGCGACGATGCCGGTCACTGCCTGCGGCAGGACGACCTTGATGAAAGCCTGCAGCCGTGTGTAGCCATCCACCAGCGCCGCCTCCTCGTATTCGCGCGGAATTTCGTCGATGAACCCCTTCAGCAGCCACACCGCCAACGAAACATTGACCGCGGTGTACAGCAGGATCATTCCCAGCCGTGTGTCCGACAGGCCGACCTCGCGATACATCAGGTAGATCGGGATCGCGACCGCGATCGGCGGCATCATCCGCGTCGACAGGATGAAAAACAGCAGGTCGTCCTTGCCCGGCACGCGAAAGCGCGAGAACGCGTAGGCCGCGGTCACGCCAAGCAGCACCGACAGCACGGTAGATCCGAACGCGATGATCAGTGAGTTGATGAATCGTGGGGCGTAGTTCGACGGACCGACCAGCACCATGTTGCTCTCGCGCGCCAGGCGATCGCATTCGCTGGATACGGGGGGCAGTTGCGCGATGTATTCGTCGGTCTGGCGCGAACGCGTGTTGAACAGGTTGCAGAATCCCTCGGACGACGGCGAGAACAAAACCTTGGGTGGATAGGCGATCGAGTCGGGCCCCGACTTCAAGGCAGTCAGGAAGATCCAGGCCAGCGGGATCATCGTCAGTATCGCGTAAGCAATCACGATGACCGCCGCGAAGCGGCGAGCGCCGGTTGATGGTTCGACGACCGAGTGGGCCAGCGAGAGTGCGGTCGCGCTCATCTTCGTCAGCGCGCCTTTACGCGGTTCAGCGCTTTGACATAGATATTGGCGAGTCCGAACACGGCAACGAACAGGATGATCGCGAACGCCGACGAATAGCCGGTACGCCATTTCTCAAACGCCTCGCGCTTCAGCGTGATCGACGCGACTTCGGTGGTCGACCCTGGCCCGCCGGAGGTCAGCAGGTTGACCATGTCGAACATCTTGAAGTTCTCGATGCCGCGAAAGAGAATCGCCAGCATGATGAACGGCAGTGCCATCGGCAGCGTGATTGACCAGAACTGTCGCCAGGCCGAAGCGCGATCAACTTCTGCCGCCTCGTACAGGTAGTCCGGGATGGAGCGCAGGCCGGCCAGGCAGATCAGCATCACGTACGGCGTCCACATCCAGGTGTCGACGATGATGATCGCCCACGGCGCCAGCTTGACCTCGCCGATCATCGAAAAACTGGATGCGGGGATCCCGGTCAACAGCGACACCGCGTAATTCCACAGCCCGATCTGCGGCTGGTAGAGAAACGCCCAGAAGTTACCGACCACCGCTGGCGACAGCATCATCGGGATCAGGATCACCGTGGTCCAGAAATCATGCCCGCGAAAGCGCCGGTCGATCAGGTAGGCGAGCGCAAAGCCGATCAGCGTCTGCAGCAGGATCGTCCAGAACAGGAAGTGCGCGGTCGCCTGCATCGGGCCCCAGATGTCGGGGTCGGTGAGGATCGAGACATAGTGGTCGATGCCGATGCCGA
>DATEZE010000060.1:0-6989 GCA_035255845.1 Burkholderiaceae bacterium | reverse complement strand
ACGCGGCAGGGCGATTGGGGGCTCGGTGCCGACTACAACGAGCTGTGGCGCGTCAACCCCTACACGGTGAACACGGCAGTGCAGGGGACCGGCACGACGACGCCGAGTTCGCAATATCTATTTGGCGGTCCGGGAACCGGTGGCGACACCGAGCTTTCGACTAAGCGCAAGAGTTTCGGGATCAACGGCTCGAAACAGTTCGGCCCGGAGTACCAGCTCGACGCCAAGGTCAGCAGCGAGAAGAAGACCGGCGCACAGCTGTTCGGCATCGGCAATCTCTGCCCCGGCGCGACGTCCACGGGCTGCAGCTTCACGCCGGGATCGACCGCCGGCTTCGGCGTGCTGTATTACCCGCTGCCAATCGACTACACCCACACTCAGGTCGACGCACGCCTGACCTACTCCGGACAGGCTTTGCAGCTGAGCGGCGGCTACTACGGCTCGTTTCTGACGAACAACTTCGGCGCGCTGACGCCGGGCGTCCCGTCGACGCTGAACAACGCGGTCGGGCAGCCACTCGTTGCGGGGCCGGGCGTGCAGGACTATCTGTCGCAGCCGGTGGCCTCGGCGCCGGACAACACCTTCAACTACTTCGACCTGACGGGCGCCTACACTTTCATGCCCGAGTTGAAGAGCAACTTCAAGCTTGCGTATTCGCGCTTGACACAGAATCAGGAGTTCACCAGCGCCGGGCTGAGCGGCGCGCCGCCAGGCGTCGGCAATCTCGGCGGCGAGGTGACGAGCACCCTGGCCCAGGTGCGCCTGATCGCGAATCCGCTGCCGAAGCTTTCGCTGGTCGGCGAGTACCGCTACCAGAACAACGAGGACAACACGCCGATCGAGCCGTACAACCAGACCGGCACGGTCGTCTCGAGCAACCAGAGGGTCTCGCGCGAGGTCAACAGTGCCAAGCTCGAGGCGACGTACCGCTTCCCGTGGTCGATCCAGGGGCTGGCCGGCGTCGGCTGGACCTCGATCGACCGTGGCTCATATACGACGTCGGCGTCCTACACAGGGGTCAGCGCGCTGCGTGAGCAGACCGACGAGACAAGCTGGTGGCTCGAGGTCCGGCGCAGCATGACCGAAACCATCAGCGGTTCGATCCGCTATCTCGGCAGCACCCGCAACGGTTCGGACTGGCTTGCGCCGGCCCTCGGCGGCGTCGGCCTCGTGCCTGTCACTGACCCGACGACACAACTGGGGCCGAACGCGATCTACATGCCGACGATGGCCGACCGCGATCGCAGCGCGGTGCGCCTGCTGCTCAACTGGATGGCGACCGATGCGCTGTCGCTGCAGTTCGCGATCGACTACGGCAAAGACAGCTACAACGCGCCGACCCAGTTTGCCTTGCAGGACAGCAAGTTCGACACGTACACGCTGGACGTGAGCTATGCGTTGTCGGAGTCCTGGAGCATCAACGGCTACATCTCGGCCGGGAACCAGAAGCTGAATCAGGCGCGCCCCGCCGGATACATCCTCGCGTTCGAGGACAACACTTTCAATGCCGGTATCGGCGTGACCGGCAAGGTCGGGGAAAAGCTCAAGCTTGGCGGCACGCTCTCGTTCATCAACAACACCGACAAGTATTCGCAGACGATCGGCGCGAATCCGGCGCCGGGCAACGCGGAATTGCTTGCCGTCACCGGCGGGCTGCCGGATATCGTCTACAAGCGCACCGAGCTGCGTCTCTTCGGCACCTACGGCTTCAGCGAGCGCTCGTCGCTGCGAGTGGACGCGGCTTACCAGCATCTGACCTACGATGACTGGGGCTACACCTACGCCGGTACGCCGTTCCTCTACAGCGACAACTCGACCGTGGTCCTGCAGCCGCAGCAGAACGTCGGCTACGTCGGAGTGAGCTACATCTATTCGTGGCGCTGAGAGGTCCGCGGACCGCCACTGCTCGCAGGGCCTGGGTCGGTGGTTTCTGAGGCCGCGCCCCGTGCGGCCTCATCTTTTGTCCCAAGTCATTTGGCGGATTGACCTAGCTCCAATCCGGCTGTTACACAACTTGTAACGGCCGCTCCCCTCCCGTACTCTGCGCGCCGCAACATGATGCTGCGTGCCGTTGTCCATGATTGAGGCCGTCGATCTCCGCTGCGAGCGCGGCGAACGGCTGCTCTTTTCCGGCCTGTCGTTTTCCGCCGAGCGCGGAACGCTGCTGCGCATCGCCGGGCCCAACGGGACAGGCAAGACCAGTCTGCTGCGGATCATGTGCGCGTTGCTCGAACCCACCGCCGGCGAAGTGCGCTGGAAAGGCGGCAACATCCGCCGGCTGCGCGAGGACTATTGGAAGGATCTCGTCTACATCGGTCATCTGAACGGCGTTAAAGACGACCTGACGGTGCGTGAGAACCTGCGTATCGCGGTCGGTCTCGGCGGCCGCCGTGCGACGGAAGGCGATCTCGCGAGGGCGCTCGACGCGGTCGGACTGGCCGGGTTCGAAGACAGCATGGCGCGCTTTCTTTCACAGGGGCAGCGGCGGCGCGTCGCAATGGCGCGCCTGTACGTGAGCGCAGCCGTGCCGCTGTGGATTTTGGACGAGCCGTTTACCGCGCTCGACACACGCGGCGTGGCGGCGCTGAGCGAGCTGATCGCGGGTCACGTCGGCGGTGGCGGCACCGTGGTGCTGACGACGCACCAGGAGGTGCCGGTCGACGCCGCACGACGCAAGCGCGTTGACCTGGGTGGAGCTGCTGTGTTCGCCGAAGAGACCAAGGATGCGGTGTGCTGAGCGTCATCGGTCAGGTCATCCACCGCGACCTGCTGCTCGCAGCGCGGCAGAAGGCCGATGTGCTGAACACGCTGTTCTTCTTCGTCGTCGTCGTCACGATCGTGCCGCTCGGCATCGGGCCGGAGCCGAATCTGCTGCGGGCGATCGCGCCGGGCGTGGTCTGGGTTGCGGCGCTGTTGGCGGCGATCCTGTCGCTGCCACGCCTGTTCGCGAACGATCACGCCGATGGCACGCTGGAGCAGATGCTGCTCTCGGCCGAGCCGCTGTCGCTGATCGTGCTCGGCAAGGCCGCTGCGCACTGGCTTGTCACCGGGTTGCCGCTGACGCTGATGTCAATCGTCTTCGGCGTCGTCTTCGATATCGGTTCGAGCGAGACGATGGTCATGGCGGCCTCGTTGCTGCTGGGCACGCCGGTGCTGAGCCTGATCGGCGCGGTCGGTGCAGCACTCACGCTCGGGCTGCGCGGAGGCGGGGTGTTAACATCGTTGCTCGTCCTGCCACTCTTCATTCCAGTGCTGATCTTCGGCGCCGGAGCGGTGGGGGCCGCGGCTTCCGGTGTTGCCTATGCCGCGTATCTGCTGCTGCTGGGAGCCTTCCTGCTGTTTGCCCTGGTGCTGACGCCGTGGCTCGTCGGCATCGCGCTGCGCATTTCGGTGGAGTGAGCGATCCGCAGTTGCGCCTTGCGCACTGAACAACGATGACGACAACGACCGCCCCGCGCTTCAGCCTCTACTGGTTCGCCTCGCCGCAGACGTTCTATCCGCTCGCGGGGCGACTGATCCCGTGGTTCATCGCGCTCGCGACGCTGCTCACGGTGATCGGGCTGTACATCGCGTTCGTTGCGGCCCCGACCGACGCAACGCAGGGCGAGAGCTACCGCATCATCTTCATCCACGTGCCGGCCGCGTGGATGTCGATGTTCCTCTATGTCGTGATGGCGTTCTGGGCCGCGATCGGTCTTGCCTTCAATACGCGCCTGTCGTCGATGTTGGCAACGGCGATCGCTCCGAGCGGCGCACTGATGACATTCCTGGCGCTCTGGACCGGCTCGCTCTGGGGACGGCCGACCTGGGGCGCGTACTGGGTGTGGGACGCGCGGCTCACGTCCGAACTTATCCTGCTCTTTCTCTACCTCGGGTTCATCGCGCTGCAGGCGGCGATCGACGACCCGCGCCGCGCCGACAAGGCCGGGGCGGTGCTCGCAATCATCGGCGTCATCAACGTGCCGATCATCTACTTCTCGGTGAAATGGTGGAATACGTTGCACCAGGGTGCTTCGGTCAGCGTCACGGGCTCGTCGATGGCCACGGTGATGTTGTGGGGAATGCTGGTCATGGCGCTCGCCTACTGGATGTACGCTATCGCGGCCGTCCTGCACCGTGTGCGCACGATCATCCTTGAACGGGAGAAGCGCGCCGACTGGGTCCGGGAACTTGCAGCGCAGGAGAAGCTCAAGTGAACTGGGGAAGCTGGGACGCGTTCTGGTCGATGGGCGGCTACGGCCTGTATGTATGGGGCTCGTACGGGATGGCGCTCATCGTCCTTGGACTCGAGATCTGGAAGCTGAAGTCGCGCCGCCGCGCCGCTGTGCTGGAAGCAGGGCGTGAGCGGATGCGCGCACGGAGCACGTCATGAAGTCACGCCATAAGCGCATCGCACTGATCGTCGGCGGACTGGCCGGCCTGGGCATCGCGGCCGCGCTGGTCCTATCCGCGTTCCAGGAGAACCTGGTGTTCTTCTACAGCCCGACGCAGGTTGCCAACAAAGAAGCGCCGCAAGGCAAATCCTTCCGCATCGGCGGCCTGGTCGAGCAGGGCAGTCTCAAGCGCGGATCGGACGGATTGACGGTGACTTTCAACGTGACCGACACCGCCAAGGTGATTCCGGTCACGTATTCGGGAATCCTGCCGGACCTGTTCAAGGAAGGAAAGGGCGTCGTCGCCCAGGGTCGGCTGCAGCCCGACGGCACCTTCAAGGCGCACGAGGTTCTCGCCAAGCACGACGAAAATTACATGCCGCCCGAAGCCGCGCACGCGCTCGAGCAGGCGAACAAGGCACAGAAGACGGTCAAGGTGAACTGATGACGATGCCACATCAAGGAGTCGCCGCATGATCCCCGAGATTGGCCACTTTGCGCTGATCCTCGCGCTGCTCATCGCGTCCGTGCAGGCGGCACTGCCGATTGCCGGCGCCGCGCGCGGTGACCGCGTCTGGATGTCGGTCGCGCGCCCGGCGGCACGCGGGCAGGCGTTCTTCGTGACCTTCGCCTGGCTGTGCCTCGCGTATTCGTTCGTCAACAACGACTTCTCGGTGCTGAACGTCGCGACCAACTCGAACTCGCAGCTGCCCCTGCAGTACCGGATCGCGGCCAGCTGGGGCTCGCACGAAGGCTCGATGCTGCTGTGGACGCTGATGCTCGCATGGTGGACGTTCGCCGTAGCGACCTTCTCGAAGCACCTGCCGGATGAAATGGCCGCGCGCGTGATCGGTGTGCAGGGCCTGATTTCGGTCGGCTTCCTGCTGTTCATGCTGATGACGTCGGATCCCTTCGACCGGCTCTTCCCGCCGGCGCCCGACGGCCGCGATCTCAACCCGCTGCTGCAGGACCCGGGAATGGTTGTTCATCCGCCGACGCTCTACATGGGATACGTCGGCATGTCCGTCGCCTTCGCGTTCGCGATCGCAGCCTTGCTCGGCGGCAAACTCGACGCCGCTTGGGCGCGCTGGTCGCGTCCGTGGACCACGATGGCATGGTGCTTCCTGACGCTCGGCATCATGATGGGAAGCTGGTGGGCGTATTACGAGCTGGGCTGGGGCGGCTGGTGGTTCTGGGATCCGGTCGAGAACGCATCGTTCATGCCGTGGCTGGTCGGCACCGCGCTAATCCACTCGCTCGCAGCCACTGAAAAGCGCGGCAGCTTCCGCAGCTGGACCGTGCTGTTGGCGATCTCGACCTTTTCGCTGTCTCTGCTCGGCACCTTCCTCGTCCGCTCGGGGGTGCTCACCTCAGTTCACGCCTTTGCCACCGACCCGCGCCGCGGCGTGTTCATCCTCGGTTTTCTCGTGCTCGTCATCGGTTGCTCGCTGGCGCTGTTTGCCTGGCGTGCGCCTAAGGTTGGCCTCGGCGGCAAGTTCGACCTCGTCTCGCGCGAGTCATTCTTGCTGATGAACAACGTGCTGCTGGCGGTCGCTTGTGCTTCCGTGCTGCTGGGCACGCTGTATCCGCTGTTCCTCGACGCGCTCAACCTCGGGAAGATCTCGGTCGGTCCGCCGTACTTCGACTCGGTGTTCGTGCCGATCATGGCGCCGTTGGTGTTCCTGATTGGAGTCGGGCCGCTGGCGCGCTGGAAGAGGGCCGAGATTCCAGACCTGGCGACGCGCCTGCGCTGGGCGCTGGGTGTGAGTTTCGTAACGGCGATGATCGTGCCGTTCCTCGCGGGCCGGTGGACGCCGTTGATCGCGTTCGGACTTTTCCTCGCCTTCTGGGTCATCGCCTCGGCCGCCGTCGGCATCAAGGAGCGCGTGCGACATCTCAAGGGCGGACTGTGGGAGCGACTCGCCGGCCAGGGCCGCGCGTATTGGGGAATGCAGTTCGCGCACTTCGGCGTGGCCGTGTTCATCATTGGCGTGACGCTGGTGAAAGGCTATGAAGTCGAACGCGACGTCAAGATGGACATCGGTGACAGCGTCGCGGTCGGCAACTACTCGTTCAAGTTCGAGGGCACCAAGGAAATCCGCGGACCGAACTACAAGGGCGCCCGCGGTTCGATCGAGGTGACGAAGAACGGCAAGTACATCCAGCACCTGTTCCCGGAGAAACGCATCTACAACGTGCAGCAGATGCCGATGACCGAGGCCGCAATCGACACCGGTCCTCTGGGCGACCTGTATGTCTCGCTCGGCGAGCCGGTCGCCAACGGAGCCTGGAGCGTGCGGGTCTATTCCAAGCCGTTCGTGACCTGGGTCTGGGGCGGATGCGTGCTGATGGCGATAGGCGGACTCACCGCGCTGCTCGACCGTCGTTACCGCCTGCTCGCGCGCCGCGAGGCAGTGCAGGGCGCGCGGGTCGCGGTTTAAGCGTTCGATTCGGCTATGCGCAAAGTCGTCGTCTATCTGCTGCCGCTCGTCGCGTTTCTTGTCGTCGCGGCCTTCCTGATGCGCGGCCTGTGGCTGAACCCGCGCGAGATCCCGTCGCCGCTGATCGACAAGCCAGCCCCGTCGTTTTCGTTGTCTCAGCTGGCGCGGCCCGAGT